>JABIRL010000095.1 GCA_018667855.1 Rhodospirillaceae bacterium
ATTACTACACGGCGCGGATGTGGAGCGACGGCCTGATCGACCCGCGCGACAGCCGTCAGGCGCTGGGATTATTGCTGTCCGTTTGTGACGAAGAAGCCCGCCGCAGCCTTAACCCGAACAGTTTCGGCGTTGCCCGACTGTAGAAAGTTTCGCCATGGATCAAGAGTTTAAACTGATTGAAACCAATGGTTTGAATCTGCGTGTTGCCATATCAGGTGAAGGTCCGTTGGTGGTGTTGATCCATGGCTGGCCGGAAAGCTGGTATTCCTGGCGGCATCAGATCAAGGCGCTGTCGCAAGCGGGATACCAGGTCGCGGCACCGGATGTGCGGGGCTATGGCGGATCCGACAAGCCCTATGAGATCGAGGCCTATGACATGGCCAGCATCACGGCGGACATGGCCGGATTGATCACGGCTTTGGGGGCGGAGCAGGCGGTGGTGATCGGCCATGATTGGGGCGCGCCCATTGCCTGGAACACAGCGCTATTGCATCCCGAAAAGGTTCGCGCCGTGGCGGGGTTGAGCGTGCCTTATACCGGACCCGGCCCGGCGCCGTTCATCGATGTGGCCAAGCAGATATACAAGGATAAGTTCTTCTATCAGATCTACTTCCAGGAACCGGGCGTAGCGGAAGCGGAACTGGAAGCGGACGTGCGGGATACATTACGGAAGATCTATTATTGGATCTCCGGCGAAGGGTTGCGGGCGATGACGCCGGCGAGCAAACCCGCCAATGCCAGGTTATTGGATGGCATGGCGGATCCCGGCGAATTTCCGGCCTGGATGACGGGCGAAGATCTGGACTATTACGTCACCCAGTTCGAAGCCAGCGGCTTTCGCGGCCCCCTCAACCGTTACCGCAATTGGCATCCGGATTTCGCGCTGCTCTCACCCCTGGCCGAACAGCAATTACTGCAGCCGGCGGCCTTCATTGCCGGCACCCTGGAGCCGGTTCTGAATTTCGTTCCCGGAGTGGATCTCGTCGCCACGATGAGCGAGAAACTGGCGGATTTACGAATGGTAGAGATGATCGAAGGGGCCGGACATTGGGTGCAACAGGAACGCCCCGACGAAGTTAATGCGGCGCTGCTGAAGTTCTTGGGCGATATCGATTAGACCTGTTGAGGTCGATGTACGGCAGCGTACAGTCTGAGTACAGTGTATGCGGATCAATTCAAAATTGCGGCAATGGTGGCAGCCAGCCTTGCCTTGTTATACGGCTTGCGCAGGAAGAACGCGCCGTCTTGGATTTGCCCGGTCTCGGCCACGACGTCTTCACTGTAGCCGGTTGTGTAGAGAATCTTGAGGCCGGGACGAAGCGCCACAAGTTGGCGCGCCAGATCAAGACCGCTTAATCCGCCCGGCATCACCACGTCGGTAAACAGCAAATCAATGTGCTTCGCTTCGACGAAGGCGGCCAGGGCATCGGCTCCGTCCTTGGCCTCCATCACCTGGTACCCCATGCTGGTCAATTGCGCTGCCAAGGAGGCGCGGACGTCGTTATCGTCCTCGACCAAAAGAATGGTACCGATATTGCGGGACGTGGCGCGCGGCGGCAATTCCGCCTCGGACGTGTCATTATTGTCAGTTTTGATGGGGCGCCGCAAGTACAAGCGCATTGTCGTGCCTTGACCCACCTCGCTGTCGATCTCGACGAAGCCGCCCGATTGCTTGGCGAAGCCATAAACCATGCTGAGGCCAAGTCCCGTGCCCTTGCCCACTCCCTTGGTGCTAAAAAATGGCTCAAAAGCGCGATTCATACTTTCAGCCGTCATGCCACTGCCGTTATCGGTTACAGCTAACATCACGTAGTCACCCGGCGTGGTATCTTCACGGGCGGCTGCGTCCTCTGCCGTCAGTTGAATATTCTCGGCGGAAAGCTTGATGACACCACCATCGGGCATGGCATCGCGGGCATTCAATGCCAGGTTCAACAGGGCGTTTTCCAATTGGTTGGGGTCAGCCTCGGCTGGCCAGATATTTATCAGTGGCGCGGTTTCGACCCTGATCCTTTCGCCCAAAGTCTGCCGTAGCATGATCTGCATCTCTTTCAGCACATCGATGACGTCCAACGAACGCGGGGCCAACGGTTGCTGCCGCGAGTAGGACAGCAGGCGATCGGTCAGATCAGCGCCCCGCGTCACATTCCGGTTTATCGCATCAAAGGCCTGTTTGGTTTCCGCATTCAGGGGGAGGTCTTCTTCCAATAGTCCGACATAGCTGGCAACGACCTGCAGTAAATTATTGAATTCATGTGCGATGCCGCCGGTCAATTGGCCCACGGCTTCCATCTTCTGACTTTGTATCAGCCGTTCTTCGGCAGCCTTTTCGGCGGATATATTAATGGCGATTGTGCCGACACCGGATACCTTGCCCGATTGTTCAAAAACCGGAAACTTTGTGATCCGAACATGGCGCATGGGCAAATGTGGCTGCGTGACCTTGGTGTCTTCGGTCATGACGCTTTTGGATTTTGCGACACTCCGGTCGTTTTCCGCAAGCCTTGCTGCTATTTCCGGCGGATAAAAATCCGCCGACGTTTTACCGAGGACGGCTTCCGCCTTGTTTTGAAAATACTCCTCGTAAGGTTTATTAATCAATTCATACCGCCCTTGGCTGTCCTTGAGCGCGATGGCGGCCGGAACATGATCGAACACGGTTCGAAAACGCTGCTCGCTGTCGCGCAATGCGTCTTGGGCACGCTTCCTCTCTGTAACGTCCAGAACAAGGGTATAAATCCCGACGACATGACCTGCCGCATTAAAATGGGGAACATAGGTTCCATTCACATCACGAATCTGTCCATCGGGATAGGTATGCCTGGCCTCATATTCTTGCGGTGCGCCCGCCAGCGCGGCTTCCAGCCGGGCGGAGGCCGTTGCGGCCCGTTTTGTGCCGACAACCTCGGCTGAGGTCCGGCCGATAAGTTCCGCCGCCGGACGGTCGTACCAGCTCTCGGCGGTCTTGTTGACGAATTGAAATCGTAGATCCGCATCGAAATAAATTATGACCGCGGGCACGGCATCCGTGATCAAACGAAGTTGCCGCTCGTTGTCATGCAATGCCTCCTCCGCCCGTTTGCGATCGGTTATATCCAGGACAATCGAGACAACGCTGCCGTCTTCAAGGCATTGTTCCTGAATGAGCTGCCATACACCACCATGACGTTCCAGTTCAACCGGCCCTTCGGGGTTGCGATGCCGTTCCAGCCGTTGTTGCAGCCAATCTTCCTCCCGGCCAAGGGCTTCAGTTATCAAACCTCGTTCCAGACTCGCGCGTGTCAGTTCCTCGAATGTGACGCCCGGCCGGATCAGATCGGCAATGTCGGTATTGAAATCGCGAAACGCATCATTGCAAAAGACCAATCTGTCATCGGCGTCGTAGAGGATGACGATTTCATTTTTCCGGTTGATCGCGGTGGTCAGATTGGCAAGCCGCTGTTCGGCCTCAACATATTCGGTAACATCCGAGCTACTTCCCCGATACCCCAAAAAATCGCCGTCGACATCAAAAAAAGGAACGCCGCTGGTGCGAATCCATTGTTCCGTGCCATCGGGGTCGCGCCGTTTGACCGTCAAGTCGCGAAATGGCTGTCGCGCCTCGAAGGCGTCAAAAAACGGTTGCCATTCCGCGCGCTTATAAACATCCTCAATGTTGGTATCGACTGTAGTACCGAGATACTGCTGGACGCGCCGCCCCAACTTGTCTTCCATGACGTCCGATATGTAGGTGTAACGCCGTTCCGCATCAGTTTCCCATAACCAATCGGACGTTGCTGACGCATGTTGGCGAAACCGTATTTCCGATGCGCGCAGTGCTTCTTCCGCCGCTTTTTGGACCGTGACGTCAGTGGCGATGCTGACAATGCCGCCGTCGGGCATTTCTTGCTCGTCAATCAGTAGCCAAAGGCCGTCTTCACGCTTTACCTCGACCGGGCCTTTCGGGTTTCTGTGCTGGCTTATCCGTACCGAAATCCATTGTTCTTCCTGCCCCAGCGCCTCCGGGTAGCATCCCCTGGCAACACCGGCACGCAGGAACGCCTCATAAGTCGTGCCCGGATGCAGGAGGTCGGCGACAGCCTCGTTGACCTCCCGGAAACGGTCGTTGCAGAGCACAAGGCGGTCTTTTGAATCCCAAAGGATAAAGGTTTCGTGGAGTCTATTTATGCCAACCTCAAGCAGTTGGTCGATCGACTTGGCCATGTCTATCGGTTTTGCCCTTCGCAAAGCTGTCAATTCGGTGAATGGGGCTACGGTAATACTTCAAACATTCCCGGCAACGCCTCTGAATTCTCTGGACTAATTCGACTATAAAGTTGAAACCATGACGCGTCCATGAACCTTCTTGGCGCAGGACGTGGCGCCGCCGCGGGCATAGCGTTCATGGGTAGCAACAGGATGTCGAGAAATAGAGGCGGCGGGACAGCAGGCAATCTGGCGCCTGTCAACGATCAGGTTATTTCAGACTGTTCTGAACCGTCGCCGAGTTGGACGATAGCGGGCGATTTATATTGGCGCGGTACGCTTCCGTCGAGTTCCAGGCAATGATGAACGTCCCCACATATAGGGCGAGGCCAAATAGGACCATGGCGTATATTTTGAACTCGTGGTTTTTTTTCATCTTCGACTCGATATTTACGGGCCTAGCCTGGATGAGGCTAATCCGTCGCACAAACACCATGGCGGCGCCCGATGCAATATTTCATATGAGAAGATCCGATTAATTTGCCAGTGTTGCGAAGTGATTTGACTGCGGTGGAATATTGGACGGGGAAAATTATCAATCACCCAATAACTTCCGTACGGGGATGGCATAGGTCAGCATCAGACTTTCCGTACCAGGATTCTTGTCGCCGATGGATGCATTCGACAAATGCGAGAACGACATCCCCAGCCGGGAGCGGTCGTCAAAACGATAGGCGATTTCAAGCTGGCTGCGGAATTCCAGATCGTGGCCCAGGTCCTTGCCGTCGCCCTTGGCATAGGCGCCGGGTGCGAAACTCAGTGTCGCGACCATGCGGCGGCCAAAAAAAATATCCACCAACACGCCGGCATAGCCGTAAGCGCCGCCATCGGAGGTCCCCATGAGACCGCCGAACGGCTTGAAAAACAGCAACCGGATATCGGAGCGATATTCGATCCGACCCTCCGCTGCCGTTTGGTCCTTGCCCAGATCAAATACGCCGCCGCTGACGGCAATAAAATCCGGGTCCCCCGCCCGCGCCGGTTGCGCCAGCAACAACAGGGCAAAGACACCCAGCCATAAGATCCCCTGCAGCCTCATCCGCCCAATCCTTTCGAGAATTTCCCGGAGTTTATGCCAATGTACCGTCGGGGGGAAGCATGGCGGCACCGGCAATGCTATAAGCCGACATGATATTTCGTGTCCTAACCATCATCCTGTTGTTCAGCGCCGTCGAGGCAGGCGCGGGCGCGTTGGTCAAAAGCGGCCAGGGCCGGGTCGTTGATGTAGTGGATGGCGATACTCTGTTTCTCGATAACGGGGTGCAGGTGCGGCTAGTCGGAATACAGGCGCCGAAACTGCCTCTGGGCCGGCGCAACTTCAAGACCTGGCCACTGGCGAAAGATGCAAAAAAAGCTTTGGAAAGCCTCACTCTGGGCCACATTGTCAACCTGTCTTACGGCGGCCGGCGCAAGGATCGATACGGCCGGTCGCTGGCGCATTTGCATCGCGACGATGGCCTGTGGGTTCAGGAACGTCTGCTTCGCCTTGGCATGGCGCGGGTCTATAGCTTTCGCGACAACCGGGCGGTGGTGCCGGAAATGCTGGCGGCGGAACAGGCGGCCCGCGCCGCCAGGGCCGGGATCTGGGGCCATCGCTGGTATCGTATCTGGCAACAGGAGGATCTTCGCGGCGGCCTGGACGGTTTTTTCCTGATCGAGGGCACGGTTTTGAATTCAGCCAAGGTGCGCGGCCGGGTTTATCTGAATTTCGGCCCGAACTGGCGTGATGACTTCACCATCACTGTTGCGCCCCGTGACCGCAGATTGTTTGACAAGGCGGGATTTGATCACACGGCTCTGCCGGGCCGCCGGGTCCGGGTACGGGGGTGGTTGAAGTATTACAACGGGCCATCCATCGAAGCGACCCATCCCGAACAGATCGAAATACTGGATTGATCCGCCATATCTTGATTTATCTTGATTTTGATCAAAGACGTCCCGCCGGCTGATCTGCTCTATTGCGAATGAGCGAATGTGGCATTTGGAGGATGTGATGGGGGAGGATGCAATGGATCGAAAGATGCCGCCCGACTTCCCTACGGAGGTTTATGATATCATCGTCGTGGGTGCGGGACCGGCGGGCCTGAGTTTTGTCCGTGCCTTGGCTGGATGCGGTCTGAAAATAGCCATCGTGGAAAAGCTGCCGCGGGATGTGTTGGCCGATCCACCCGTTGACGGCCGTGATATCGCACTGACCCACCGTTCGGAACAGACCATGGGCGAGCTGGGAATCTGGTCACATATTCCGCCCGAAGAGATCGCCGTGATCCGCCATGCCAGGGTTATCAATGGCACCTCTCCCTATGCCCTGCATTTCGATCACCGGGAGATGGGTAAGGATTATCTGGGGCCGATCATGGCCAATCATTTGATCCGCCGGGCCGCCTTCAGGGCATTCGAAGCGGCCGGGAACGGCGAATTGATCCCGGATCGGACGGTCGTTGCCGCCGGCAGCGACGAACGCGCGGCCTGGGTGGTGCTGGATGATGGCCGGCGCCTGCGGGCTTCATTGCTCGTGGCTGCCGACAGCCGCTTTTCTGAGACCCGGCGCCAGTTCGGCATCCCGGCCCGCATGCGCGATTTCGGCCGCAGCTGTATCGTCTGCCGCATGGATCATGCGCAGGACCATGACGATACCGCCTTTGAATGTTTTCACTACGACCGCACCCTGGCGGTGCTGCCCCTTGCGGGCAGGCAAAGTTCCGTCGTGATCACCCTGCCGTCGGATCGGGCGGCCGAGGTCATGGCCATGGGGGAAGACGAATTCAACCGCGATATCACGGCACGGTTCGGCCAGCGCCTTGGCGCCATGGGTCTGAGCGGCGGGCGTCATATCTATCCCCTGGTCGCCGTTTACGCCGATCGTTTCTTCGCCCGACGCTTCGCACTGGTTGGCGATGCGGCGGTGGGCATGCATCCGGTCACCGCGCACGGCTTCAATCTTGGCCTGCGCGGCGCCGTCACCCTGGCCCACCAGATCAGGGCGGCACGGGGCAGGGGCGGCGATATCGGCGCCGCGCCGGGTCTGCGCCGCTATCACGTGGCACATAATCGCGCGGCCCGGCCGATCTATCTGGGCACCAACGTGTTGGTAGGGCTGTACACCGACGATCGCCCCGCCGCTCGCGTGGCCCGCAACGGGCTGCTGCGCTTGGGCAATATCTTCAAACCGGCGCGTCGTCGTATCATGCGGCAGTTGACGGACAAGGCCGCCTGAAGCCGGACCGCGAAGTAAAATTGTTGCCCACCCCGCCATGGGTTACACTCGGCGGGAGGATAAATTTGTACGGCGGGGGATTGGATGAAAATTGCGGTAATGGGGACCGGCGCCATGGGCGGCTATGTGGGCGCGCGATTGGCGGAGGCCGGCGCCGACGTCACATTCATTGCCCGGGGTCCGCACCTGGCGGCAATCCAGCAAAATGGCCTGAAAGTCACCAGCCCCCAGGGTGATCTGCATATCAATCCAGCCAAGGCCACGGGTGATCCCGGCGCGGTAGGCCCCATGGATTTGGTGTTTCTCGGCGTCAAACTCTATGACGTTGAAACGGCGGTGAGAGATTTGATGCCCATGGTGGGGCCGGAAACCGGCATTGTTTCCCTGCAAAATGGTGTTGAAACGCCCGCTATAATTTCGGAGATCGCAGGCGCGGAGCACAGTGTTCCGGGCGTCGCGCTGATCAATGGCGAGATCGCCGCACCCGGCGTGATCCAGCATAATGCCATGAATGGCATGACTTTGGGCGAACCGGATGGTCAGGATAGTCCGAGGATGCGTAGGTTCGGCGAACTTGCCCAAAAGGCGGCGCTGGATATAAAGATCAGCCCGGATATTCTACTGGAACTGTGGCGTAAGTTCCTCATGCTCACGCCCGCCGCTGGCTTGAGCATCCTGACCCGGGTGCCCATGGGTCGCATTCGTGAAACATCGGCAAGTTGGCGTCTTATCGGTGAAGCCTTGGCGGAAGTGATCGCGGTTGCCCAGGCCGAAGGTATCGAAATGGGTGACGGTGACTTCCAGGCCACATCGTCTTTCATTCGGGACACCATGCCGGATACCTGGCGCGGATCCTTGGTCGAGGACTTGGAAGCCGGCCGGCGACTGGAGGTCGAATGGCTGCATGGCACGATCTGCCGCCTGGGCGAAAAGCATGGCATCGATACGCCGTTTCACCGCACAGTTCTCGGCGCCTTAATGCCGCACGCGAATGGCAGAAACTAAGCTATCGAGGCCGCGACTTCCTCGCTTAACTTCCACAATCGCTCCTGCGCCTCCACATTAAGGCTGTCCTGCGAAGAGGCCGTTTCCCGGCTTTTTTCGAAATAAAGTCCGCTGGTCGCCGCCAGCTCGGGATCGGTGGCGAGATGCACCGACGTTTTTGCGCCGGCTTGAGGTGAGATCGCCATGACGGCCTGAGACATCCGCATCATCAGACCGACGAAGCCGGTATTGTTATGGCCGAATTTGGACGCGACGAAGCCGGGATGCAGACTGTTGGCGGTCGTTGCCGTGCCCTCCAGGCGTCGGGCCAGGGCATTGGTAAACATCACGTTCATCAGCTTGGATTGGCAGTATGCCGGCCAGCCCTTGTAACTGACACGACCCTGGGGGTCCGAAAAATTCAACTTGCCCATCTTGTGGACCCCGGATGCGACATTGATAATGCGACCTTGCCCGGCTTCGTGTACTCGCTCCAGCAACAAATTAGTCAATACGAAGTAAGCCATGTGATTGAGGGCGAAAGTTTGTTCCAGACCTTCGTCGGTCTGTTGGCGTTTTTGGTAATAGCCACCGGCGTTGTTCACCAGGATATCTATGGGGGTGGGATCTGCAAGTAACCGCTCAGCCAGTTCGCGAACATCCCGGAGTAAGGATAGATCGGCCAGTTCATGGGAGATGTTTGGGTTGCCCGTGGTGTTTTTGATGATGGCGACTGTATCGATGCATTTCTGTTCGTTGCGCCCCACCAGAGTCACATTCGCGCCACGCACCGCCAGTTCTTCCGCGGTAACGAAACCGATGCCGTCGGTACCGCCCGTTATAATCACCCGTGCGTTTTTCAATTGTTTCCACCGATCCTTGCCTTTGGTTCGGATTAAATCATGGCTTTCTAACTGTGGAAAGGGTGTCGCGTGTTGACCTTCATGCTTTTCCATAATATTCTAACAAACGTTAGAAAAATTCAAAAAAGCGGCACCATAGGAGAAACGCCATGAAATTCGGAATGATGTATTTGTTCAGCGAGTACGGAAGCATCCCCCAGTCCCAGGTCTTCAAGGAGTTCATCGAAGAGGTTGAACTAGCCGAAGAGTTGGGCTTTGATTCCATTTGGCTGCCGGAGCATCATTTTTCCGTATACGGCATCCTCGGCGATACCCTGACCATGGCCGCCGCCATCGCCCAGCGCACGAAAAAGATAAAAATCGGTACGGCAGTCGTTCTATTACCCCTGAACCATCCCGTACGGGTCGCGGAACAGGCGGCCTTGGTCGATTGCCTCAGCGATGGCCGCCTGCTGCTCGGTGTGGGACGGGCCTACCAACCTGGCGAATTCGGCGGCTTCGGCATTTCTCCCGATACCTCACGGGAACGCTTTTTCGAGGCCATGGATATTCTGCTGAAATGTTTCAAGGGCGAAAAGTTCTCGCATAGCGGCGAATTCTGGACCGTGGATGACGTTGAACTTTATCCCCGTCCCGTGCAAGACCCCTATCCGCCGATCTATATGGCCGCCGTCTCTCCGCCGTCCTATCAGTTGGCGGCGAAGCACGGTCTATCGATCCTGCGGGCGCCGCGATTTACCTCAATGAATGTGGTGCAGGAACAATTCGCCGAATACACCAAGTATATGCGCGACGCTGGCCGCGATCCTCTGGCCATGGATCAGCCCATGCTGATGCAGACATTCGTTGCCGAAACCGAAAAAGAAGCCAAGAAAACAGCCGAAGTGCATGCGATCTGGTATCACGAGTTGTTCCAGAAAGTTCTGCCGGGCGCGCCGGGCAAGAAGATCCATAAGGGCTATGAGATCTATGACGTAGTGCGCAAGAACCATGCCAAGGTCACCTATGACGATCTGGCCGAATGGGGCAGCGCTTTCGGCGATCCCGAACAGGTGGCCGACCGCATCGTTACCTACGCCCAGGAAGCCGGCGTCAATCACTGGATGGCGGAGATGAAATTCGGCGGCATGTCTCACGAGGACACCATGCGTTCCATGCGCCTGTTCGCCACCGAGGTCATGCCGCGGGTCAACGACAAGATGGCCAAGGCGGAAGCCGCCGAATAATTTCCACCCTAAATTTCTGAAATTTATTGGAAACCATCGCCTCCGGGCGGTGGTTTCCTCTATATTGGGTCTATGTCTGATTGTGTGTCGGGAGGAAACGCCATGGATTATGAACTGATTCTATTCGAACAGCGCGGCGCCGAGGGCGAGGTGGGCTTGATCACCTTGAACCGGCCGGACAAGATGAACGCCTGGACCCACGCTATGCGGGACGAAATTCTGCATGCCATGGATCGGGTCAACAACGACCCCGGCATGGGCGCCATGGTGATCACCGGCGCGGGGCGCGGTTTCTGCGCCGGGGCCGACATCGGCGCCATGTTCAAGAAACAACTCGACGACGATGGCCCCAGACGTCCCTCCACGGCCGCCAACTGGGTCAAGGCGGTGCGCGCGGCCAAACCCATGATCGCCGCCGTCAACGGCGCCTGCATCGGTGTCGGGTTGACGCAGATTTTGTCCTGCGATTACATCATGGCGTCCGAAAAAGCCAAATTCTCCTGTGCTTTCGTTAAGATGGGCGTGGTCACCGAATTGGCCTCTTCCCACTATCTGGTGCAGCGCATGGGTTGGGGCAATGCCTCGGAAGTGGCCCTGACCGCGCGCATGATCCCGGGTGAGGAAGCGGTACAACTGGGCTTGGCGGACCGCCTGGTCGCCCACGACAATCTGGTCGACGAGGCCGTGGCCCTGGC
>JABIRL010000194.1 GCA_018667855.1 Rhodospirillaceae bacterium
CAAATATATGCCAAGAAAATTCTACTCATAAACACCACTAATTTTCGGGGGGATTACCTTTCCACGTCCGTTCCTTAAGCCAATCTTCCTCCCGCCCTACCGCATCTAACGGGGTATTATTTTTGACAAGAACGTCGATGAGTTCCTTGAAGGTAATGCCGGGGTAGAGGATGTCCGCCAGCCCATTTTTGGGGTCGCGCAACGCTTGATTGGCAAAAACAAGCTTATCATCGGAATCGTAAATCGAGATGAGTTCGCCTACACCGTCGATCGCCGTCATCAACCGGCGCTGCAATTCTTCCCTGTGGCGCAATGCGTCTTCCGCCAACTTGTGCTCGGTAAAATCGCAGGCGGTGCCGCGAAAACCTTGGAAGTTTCCGTCGGCGTCGAAGTAGGGGCGACCACTGGTCTTAATCCATTGTGTTCCACCGTCTTCTCCGGTTCTGCGAAGCACCAAGTCACGAAAGGATCGTCTCGCCTCAAAGTCCTCAAAATAGGGTTGCCATTCGGCGCGTTCGTAGAACTCGTCTACGATCTCGCTGACTGATTTACCGAGATACCATTGTTCAGGCATCTCGACGCCGGTTTGCGAAGGGCTTGAGAGCAAGGTATATCGATTGTCGGCATCCGTCTCCCAAATCCAGTCGGAAGTGGATTCTGCGAAATCACGAAAGCGCTTCTCGCTCTTCTTTCTGGCCTCCGTCTCAAGCTTGCGATCGGTTACGTCACTGGAAATTACCACAAACCTATCGACCTTGCCGTCGGCGAAGGAAACCGGTGAAACCAAACTCTCGAACCATCTTCCATCCCGCTGATCTAGAAGTTCAAAGGTTCCGCCGGCGTCAATTTGTGCCAGACTTGCTCGTCTGGATTGCGCCAACTCCGGTGGCATGAGGTCGAAAATGGAGCAGCCCAACATTTCATCAACGCTCATATCAAACCGTTCGGCCCCGATCTGATTGACTTCAAGAATTGTTCCGTCCCGCTCGAGTAGGAATATGCCGTCCTGGAAGGCGGCCAATTGGTCCCGGCTCGCGCGCAGGGCGGTCTCAGCCCTCTTGCGTGCGTCAGTCTCAAATTTCAATTGCTCTTTTGCCTGGAACAAGGCTTCCGTGGCGTCCGATAAACTAGTCTGAAGATCGTCAAAGGTCTGCTGCGAATGACTGACAGTCGGGCGCCGTTCAATTGGACGATCCGCAGTCCCTTTCAACGGTTCAAGTCCCTTGTCCATGAATTCATCTCGCAAATTTTTTCATAACGTAAATGCTATTGCGAATTATTCGCAAAAAAACTTAACATAATGCCAAGATAGGTGCGCAGGTAAATTCTCGCGGATCCTTTACTTCTTCCCTGGCAGCGAGTTGGTGCTTAAATCCCGAGACGGTCTGCAACTCATTGGGATTTTGCGAAGGGCCGCTTCTGGCACTCATCGCGCTTAATCGAGCTTCAGGCCTAAGTCCGCATTGCCCCTGAGAGCCGAAGCTGATCGGTGTCGTCAATCGATCAATATTGTTCTGAGTTGCATCTATTCGAAATCGAAGGACACTTCACCAATCTCGCCCAATGAGGCACTGACGCGACTGGCATTGTTCGCGTAGTGCAATCCCGTGCACGTCCCGGCAGCAACGATGTCTCCGGCCTTAAGATGCTTTTCGTGCTGGATAAGCTTGTTGGCGAGCCACATTACGCTCTGTACCGGGTGTCCGAGCACTAAAGCTCCAGGCCCCCGACCGACAATTTCGCCGCCAAAAGAAAGCGAAATTTCGTGTGTCAGGTAATCATACTCTCTCCAGTCCGCCACAGGTTCGCCCAGGACCAGCGCCCCATGGAATGCATTGTCGGCAATAATTTCTTCGAGGGAAACCGCTTTCCAGGACTTGAAGCGATGATCGCAAATCTCAATTGCCGGCACGACCGCCTCGATTGCATCCGAGACATCGTCGATGTCGAACGGGCCCTTGGACGCCATTAGATCGCTACCAATTCGGAAGGCGAATTCACCCTCCATACCGGGCTCGAAGAAATCCTGGCGCGGCAGTTTCGCTCCGGATTCGTACGTCTCGGAGCCAAAAAGCAGGCCGTAGAAAGGTTCGGCGGCGCCGATCATCCTTTGCGATGCTTGGCTGGCGGCCCCGACCTTGTATCCTATCGATTTAGAGCCATGGATCGCGCCGTAACGTTCCTGAACCTTGTAGGCGTTCTCGATGCTCCGCTGATTGCGCAGTTCCTCGAGAAATTCGATCGGCATGCCTGTCCGCCGCGCGGCCCCAAGCTTGATGGCAGACTGTTTAAGCATGCGCCATTATCTCCCAATTCTTCTCTCTGACGCCCGGCGAAGTCGGGGTTACCGACTCGCAAGGTAACTTGGAATGTCGGCTCCGGTCACGCTTCGGGATAGTCGCCCAGCAGGACCTGGCCCATATACTCGCGGGCGTCTATGGGGGATTGGGGCTGCATGAAGGGTCCGGCCCTGACATCCCTGTACAGGCGGGATAGGGGATTGCGGGCCAGGTAGCCGCCGCCGCCGGCCAGATCCATGGCCTGGCTGACAATGTCGATGGCGTGGCGGTTCACGACCCATTTGGCGCTTTGGTAATCCTTCATCAATTCATGGCCCTGCTCGTAAGTCGCCGTCGCCCCGCCGTTTGTCGTTGCCATGAAATCGTCGAGCCGTTCGCCCATTCTGGCCAGGATGCTCTGCGCGGTGGCCAGGGAAATCTCCATTTCCGCCAACGCATGGTGTACGCCAGAGCGTGATTTCACGGTCTGGTTCGTCGACTGCCCATCCAGGGCATATTGAAAGGCCGCCTCGGCCATGCCCAGGAAGGCGCCGACCAGCGGCACATTGGCCAATGTACGGTTGATCAGAATAGGTATGCTCCACTGCCCCCATGGGCCGATGGTGCGCAAGGCATCATGGGGCACCAGGCAGTTATCGAACTGCACGGACTGGCTGCCCGATGCCCGCATGCCCAGGGCATCCCAATCGCCCAACGGCTGGACCCCATCCGTGTTCATGGGCAACAGCACGTTGGCGATATGATCGCCATTCCCATTCTTATTCCCATCCCCATCGCCACCCTGGTCCCCATCGCGCATGCGCACATTCATCGCCACATGGGTCGCCAGGGGCGACATGGTGACGAAATTCTTGGTGCCGTTCAGGCGCCAGCCTGCCTCGCACCAGGTCGCCTCGGTCAGGGGATGAAGATTGTCGGTGCCCCGTTCCGTGGTGGTGGAGCAAATCAGCATCTCGCCCCTGGCCACCGCTTCCAGAAATATTTTCGCCCGGATATACGGCGGCGAGCCAGCTTCGTTGCCCCGATACAGGGCGGCCAGTCCGCGCGTGGCCGAAAGATGCATGCTGATGGCGATGGCGGCCGATCCATCGCCCTTGGCCAGGGTCGCGATGATCAGTATCCAGTCATGCAGGGAACGAAGGCCCATGCCGCCAAGTTCCTCCGGCACGAAGGCCGCCGCGACGCCGGTGCGTTGCATGTCGGCATAATTTTCGGGGGCGATCTGGTTAGCCCGGTCCGCCGCATCGGCGCGGGCCCGGAAGGTTTCAATTAGTTCGGTGGCCGCGCCGACGGCGCGCGCGCCGGCCGGGGTGTTCGGGACAATGCTGTAACTCATGGCAGGACTGTTCTTCTTTGCAATTCAATGGCCTCTCGGCGATCCTTCAAATCGGGCCGCGTCGGGCATTCCTCTCAATCGTGTCTACGATTTCGGGGACCAGAGCGTCGGGATAGTCATGCCCCATCCCGTCGATGACCAACAGTTCGGCATCGGGGATGGAATTCTTGATGTCCTCACCTCCCGGTAGGGGTATGAGGAGGTCTTCACGGCCATGAATGACAAGGGTCGGCGCGACAATCTCGCATAACCGTGACACGCGACTATCCCCGGAGGCGATGCTGGCCAACAAATGGCGGCTGTTGCCTTCGGGATAAAAACATCGGTCATATTGTTCCGCCGCCTCCGCCCGCAGTTCCGCCGCGGGGCGTTGATACCGCGGGCTGCCTATGATGCGGGCTGTTTCGACCGCTTCATCCATCGCACCTTGGCGGCTACCGGCGGGATTGCGCGGCCGGGTTAGCCATTCGGCAACCTCGCCCTCGGGACGGGGCAGGCCGCGGCGGCCGGAGGTGGCCATGATGGACACCATGGTCGCGACTTTCTCCGGAAACGCGATGGCCATGATTTGCGCGATCGCGCCGCCGTTCGATCCGCCAACGACGTGGGCTTTCTCGATGCCCAACGCGTCCAATAGGCCTGCGGCATCCTTGGCCATGTCGCCCAAGGTATAAGGCGCGGATACCGCCTCTTTCGCGCGGGCCTGGGCAAAGGCGGCCTTGGTATCG
>JABIRL010000134.1 GCA_018667855.1 Rhodospirillaceae bacterium
CGCCGTCAGCGCAGCGCGGTAGTCATCGGGGCTCATGGCCTCGGCCAAGGCTAGACCGGCTTTCAGGCGGTCGGAGACGAATTCGGCCTTTTGATCCACCAGATTGCGGTGCGCCCAGCGGTTTTCCCACCGGGTGATGGCGCCGGCGATGGCATTGGCCTCGGCAATGGCCTCTTCCAACGCTTCAACCAGAATATTGTCCCTGCGCCGCAGCAGCGTGATACCTGCGCGGCGCAGGCTCTCCAACAATCCCTCAAAGGCGGATTTGGAGCCATCGTCAAGGATGCTCCAGCCGGCCGTCTCCAGAACGATCAGGCGCTCTGGCTTTTGCGGGCCGGGAGGCGTTGCCGGACCATAGAGGCCCAGGCAGCCACGGTCGCCGCCCGCCCGCGAGGCGATTTCGATGGCTGTTTGCCACATATCCTCGATACAGGCCGCATGCACCCCATGGGTGCTCATGGATGTCGCCTGGCGCTCGCCCCGGTTGATGCCGCCCTGGGTCGGTTTCAGGGCCACATTGCCGCAAAAGGCTGCCGGGCGGATGATCGAGCCACCCACCTGTGTGCCAATTGCCGCTGGCACCATTGCCGAGGCCACGGCCGCCGCCGAACCGGATGACGACCCGCCCGGCGTGCGTTCGGGATCAAATGGATTGGTCGTGGGCCCGGGATGCGTACCGCCCAATTCCGCCGTGACCGTTTTGCCCAATATAACAGCGCCGGCCTGGCGCAAGGCCCAGACGGCGGCGTTATCGTTCTTGGGAAAATTGCCAAGATAGGCCTCGCAACCCATTTGGGTCGGCATATCCTTGGTTTCCAGCAAATCCTTGATGCTGATAGGCATGCCGTCGATCGGCGACAGCGGCTGGCCAGCCTGGTAACGGTCGGTCGCGGCATCGGCCGCTGCCCGCGCGCCGTCCTCGTTCACGGCGGCATAGGCTTTTATCAGGGGCTCCCGCGCCGCGATGGTTTCCAGACAGCGTTCCAGATAGGCGCGCGGTGTATCGCCGCCGCTGAGAAAATCCGCTACAGCAGTGTGAAAATGCAGCCCTTGCTGACCGGTGGGATCGTATGTTCCCATTTAGGCCTCCTCTCCGGCAATGCCCGCTGTCCGTAAAGCGGCAATCTCGGTCTCATTAAGGCCTAATTCCTCCAGAATTTCGTCCGTATTCTGCCCCAGGCCCGGCGCCGGTGCGTGGCTGGTCGCCGGCGTGGCGCTAAACCGCGCGGCATGGCGGGCCTGGCGAACGGGACCCGCGACGGGATGATCCGCCTGGTGAATAACCTCGCTGGCCACCACTTGCGGATGCTCGATCAATTCCGTGCGGGTCAGCACCGGGGCACAGGCCACGCCTTCGGCGTCCAGACGTTCCAGCCAATAGTCATTGCCCCTGGTCTCCAGCACACTTTGGGTCAGCGCAACCCGTTCGTCGAAATACTGGTCACGCAAGGCTGGGGAGGTAAAGCGCGGGTCCTCCAGCCAATCAGACTGCTCCAGGGCCCGGGTCAGGCCGGCCCATTGTTTGTCGGTCATGATGGACACCGCCATATGCCCGTCGGCGGTGGTGTAGATCAAATCGTTGAAGGCTGACACGCCGGTCTGGGGAAAAGGCTGTTCGACAAAGGTTTGCCCGCCCATGTCCGTCGACCACAGGAATTGCACCATGGCGCCCAGCATGGACAGAGTAATGTGCTGCCCTTCACCGGTGCGTTCACGGACCAGCAGGGCCGCCGTGATGGCCTGGCTGGCGGTCAATGCGGTTACCTTGTCGGGCACCACCGTTCGAACCAAGCGGGGCCGCAGGTTGTCTCCGCCGCCCTGGACAGAGGCCAGACCGCATACCGCCTGGATAATGGGATCATAGACGGGTTTGTGTACGTAAGGTCCCTGGTCGCCGAAGCCGGACATGGAGACATAGATCAGTTTCGGCGCGACGGCGCGGATTTCCGCTTCGCCGATGCCAAGGCGCTCGACCACGCCGGGGCGGAAATTCTGCACCAGAACATCAGCCGAGGCCGCCAGGCGATGAAGGACATCGCGGCCCTCGGGCTGTTTTAAATCCAGTGTGATGGACCGCTTATTGCGATTGTTGTTCAGGAAAGACGCTGAAAATCCGCCCTGTCTGTTGGCGGTGGCGCGCACATGGTCACCCCGGCCGCGTATTTCCACCTTGATGACATCGGCACCCTGATCGCCCAACAACATGGTGGCGAAGGGCCCGGCAATCATCGTGGTCAAATCAATGACCTTGTATCCTTCCAAGGCGCCCGCCATCAGAAGCCCCAATTCCAGCCCATCAAATCGCTCCCAAACTTCGTTCCATTCGAAGCTTGCCGAAATCAGGGCGTTTAGGCAACCGATGTCAGATATTGCCCATGCCGAATATTCCCACGCGGCAATTCTTTCCCAGTGAAATTCGCGCCGGTCAATCCTGAAATCAAAAATTTTCCAGCAAAATCAGTATGTTGAGAGAAACTTTGGCCGGGCACAAATTGGCACGCTTCTTGCTTTTTGTTGGGTGGCGCACAACGCGCTAGTCCGCAGAAGCGGGTTATACCTCAGAAAAGGGATTATAGTCATGGTACTATCAGTCAACACAAACGTTGGCGCTATGTTGGCGCTGCAAAACCTCTCCAAGACCAATATGGCCATGGAGAAAACGCAGCTAGCCATCACCACCGGCCTCCGGGTCAGTGGACCGAAAGAAGATGCGTCGTCATATGCCATCGCGCAAAACATGCGTGGCGACATCTCGGGCCTGAACTCGGTGAAAGCCGCTCTGGCCAATGGCGAAGCGACCGTCAACACGGCGATCACGGCTGGTCAGTCCATTGCCGATCTGTTGACGGAGATGAAGGCTAAGGTGGTTCAGGCGAACCAGGCCGGTCTCGACGCCGCGTCGCGGACCTCGTTGCACAACGACTTTGTGGCGTTGCGCGACCAGATCTCGACAATCGTCGCGACGGCTGAATTCAACGGAACCAACCTGGTGAACGGCAGTGCTTCAGCGACTTCGGTCTTGAGCACGGTCGAAGGATCAACGATCGCGGTGTCCGCCCAAAAGATGGACGCCACGACCCTCTCGATCCAAAGCCAGGTGCTGAACACTTCGGCTGGTGCGGCGACTGCATTGACCGCGATCGATACGGCGATTACCTCCGTATCCGATAAGCTCGCGGCTCTGGGTTCGGTTGCCAAGCGGATCGAAGTGCAAGGCGAATTCACCACCAAGCTGACGGATATTCTGAGAGCTGGTGTTGGAACCTTGGTCGATGCGGACCTGGCGGAAGAGAGCGCCAAGCTGCAGGCGTTGCAAATCAAGCAACAACTGGGCGTACAGGCTCTGTCTATCGCAAACTCCGGCCCGCAGGCAATCTTGTCTTTGTTCGGTTAGTAGAGGGACACGGGGTGTGCCGCGCGTTGCGGTACTACCCCGGCCCCTTGCTAAGCACCCCTTACTAAGCTGGTTACGGACCAGTCTTTAATGCAAGGAACGCCCCGCCGTCATGGCTCTCTGGCGCAGCCTCCCATCAAAACTCATATTAAAACTCATCAGAAATTATCGGAATTTTCTTTGCAACCGTCGCGCTGCCACGGTGCTGCTTATGTACCTTCATTGTCTCGCCGTTGCGCCGTCATGACCCAAATCAAACAGTCTATTTTACCGTGAACAAATTGCCTAGCCGGCCAACATTGCCCGGTAAAAATACTGTGGTTAACACCATAGATATAAAATAACGTATTTAAAAACAACGTATTACAAGGAAAAATTTGAGTTTTTCAGTTGGCATGGATATTGCATTTCTATTGCCAGGCGCAAAATGACCGCCCGAATGGTGGTGCGCGAATAGACGAATTTGGAGGAAGATACGATGGTTCTTTCGGTAAACACAAATATTGGCGCAATGGTTGCGCTACAACATTTAAACTCGACCAATGTGAACATGGAGAGGACGCAGCTCGCCATTACCACGGGCTTGCGGGTCAATGGACCGAAGGATGACGCCTCGACCTATGCCATTGCGCAAAACATGCGCGGCGATATCGTCGGACTGGGCGCCGTCAAAATGGCGCTGTCCAATGGCGAAGCGGTGTTGAACGTGGCCGTTACGGCCGGTCAGTCCATTGCCGATCTGCTGACCGAGATGAAGGCGAAAGTTGTCCAGGCCAACCAGGCCGGCCTTGACGCCCAATCCCGGACCGCGCTGCACAACGATTTCACCGCTCTGCGGGAACAGATTTCCACAATCGTCGCGACCGCCGAATTCAACGGCACCAACCTTGTCGGTGTCTCGGCCACGGCGACCACGGTCCTTAGTACCGTGGACGGATCGACAATCGCGGTATCGGCACAGAAGCTGGACGCCACGACCTTGGCGATCCATAGCACCATATTGAATACTTCCGCCGGTGCGGCGACCGCGTTGACCGCGATCGATACGGCGATCACCAATGTTTCTGATAAATTGGCGGCCTTGGGCTCCGTGGCCAAGCGGATCGAGATCCAATCCGATTTCACCACGAAGCTGACCGATATTCTGAGAGCCGGTGTCGGTTCCCTGGTCGATGCGGATCTGGCGGAGGAGAGCGCCAAGTTGCAAGCTTTGCAGATCAAGCAACAACTGGGCGTGCAGGCGCTTTCGATCGCCAACACCGGCCCGCAGGCAATTCTGTCACTGTTCGGTTAAGAGCTGAAAGTTGGAAAAGGACGGTCACCATGGATAGCCTCGGCGGCGCGATGATGTTACGGCTTCCAACTCTTGGCGTGAGGCAGGGGCGGCGATCGGTCGATGACCCTGCCTACCTGCCGGATTACGAGAGCGGCTGGCCCGAGGGCAACGGTAATCTACGGGTTTCTGGTTCCGATGGGCAGATACCAATGCCATTGGCCGCGATACCGATGGCTACGGCCATGTGCCCTCATATTTGATCGCAAATTGGCCAACCTGGGATCACACACCGGTAAATACATGGCAAACAAAACCTATTCCGGATTGACCGACTGGAACAGGCTGCGGCAATAGGCGTTTTAGCTCGGCAGATATTGCCCATCCCGGCAATATATTCCCTATATATCCGGCAATATTTGCCCACTCGGCAATTTTTGCCTGCTCCGCGATAATTGGTTAATTTTCCGAAACTATCAATATTGCAGGTAATCAACGGCTTGTCTGAGCCGTTTTTTTCGTCCTTTTGGCACGCGTTTTGCACCTGCGTTGGTAGGCGCAAAACGCGCCAATCCGCAAAATGCGGGTACACCTAGAAAAAAGGATGATAGATATGCCTCTATCAGTGAACACAAACGTAGGCGCCATGCTGGCGCTGCAAAACCTCGCCAAAACCAACGGCCAGATGGAGAAGACACAGCTTGCGATCACCACCGGCCTGCGGGTCAGTGGACCGAAAGAAGACGCGTCTTCATATGCCATCGCGCAAAACATGCGCGGCGACATCTCCGGTCTGCAGTCAGTGAAGAGTGCGCTGGCTAATGGTGAAGCGACTGTCAACACCGCCATCACGGCCGGTCAGTCCGTGGCTGATCTGTTGACGGAAATGAAGGCCAAGGTGGTTCAAGCCAACCAGGCCGGTCTCGATGCCGCGTCGCGGACCTCATTGCACAACGACTTCGTGGCGTTGCGCGATCAGATCTCGACCATCGTCGCGACGGCCGAGTTCAACGGAACCAACCTGGTGAACGGCAGTGCTTCGGCGACTTCCGTCCTGAGCACGATCGATGGTTCGACCATCGCCGTCTCCGCACAGAAGATGGATGCCACTACCCTGGCCATCCAATCCCAGGTGCTGAACACCTCCGCTGGCGCGGCGACTGCCCTGACCGCAATCGATACGGCGATTACCTCCGTATCCGATAAGTTGGCGGCTCTTGGTTCGGTTTCCAAGCGCATCGAAGTGCAGAGCGAGTTCACAACCAAGCTGACGGATATCCTGAAAGCTGGTGTGGGCACGTTGGTCGATGCGGATCTGGCGGAAGAGAGTGCCAAATTGCAGTCGTTGCAGATCAAGCAACAGCTGGGCGTTCAGGCTCTGTCGATCGCGAACTCCGGTCCGCAAACGATTTTGGCCCTGTTCTAGTAGGGTTTTCAGGGGGCGGTGGTGTTCCACCGCCCCCAACCTTACATGCCGGAATTGCAGCCTGAACTATTTAATGGCAGCGGTGGCCGGCAGACAAAAGAAAAAATGTCGAACAGAAAAAATCGAATGACTTCGGAGTGTGCAAATGACAATGCAAGGTTACCAACAAGCTTACCAGCAGGTGCAGAATGTCACGGAAGATCCGCGGCAGACTGAATACCGACTGTTTGCCCAAGTTACCGGGGCCATGATCAGGGCTGAAGACCTCGGTCATACCGAAATCGTACGCGCGGTGCATTGGAACCGTCGCTTATGGTTGGCGCTTCAGTCCGATTGCGCCACGGAGGACAACAGTCTTCCCGATGCCACCCGGGCCGGGATTATTTCCCTGGCCATCTGGGTGGACAAACATTGCCGGAAGGTTCTAAAGCGTGAGGCTGACCTGCAGCCCATGATCGAAGTCAACCGCAACATCATGGAGGGATTGTCTGGCGGATAGAAATAGACGCCCAGCTGGTTTGTCGTGCGTGGCCGGCTGGACGTAAAGATCCGGCAAAACTGCCGGTGTAGCGTGGGAGAAAGATATGGCCCAAATTTCCATGTCGAACCCACTACCGCCACCTGCCGTTAACAAGGTGGCTCGGCGCGAAGTTGACAAAGTGGCTGCTCCGGCGGCCCCGGAAGTAGCTTCCGCCGAAAGCAACGCGCCTGAGAAGCAGAAGCTGGATGGCGTCGCAAGTTCGAATTACGACGAACTCCAGCAGCTCACTGAACAGGCGTTCGCCGCTGATGACCTAAGGCTGTCGATTAGTTTTGAGAAATCGATTGGCCGTTTCGTCTACCGAGGCGTTGATCGGCAGACGGGTGAGGTGGTCCGGGAGTATCCTCCAGAGGAGGTGATCAAACGGATTGCTCATTTAAGGGAAATCGCCGGCATTACAATCGACCGGAGACTGTAGCGGTCCCGGAGTGGTGACGACACGCACAATCGGGCTCAACCTTGAGCCTGAAAGTAGAGACGGCCGGAAGTTCGGAATATCTATTCCAATCTTCCGGCCGTCGCCGCTTTGGCCATGCGTCGAACATCGGCCAAATGGCATGCAGCCAATAATATCAAAAAATCCCTAAATCAAAGAGCCCTCGGTATCATGTAGCGCGGCTGCATGGTGACGTTTAGATGACCTGGTTCAATGCCAGGGAAACGGGCCGCGCGTTGCGGTTAAAGGGTGTGCGGACGTTGGCGGTCTGGTCATAACCTTCGACCGGACGCTGCTTGGCGGAGACTTCCTCCGTAATCGCCTTCAGCATGCGGTCGGTGACCGATTTCGTGGTTTGCACCAGGCGGCGATGTTCTTCCAGGACTTGTTGGAAGCGAACCGTCGCGGCCTTCAAGCGGCCAATTTCTTCCGGCTCCGCGCGGGATAGCAGCGTCGGGTTTGCTTGCAGCTCAGCCATCTCGCGTTCATAGGCGGTGGCCAGATCCTCTTTCTCCGTCGCATAATCAGCCAGCTCGTGGGGCCGGCGATGTATCAGAATCTGATTTTCCTTGGCCATGACTTCGTCCAGGCGGGATGTGATGTCAGTCAGGGAATCGATTGCCTTACGAGTGCGCATTGGCGTTACCTTCCTGTAGTTTGAGGATTTCACGGAAGACGGTGTCGGCGATGCCAACCCCGCCGGCGTCGGCAATGACCTTGCCGTATTGTTCGTTCAAAAGGCCGCGGTACATGGTCTCGCCCTGGCCACCGCCGAAAAGACCGTCCGTCTTCAGGCCGGAGAACATATCGTCCAGCATGCGCGAGAGGAAGAAACTCTCGAATTCCTCGGCCGCGCGCCAGGCTTGCTGGCGGTCGACGCTGTCGTTACCTGTCGCGACTTCGAGCTTCGGGATCTTGGCGCCCGGAACATAAGGTGTAATGGTCATAGTCATTGGACCAGGATCTCCGCTTGCAGGGCGCCGGCCGCCTTGATGGTTTGTAGGATTGCGATCAGGTCACGGGGGCCGACGCCAAGGGCGTTCAGGCCATCCACCAGGTCGCTGAGATTGACGCCGGGCTTCAACAGGGTCAGGCGCTTATCGCTGCCGTCATCGATTTCGATGTCGCTGCGGTCGACCGTCTTGGTCTCGCCGGCCTGGGCAAAGGCGCCGGGTTGTGAAACCTGCTCGCTTTCGGTCACCCGTACGGTCAGGTTGCCTTGGGCCACGGCCACTTCATTGACCCGGACACCGCCGCCCATGACGATAATGCCCGAGGCTTCATCGATCACCACACGGGCGGTCTGGTCGGGCTCGACCACAAGTTGTTCAATTTCCACCAACAGATCAAACATGCGGCCTTCGAAGTTTTCGCCGGGCACCAGATCAATCGTCGTGGAATCCAGCGGACGGGCTACCGGCCGGCCGAAATGAGCATTGATGGCCTGGGCCACGCGGCGGGCCGTAGTCAGGTCCGGATTACGCAACGCGATGGACGAGGTTTCGAGAGAGGCCAGCTCAAACGGTACTTCCCGTTCGATTATGCCGCCGTTGGAAATGCGGCCGCCGGTGGGTACGCCCTGGGTCACGGTGCCGCCTTCACCCTTGGCGACAAAGCCGCCAATGGCTACGGGGCCCTGGGCCACGGCATAAACTTCGCCGTCTGCGCCCATCAGCGGTGTTACCAGCAACATACCGCCCTGCAGGTTGGAGCTGTCGCCCATGGTGGAGACCACCACATCCATCCGGGTGCCGACTCGGGCAAAGGGGCGCAGGGCGGCGGTGACCATGACGGCGGCGACGTTTTTGGTATTCAGGCTGGCGTCCCGTGTATTCACGCCGAGGCGTTCCAGCATGGCTTCCAGGCTTTGCTTGGTAAAGGGGGCGTTGCGCAGGCTGTCGCCGGTGCCGTTCAGGCCCACGACCAGGCCGTAACCGATCAGCAGGTTGTCGCGAATGCCTTGGAAATCAGCAATATCCTTGATGCGGGAGGCCGCGTTGACGGGATTGAGGGTCGCCGTAAGCAGCAGCGCGGCAAGGCCCAGGACGGCGCCGAACAGGGGCGCGCGGGAAGGCCGCGTCCGTGATTGTGTCTGATACTCGTACTTTTTTGTCATTTTCGCCGCGACCTATATTCTGCAGACCTTGTTAATTCATGACGCAATCCATGGCGCGTCTGCTAACTGTCATGCGAGAAACATGCCAATTGGCGGGACAAAATAGTTCTAACAATATCAATTACTTATGGATTGTTGATCGGAACACTCGCGATAATGGGGGAAAATAATGCCTATCTCGCGACATTTTCTGCCGGAACTAAACTACCCCTTCCGGCGGATGGGTATTCCAGGCTTAACGATGTATTAACGACGAAGGATCATGGTAAAGGCAACGATCAAGGTCTTGCCGACCAGAAGGGTTGCGCACACGATGAAAATCTCGGGCTCGGGATCCATACGCTCAAACGCCACGCGGCGTGCCGGTCGCAAGGGCGGTGACGGCGGCGCGACGTTCCGTGTCGAAAGCGGTGGTGGTGCGGAGGCGGCGGCGCAGACCGGCGCCGCATCATCGGTG
Source organism: Rhodospirillaceae bacterium (assembly GCA_018667855.1). GTDB lineage: Bacteria > Pseudomonadota > Alphaproteobacteria. The sequence continues at coordinate 9,644 of JABIRL010000134.1, forward strand.
GCCGGCGTGGGGTCCTTGCTGGCGTTACAGGAAGTACCGGATGCCTTGGAACAGCGCCGTCAGGCGGTGCTGCGCAGCACGGATATTCTCGACGAATTGCAGCAATTGCGCATGGGCTTGTTGACCGGCAGCGTGCCCCGGCAGCGCCTGCAACGCCTGATGAAGCTATTGCAAGACCGGCCCGGCGGATATGCCGATCCACAGTTGGATAATATTATCGGTGATATCGAAGTGCGGGCGGCGGTCGAACTGGCGAAACTGGAAATGACGGATGCGGCCCGCAAATAACTGCCGCTAAATAGCGTCCGCCGACAATCATCTTCGAATGCCGCTGCAAAACATACCTCACGAGGGTGTGATCGCTCCTTAATCAACGATTGAAACTTTTTTGTTA
>JABIRL010000238.1 GCA_018667855.1 Rhodospirillaceae bacterium
ACTATCAGGGCCGCGGCTCGGTGGTGGATCCCTCCGCCGCCATCGCCCAGTACTTCCAGACCGGCGTCGCGCCGCGGATCATGTATTCCAATCCGGAACTCGACGCGACACTGGCCGCCGAACGGCAGGAGTTCGATCCGGAAAAACGCAAGAAGCTTCTCCTGAAGGCATTCAATATCATTCAGGACGAAGTACCGGCGTTCTTCCTGTGGCGTATCAACCAGTATTACGGCATCTCGAAGAAGATCGACTTCACCCCCACGTCGACCGACCGCATGTTCGGATTCGACATCACCGTGAAGTAAGCCGTATCAAAGCGTGAGACGAAGACCCGTTCCGTATGGAGCGGGTCTTCTTCATTCAGCCATCCATTTCCGCGGGGGGACATCACCATGGCCATGCCGAAAAAAGGGAAATTCGTCACAATCGATGGCGTGAAAACACATTATTACGAAAAAGGCCGCGGCAAAAATGTCGTCCTGATCCATGGCGGCAATTTCGGCTCGGCGGAATCGTCGGGCAACAGCTGGACGTTCAGCCGCAATTTCGACTATCTGGCCCGCAAGTACCATGTGGTGGCCATCGACAAGCTGGGGCAGGGCTATACCGGCAATCCCAGGAAGGATTCCGATTACACCATGCACGCGGTGGTCCAGCATCTCGGCGCCACCCTCCGCAAACTTAAGCTGGAGAACGTCCATCTGGTGGGACACTCCCGCGGTGGCTACGTGACCGGGCGCCTCACACTGGAGCAGCCGGATCTGATCGATTCCTGCACCTGCGTCGACAGCAATTCCCTGGCGCCGGGCGTCGGCATGAACGAGGTGGTGCTGGCCAACCCGCCCCACCCGGCCCTGAGCCGCGAATGCCAGCGCTGGGTGCTGGAGCGCTATTCCTATGGCCATGAGCATATCGATGACGACTGGCTCGATGTGCTGATGGATATCGGCAAGCAGGCCAAGCATGGCGAGGCGGTGGCCAAGATGGAAAAGCAGAAACTCAAGACAAGCCAGTTCCTGCCCGGACTGTCCAAGGACCGTGGCGACACCTTCGCGCGCATCCGCGATACCGGCATGCGGCGGCCGACCCTGATCATGTGGGGCTATAACGACCCCACCGCGCTGCTGGAACAGGGCCAGCGGCTGTACGATATCATGGCCGCGACCGAACGCCGGACTTACATGCATATTCTCAACCGCGCCGGACATTTTTCCATGCGCGAACAGGCGGACAACTTCAACGGCACCCTTGCCGGCTTCATTGACAGCGTTTGAGACCACCATGCCAGACAACCGCACCACAGGCTCGTGGGAGCCACCGGAAATCTTCGAACACGACGATCTGATCGCCGCCTCCGACGACGTGCTCGGCCGCCCGGATATCGCGTTCTCCGAAAAGGAAACGGTTTTCCGCATAAACACACTGGGACTCGATTGGGACATGGGCGTGATGGTCTATGAACCCAACGACGAGACCAAAATCCCCACCGGCGCCAATGGCCGGAAAGTAGGTCTGTTCCTGCTCCATGGCGGCGCCGGCGATTACCGGTCCATGCAGAAGCTGGCCCGCATGATCTGCGGCAAGTTCGGCTACAAGGTCACCAGCATGACCTATCCCGGCCGGCTCTATCTGCCCGACCCCAGCCGCAACTGGCCCGGCGATACGGTCAATACCGACGGCACTGTGCGCACGCCGATCTGGCTGGATGGCGAGACAATCTCGCCCGACGATTACGAAGTGGTCCACGACCAATCCTTGCGCGCCCGCTACGGCACGCGGATCGCCGCGCGCGCCAGACCGGGCACCATGTTTTATGATCGCATGGCGGCGTGGCCGGCGGCGTTCGAAGAGGCCATGAAGACAATCTGCCGCGATCACTTCCCCGACGGCGAGTATTCCATCTATCTGCACGGCCATTCCACCGGCGGGCCGTTCGTCCACATGCTGTGCCAGCGGGTCGACAATATCGCCGGCGTGGTCGGCATCGAAAACTCGCCGTTCGGCTACATGTACCAGAAGATGGTGGGCTATGAATGGCCCGACCCGTTCAATGATGTTGTCATCCGCACCTGGCGCGACATCGCCCGCTACAAGGGCGCCGAGGTGCGCAGCCAGGAAGGCGAAGAAGCGCTCATGCGCCTGCCCTGGGTGATGGAGGATGTGTTCGAGGCGTGGCAGTCCGGCGTCCATCTGGCCCAGTTCAAGGCCGAATACATGCTGCATTACGCCAACATCGGCACCCTGACAGAGGCCGCCAAGGCCGCCGCCACCCGCCTGAACCTGAACGAAGACGAGACCGCGGCGCTGATCGCCCAATATGCCGGCTACACCCGCGAACTAAGCGGCCCCAACGACAAGCGCGTGCCGCCCATCCTGCTCAGCATCTGCAAACACAGCCGCGACCACACGGAGAAAGCCTATCGCGAAGTGGTCACGCCCATGTTCGCCGCCATGAACCCGGCCCCCAAGGTCCGTGTGGTCAAACTCGGCACCGGCACGCATGGGTATGAAAAACCCGAAGAGGGTCTCCCCATGGGGCTGGTACCGTCCATCGCCAGGATGTGGGACGAGGCCATTATGAACGGGTATTACGTGGCGAATTAGAGGCGGCGGCCGGAATATACAGGCACTGGCAAGCACCAGCCCGGTGTGCCACCATGAAGTGTTCTTAAACGGGAGCCTGTCATGGACCAGCATGAAGTTGACCGCGCCGAAGGAAATGCCAAGTCGGAATCATCGGCCTATGTGCCGCCGCTGCAACGCACCGCAGGGCAGCCGCCGCCCATCGCCACCAACGGGGGGCTGTCCTATTTGTCGTTTGACCGCAACGGCGATTCCGGAACCGCGGCGGCCCTGGAGGATGCGCTTGCCCTGGCCGCCGGGGGCGAAGGTGAGCGGGTCATCGAGATGCTGGACAACGCGCCCCCCGGCCCCATCGAGACCGAATGGGGCCCCGGG
>JABIRL010000319.1 GCA_018667855.1 Rhodospirillaceae bacterium
CATTCGATCTGGGGCAACGACCACATGACCACCCAGCACTATGTGCAGGAGGAATTCGGCCGGCCCCCGCGGTTTTGGGAAATTTTGATGACCTATGCCTGGCTGGCCTCGCAAACTCGAACGATCCGCTTTGGCACCGGCATTCTGGTACTGCCCATGCGGCGCGATATCGTGGTCACGGCGAAGCAATTAATTACCTTGGATCATCTTAGCGGCGGCCGGCTGGAACTGGGCGTCGGCGTTGGCGCCTATCGCGAAGAGTTCGAGGCCCTGCAGCCCGACGACGGCAGCCATCGCGGCAATATTGTCGAGGAGGGCGTCCGCGCCCTGCGGATGCTGTTCACGGAAGACCGGGCCAGTTTCGATGGTGATTTTTACCGTTTCCGCGATGTTCAGCTGTTTCCCAAACCTTTGCAGAATAAGATACCGATCTATTTCGGCGGCAATAACGTCAATCAACTGCGGCGAACCGCCAAGATCGGCGATGGCTGGCTGCCGGCCGGCCTGCCGCTGGAACGTATCACCGCCGATATCGCGCAGCTGCGCGAATTGTGCGGGGCCGAGGGTCGCGACTTTTCTGAAATCGAAGTCGCGCCGCAATATATCGCCCTGGTCGACCATGATCACGACCGTGCCGTCGAACGCTTCAGTCGCAGTCAGATGCATAAGCATCTGGTCTCCCTGACCCGTTCCACGTTGAAGGAACAGGCCGGCATTTCCATGGTCGATGCCAATCTGGTCGGCACCCCGGCGGAGGTGGTGGAGAAATGCCTGGCCCTGAAGGCGGCCGGGGTCACCCATCTGCTGGGCCTGTATTTTGCCGTTAACACGGTCGCGGAATTGCTGGATCAGATGTCCCTGTTCGCCGAGGACGTCATTCCGCACTTGAACGAGTAACCGAACGATTGATGGGGAGCTTGACATTGGACGTTGAGAAATTACGAGCGGAAACCCCCGGTACCGCGAACGGCATCCACTTGCTCGCCGCCGGCTCCGCCCTGATGCCGCAGCCGGTCATTGATGCGGTGATCAACCACACCAATTTGGAAGCGCGCCTGGGTGGCTATGAAGCGCACAACCAGATGGCCGACAGTCTGGACAATGTCTATGACATTGTCGCGGCGCATATCGGGGCCAATAGACGCGAAATCGCCCTGATGGAGAATGCCACGGTGGCCTGGTGTCACGCGTTCTATGCCCTGCCGCTCAAGCCCGGCGCGCGGATCCTGACCTGCGAGGCGGAATACGCGGCAAACTATGTGGCCTTTCTACAGCGGGCCAAAAGAGACAACCTTGTCATTGACGTGGTGCCCAGCGACGCGGGCGGCGCGGTCGATCCGGAAGCACTGGAAGCCATGATCGATGATCGCGTCGGCCTGATCGCCATGACCTGGATTCCCACCAACGGCGGCCTGGTCAATCCGGCGGCCGAGGTCGGCCGGATCGCGAGAAAATACCATATCCCCTATCTGCTGGATGCCTGCCAGGCGGTCGGGCAAATGCCCGTCGACGTCGAGGCGCTGGGCTGTGATTTTCTGTCGGCGACGGGGCGTAAGTTTCTGCGCGGGCCGAGGGGATCGGGTTTTTTGTATGTGGCCCGGAAATGGCTGGAGACACTGGAGCCCGCCATGATCGATCATTTCGCCGCGCCCTGGGTCGCCAGGGACCGCTACCAACTTCGCGACGATGCCCGGCGTTTCGAAAGCTGGGAGAATTCCTATGCTCTGCGCGCCGGTCTGGGCGTGGCTATGGAATATTCAATGGCCCTTGGGATGGAGGACATCCAGGAACGGACCTGGGGTCTGGCCGCCGCCTGCCGGGATATGCTGGCGGAACTGCCCGGCGCGCGAATCAGGGATGTTGGCGCGCAACATTGCGCCATCGTCAGTTTCACGATTGCTGGTCTGGAACCAATCGAAGCCGTCGCCGCCTTGCGTGAACAGGGCATCGTCATTGGCGCCTCCACCCCTTCCAGCACCCGCCTGGATGCCGAGGCCCGTGACCTTCCCGTGGTCATGCGCGCCGCGCCGCACTACTACAACACGGAACAGGAATTGAAGCAGTTCGTCCAGGCCCTGCGGGCCCTATCGCCGAAATAGAGACAGGGCGCGGCAAACTGTGCGACTATTCGAAAGAAACCGGAAACTTGGGAGGAAACATCATGGCGAAATGGATCGATCACATCGTGGTTCGGGTCAACGATATTGGGGAAAGCATCAAGGATTACGAGACCAAGCTGGGCATGAAGGTCAGCAAGGGCCCCGATGCCATTCCCAGCATGGGCATGACCCGGGCAATCCTGCCCCTGGGCGACGATGGGCGTTTTATTGAACTGGCCGAACCGCTTGGCGAAGGCGGGGCCATTGGCGGCGCCCTGGAACGCTATGGCGAAGGTGTGCATCTGGTCGCCCTGGCTGTAGACAATCTGGCCGAAGCGACGGCCGAGATGAAGGCCAACGGCGCGCGGATCATCGAAGCCGGCACCCAGGTCTTTATCCATCCAAAGGACGGTCACGGCGTAATGTATCAATTGATCGAGCGGGAATAATCCCGGTCATCGCGGCCATAACGGCGCCCCTGACCGGATAGGAGGAACGCCATGGCTTTCAGTGCCGTGACGCCGGAGCATTATCCCTGGTACGATTATTCCGGCTATTCATTCTCGCTTGGTATTGATAGCGGCGATGGTGTCTATCTGGCCGGCCATACCGCATCGGAATACGACCCTGATAGCGGACGCATCCAGATCAAGGGCGATATGACGGCACAGGCCCGCACCGCCTATGCCAAGATCGGCGCCATACTGGAGGCCGCGGGCAGATCATACGGTGATGCAGTCCGCATCGTCGAATATGTCCGACCCGGGGGTATTGAACGCTATGGCGAAGCCGCTGCCGTGCGTGAAGAAATCTTCGGCGGCCATCACCCCGTCGTCAACACCGTGCCGGTAAAGGCGCTGTTGCGGCCCGATGCGTTGATCGAGATCGAGGTGACCGCCAGTGCGGGCGGTCACATGGAGGGCGGCCCGGCGGGGACGGTATTCCTGCCCACGATCCAACCAATCGACAGGAACGGCGACATCATTGGAGCCGGTGACGTGGCGGCGCAGACCGAAGCCATATTCGAGACGGCCGGGACAATGCTCACCGCCCTTGGTCTCGACTTCTCCCATGTGGTCAAGACCCTGGATTATCTAACGCCTGCCGCATTGGCCGACTACCGGGGCACCGGCGCGGTTCGCCGTGAATTTCTGGGTCCGGTCTATCCGGCGGCAGCGGGCATCATCATGCCGCAATTGCTGCACCCGGATGCGCTGATCCAGTATGATTTCACGGCCGCGCG
>JABIRL010000014.1 GCA_018667855.1 Rhodospirillaceae bacterium
ACATCACCGGACAGTGCATCCACATAAATGGCGGCGGCTATTTGGGTCATTAGGTGAACCCACGAGCTGTGTCATACTCGAAACTTGAAATCAGCGCCAAAACAACCGGATGGATCTAACATGAATATCGGCACCGCGGTTCCCTTGCCCGCCTACAACATCGACCCAGCCTTCATGGCGAAAAAGGCCGAGGATCTGGGCTTTGATTCCGTCTGGTATGCGGAACACCCGGCGGTACCGGTGCATTCGGACAGCCCGTTCCCCTCCACGGGCGGTGAGATCCCCTGGACCTATTCCCATTTCACCGAGCCCTATATCGCCTTGGCCCGGGCCTCCGCCGTGACCACCCGGATTAAGCTGGCAACGGGCATCACCCTGGTGCCGGAACGCAATCCGCTTTTGTTGGCCAAGGAGGTCGCCGCCCTGGATCTTTATAGCGGTGGGCGATTTCTATTTGGCATCGGCACCGGCTGGCTGCGGGAGGAGACTGAGCTGATGGGCGGCGACTTCCCCCATCGCTGGACGCAAACCCGCGAAGCTCTTGACGTGATGAAAAAACTTTGGACCGAGGAGGAGGCCGAACATCACGGCAAGTACTACGACTTCCCGCCCGTGCGCTCCTATCCCAAGCCGGCGCAAAAACCCTATCCGCCGATCCTGATCGGCGGCGCGGCCAAGAACGTGTTGCGCCGGGTCATCGATCATGGCGACGGTTGGCTGCCGAACCGGGTGACCCCAGCGGCGTTGGAGGACGCCAGAAAGCAACTGGACGACATGGCCACGGCGGCGGGGCGCGACCCGAAGTCCATCACCATTACTGTCTATGGCCAGGAACCGGACCGCGCGCTGTTCAAATCCCTGTTCGATGCCGGGGCCGACCGTGTGGTGGTACGTCCCGAATATGTCGAGACCGAAGCTGAAATGGGCGAACAGCTCGAACGTATCGCCGAGGCGGTGTTGTAGCGGGCGGTTACCATGCAGCTGTTTTGGACGCCGGCCTCCCCCTTCACCCGAAAAGTTGTCATCGTCGCCAGAGAGCTGGGCCTGTGGGACCAAATTGAGGTCCGGCCGACCACCTGGCCGCTGGAGTGGGGTTATGCGACGGTTCCCTTCACGCCCGGCTTGGCCGAGGCCAATCCCGTGGCCAGAATTCCAACCCTGATTACCGACGACGGCGTGGAATTGGGTGGCTCTCTATTGATTTGCCAGTACCTCAATGACCAGACGGATGGTGCCGGCGTGGTACCTGATGACAACAGCCGTTGGCCCATGTTTTCGCTCTATGCGGTTGCCGACGGCCTGCTGGAGGCGCAAGTCGCCATGCGGGCGGAAATGCTGCGACCGGCGGATATTCGTTCCGAGGGATATCTACAAAAACAGAGGGACCGCATTGACCGTTGCTTTGATTGGATTGAAGGGCGCGCGGCGGAACTGAGTACAGCCGACAGCACCACACCCAATCTGGCGCAGATCACCGTCGGGATCGCCTGCGGCTACCAAGACTGGCGGGAATGGCTCTCGGATTTCAGGCCCGCCCGCCCGGATTTGAGCCGCTGGTATGGGAATTTTTCCCAACGCCCATCCATGCGGGAAACCGAACCCCAGGATACGCCGGAGCGTTAGGGTCTTCGCACGGTCACGACGCGCGGGTATAGCATCGCGCCAGTATTCGGATGCGGTCCTGGAAGTGGGGGCGCACCTTGGCGCTCCACGGTGTATCGACCGCCGCCGCCCAGGCGTCCGATTGCGTCACTTCCGGAGCGGTTAGATGATAGACCGCCACATAGCGGTGGGTGCCACTCTCATCCTGTCCCGTGCGGTAGCGCCGTGCGGCCAAGGTGCCGGGGACGGCTAGAAGCGCGGGCAGGTGCTCCTCGTCGTACCAGGCATTGAAATCATCCTCGCCCTCCGCCGCGACGTTCATGGCATTCACTAATAGCCCGCCGGCACCGGCGGGCGCCGCCCCATCGCCCGGCGTCATCTGCGTGCCCTCGAAGCGCAACAGCAGGTCGCATGTCGTCGTCACCCGTTTCGACCAGACCGATAGATTGTCATAGGCGATGGATTTGTAGGCATCGCCGCGCAGGACGTCCAGGCTATCGAGATCGTAAGTCGCGACGGAGACATTGGGCTCATCCTCGCTGATCCACCGTTCGCAAAGGCCAAAGCCGGGCACCGCCTGGCGTTCCGGAACATGCTCCAGATCGTACCAGTCATGAAACTCATCCGCGGCCAGGTTCGAAAAATTGAATACTGCAAGCAGCAGGCCCTTTGCCATTCGTGTTCTCCCATTTTGTATGATCGGTTGTTATGCGATGACCTTGCGCAGGATATGCCGGCGGTTTGAGGTAAAGGGGCGAACATCCACCGGCCAGCGGCCGCGCTCTCCCGCTTCGGCCCAGGCGGCGCTCAACAACACCTCCGGGCTTTCAATTTCATAGATCACGCTGTAGCGCGGCTCCCCTTTGGGGTCCATCACCCGCTCTTCCCCCGCCAGCATCATTCGCAGCGGTTCCACGGTCGACCGGGTCGCGCCAAGAACGCCCGGCACGGCGGTCAGATAGGGCACATGCTCGGTCTCGTAAACCTCGTTGAACAGATCTTCCTTGTCGGCTGCGACGTCCATACTGACAGTGAAAAAATATTTGGTTTTCATTGCCCGGACCTCAAATCAGCTTGCCGATGCGTTCGATATTCGCCAACGCCTCGCCCTGGTCAAGGCCGGGCCATTGCATGCGCATGAGGAAGTGGTCGCTGCCCGTTGTCTCGGCGAATTCCTGCAGTTGGTCGCGGACCTCCACTGCATCGCCGATCAGGAAGCGCGAGGCGGCGAATTCATCAAAGGCCGTTTCGAAATCCGCCGATGCCGCCCCTTCCTGCCCCCAGGAAGCATAGGCAGCATACTTCGCCAGCAGCGGAGCACGCGATACCTCGCGGGCATGGGCTGCATTCCGGCCGATGAAGCATTCCCGCACGATCGGACATTTGACGTCCGTCGCCAAGCCAAGGCTATCCCGTTCCTCGCGAAAGGCAGCGATGAACGATGTCACCACGTCAAAGGCAGTGGTCGGTGCCGCCAGCCAGGCATCGGCCAACCGGGCGGCCCGGCGAACGGCGGGTTCTACATCGCCGCCCAGCCAAATAGGCGGGCGCGGCTGTTGCTTGGGCCGCACACCGGGGCGGGCATCCGTCAGTTTGAAATAGCGCCCTTCATGGTTCACGACATCCTCTGTCCACAGGCGTTTGATCAGTTCCAGACCTTCGGTCAGACGGCCGACCCGGTTGCCGATGTCGACGCCCATGGCCTGAAATTCCTCTTCCCGATAGCCCAGGCCGGCGGCAAGCACGTAGTTGCCGTCGCACAGCCAATCGATCGTCGCGGCTTCCTCCGCCGCCAAAATCGGGTTCATCATGGACAGCAGCAACACCCCCGGTCCAATCTGCATGCCGGCGGCATCATCAGCCAACTGCCCCATCAAGGGTATGGTTTGGAACATTCCCATGGGCCCGCTGACCACATGCTGTCCCAGCAGCAGCGAGGAAAAGCCGTTGTCCCGCGCCGTTCGCACCTGCTGACGCAAACTCGCCAACACGGTTTTGGGACCTTCGTCTGCGCCCCATTGTGAAGCCGTAAACATACCAATGCGCATTCTATCCTCCTATTGGGACGGGCTCTTTTCCAAGGTTTCTAAGATTGGGCCGGAAAGAACCGATTATCCGGTTTTGGCAGACCAAGGTTTTCGCGCAACGTCGTACCTTCGTAGGCATGGCGGAACAGGCCCCGGCGTTGCAACTCGGGTACGACTTTATCAACGAAATCATCCAAACCGGCTGGCAGGTAGGGGAACATGACGTTGAAGCCGTCGCAGCCGTCCGTCATCAACCATTCCTCCATCTGATCGGCGATCATTGCCGGCGTACCCACCATGGCCAGGCCGGAATAGCCGCCCAGGCGGCCGGCCAGCTGCCGCACGGTCAGATTTTCCCTTTCCGCCAGTGCCAAAACCCGCTCGCGGCCGCTTTTCGAGGCATTGCTTTCCGGGATCTCGGGCAACGGGCCGTCAGGGTCGAACTCTGATGCGTCATGTCCCAGGGAAATGGAAAGCGAGGCAATGCCGCTGTCGTAATGCACAAGGCTGTCCAAAAGGGCGCGTTTCTCCCGCGCTTCTTCCGCCGTTTCGCCCACCACGACAAAAGCGCCGGGCATTACCTTCAGATGGTCGCGGTTGCGCCCCAGCTTGTCCATGCGGCCCTTAATATCGGCATAGAATTCCCGGCCTGCTTCCAGGGTGCTTTGGGCTGCGAAGATCATTTCCGCTGTTTCCGCCGCCAGTTGACGGCCCGCCTCCGAAGCGCCGGCCTGGACGATCACCGGCCAACCCTGCGGCGGCCGGGCGATATTCAACGGACCCCGGACAGAGAGATAGTCGCCCTTATGGCCGAGCACATGCATTTTGTCCGGATCCAGATAAACCCCGCTCTCGACATCGCGGACAAAAGCATCATCGGCGAAGCTGTCCCACAACCCGGTGACCACATCGACGAATTCCCGGGCCCGGCGATAGCGTTCGCCGTGATCCATCTGTTCTTCCATGCCGAAATTCAGGGCCGCGTCCGGGTTCGAGGTGGTGACCAGGTTCCAGGCCGCCCGGCCGTCCGAGATATGATCCAGGGAGGCGAAGCGCCGGGCAATCGTATAGGGCGGCTCGAACGTGGTGGAGGCGGTGGCGATCAACCCAAGATGTTCGGTTACCATGGCCAGGGCCGGCAGCAGGGTCAGGGGATCGAACGAGGTTACGGTGGCGCTGCGCTTCAAGGCGTCCATGGGCATATTCAGCACCGCCAGGTGGTCCGCCATGAAAAAGGCATCGAAGCAGCCCTGTTCCAGCTTTTTGGCGTAGCCGACAATGGCCTCGAGATTGAAATTGGCGTCTGGCGTGCCGCCGGGATACCGCCAGGCGGCGGTGTGGATGCTGGCCGGGCGCATGAAGGCGCCCAGACGTAATTGTCTCTCGCTGCTCATGTCTGCCGCGCAATCTCTTCCTCGACATCGCCCAGGCGATCCTTGCCGAAGAAGATTTCATCGCCGACAAAAAAGGTCGGGCTGCCAAAGGTGCCCCGCTCGACCGAGGCCGTGGTGTTGGCCAGTAATTCGTCTTTCACCGCTTGTTCCTGGATACCTTCCAGGATCGCCGCGCCGTCGAAACCGGCTTCGTCCAGGGCGCCGGCAACGACCTCCCCGTCATCCATCTTCCGACCCTCTTCCCACATATGCCGATAGACCGCGTCCACATACTCCAACAGCCGGCCCTGGCGCCCCATCAGCACGGCGCCGCGCATGATCTGCACCGTGTTGACCGGGAAATACGGGTTGCGTTGATAGGCGGTCAGGGCGTGTTTTTCAATGAACCGCTCCATTTCCAACCGGCCGTATTCGTTCTTATTTCTGATACCCTGAAATTGTTCCATTGGCGATTTGTTGTTGGTCAGTTTAAAAACCCCACCAAGCAGGACTGGAATATAGTCACAGGCCACGCCCGTTCGTTCGCTGATCGCGGGGATGAGTTTGTGCGATAGATAGGCGTTGGGGCTGCCAAAATCGAAATGAAACTCAAAACTGGGCATGGCGTTGTTTCCTATTCATTTTTTTCCGCAAGGTTTGACCCCATGATATCCCGTCAATGCATCTGAGTGAAACCTCACTATGGCGTGATGCCAGGGCGATGTCATTCGTGGTCTGGCTGTCCATTGCCCAGACCGTGTCCTGGGGCATCATGTTCTATGGCTTCGCGGTCTTCATCAAACCCCTGACGGAGGAATTCGGCTGGAGCAAGGCGGAAATAACCGGCGCCTTTACGCTGTGTTTGCTGATCTCGGGCTTCGCCTCCATCAGCGCCGGCAGCATTCTCGACCGGTTCGGCGGACGCTGGCTGATGACGGGAGCCTCGTTTCTGGGTGTGGTGCTGCTGCTGGCGGCCAGCTTCACGGATACGCTCGTCTCCTACTATATGGTCTGGATCGGTATTGGTCTGGTCACGGCCTCGACCTTTTACCCCTCCGGCTTTGCCGTGGTGGTCGCCACTTTGGGCAGCCGGGCGCGCCAGGGTGTCACCTTGATGACTTTGATCGCCGGGTTTGCCAGCACGGTGTTTATCCCCCTGATCAGCCTGTTGATCGATCAGGTCGGCTGGCGCGACAGCTTTCTGTATCTGGGCCTGATCCTGCTGGCGGTTTGCGTGCCCATTCATGCCATCGTGCTGGCCAAGGAGCGGGTGCCGGGCGCGGGTTCCACCGGCCGGCCGCGGATTTTTACCATCGACCTCAAGTCAGGGCCGGTGGCGGCGGGCATCCGCAATCCGGCGTTCTGGTGGATCGGCACATGTTTCACGGCCAATTCCTTTGTCATGGCGGGAGTCACGGTTCATATCATTCCCCTGATGTTGGAGCGGGGCTTCACCATGGCCACGGTAATCGGCACCACGGCCATGATCGGACCGATGCAGGTCTCGGGCCGTATTTTCGTCACCATTTTCGAGAAGTGGATTAATTTTCGCGCGGCCGGACTTATCTCCAGCGTTTTTCTGCTCATCGGCTTTGCCCTCCTTGGTTTCGCGCAGCCGGACAACTACCTGAATTTTATCTTTCCCATCTTCTACGGCGCCTCTCTCGGTATCATCACCATCGTTCGCGCACTGGCGGTGCCCGAGTTGATCGGACCGGAAGCCTATGGCGCCCTGAACGGTCTGTTGGGTTTTGCCTCGGCCATGGCGCTCGCCGCCACGCCGGTGCTGCTCAGCTGGATCTGGCTGATCAGCGCGTCATACACCGCGCCGTTGATTGTTCTGTCGTCGGTGGGTCTGATCTGCCTGCTCAGTTTCATCATGGCCGCGCGCCGCCGAGTATAGGGAAGCATCATGGCCGATAGGGAAGGCGAATTGCTGGCGATCATACACATTGCCGTGGCGGATTTTGTCCGCCTGATCGACTTGGATCAGGAGGGTACGCTGGCGCAACTGCGGGACCACCGGAGGGAATTGATCGAACCAAGGGTGGCGGAATTAAACGGCAGAATTGTCCAATCCACGGGGGACAGTCTGCTATTGGAATTCCACAGTTTGGTTGATGCGGCCAACTGTGCCGTACGAATTCAGGCCGGCATGGCGGCCCGCAACGCCGGGCTGGGCGAGGATCGAAGGGTCGATTTCCGCATTGGCCTGGCTTCGGGCAGCGCTGTCGATATTGTCGCTCAATTGGCAGGTTTGGCGGAGCCCGGCTGTATCTGTCTCTCCCATGCGACACGGGAACAGATCGGAGATCGGATAAAAGTCCGTTTCGAGGCGTCGGGTGAACTGGAGATCGATGGCGAGGCCGAGCCGATCCAGGTTTACAAGATCGACCTGGGCAGCAAACGGACGCCAAGGGGTCTGGCGCGCCTTTCGCGGGCCCACCGCTACGGTATCGCCGCCATCGTGGCCGGCGTTGTCATCTTCTATTCCTATGAGATTTGGTTCGGAAATTTCATGCCATAGGCGAAGTCCGTCGGCGCCGGGCCTTCGCAAAAGATTCATAATTGTTAACAATATGTTAGCAAGATTATGTCCATTATCTACCGCTAATCTATTCTAGACTGAGTTAAACCATGATCGCGTCGCGCAAACGCCTGTTACCGGTAAAGGTATTGGCCGCAATTTTTGTGGTGATCTTCTTGATCGCGGCTGTCGCGCTAAGCTCCTTCCACATGGATGCCTACGAAGCAATCAGCGGGGTATCGGGCCACGATGTCCCCCAGACCCTGGCAATGGAACTAGCCATCATATTTGCCGCATTCATGGCCTTGTTTGTTCTTATGGTCTCGATTGTCAGGGTCAGCAACCGCCGTCTGATTGACAATTACCGCCAGGAACGGCGTCTTTCCCATGCGGTGACATCGGCCGAGGAAGCGGATCATGCCAAATCGATCTTTCTGTCCGATATCAGCCATGCCTTGCGCACACCGTTGAACACCATCATAGGTTTTTCGGAAATCATGCGGGAAGAGACCTTCGGCCCTTTGGGAAACGCTCAGTACAAATCCTACGCCGGCGACATTCAACAGAGCGGGCGGCAACTATTGTCGACGATCAACGATCTGCTGGATCTCAGCAGAATTCAGGCTGGCCAGGCCGAATTGGACGAAAAGCCAGTAGATTTGGCCCAATGCTTGGAGAATGTCGCCCGCATGTGGTCTGAAAGGCCGGAGGCGGAAATGGTGACATTCGATTTCGATCTTCCCACCCGCCTGCCGCCGATCATGGCAGACGAGGAGTTGATCCGGCACATTCTGCAAAACCTGCTGGCGAATTCCATCAAACACACGCTTGAAGGTTCCATCACCGTTTGGGCCCACGTACGGCTGGACGGCAACCTGGAATTCGGTGTTACCGATACGGGCATCGGCATTCCGCCCGAGGAGCTAGCCGAACTTACCGACCGGTTCAGCCAGATCGACGAATCCTGGAAACGCAAATTCGAGGGCACGGGCCTGGGTCTGGCCTTGGTCAAGGCGCTGTTGGCGCATCATGACGGCGACGTCTCGATCACCAGTGAAGTCGGCGTGGGGACCACGGTGACCTGCTTCATTCCTCGCGAACGAGTTCTTTTAGGATCGGAAATACGCAACCAGGTGGCGTAAGCCGGGACTAACGCAACAATTGACGGTCCGGCCTTCTCCTACCCTTTCAATACGTTGGCGGTCTACCCGCCGCCATGGATCTGGTCCAGCATGTCCATATGATACGGCGCTTCGGCTATTGTTGCCGCGATGCCCTTGCGGCGATCTTCAAATACCGCCTTGGCGAGGCCCAGATCCTGCATGGCTTCCGCCGGCAGGGGGTTTTCGGGCAACTGGTCCATGCCGGCCAGGATGTAGTTGTAGCTGACCGCGCTGAACGCCGGCAGATCGGAAGTATAATCCAGATCGTTTTCCGTCGGCAGGCGGGTCCGCCAAAGATCCAGCTTTTCCAGCAAGCTATCGGGGATCGCCGGGTGGTCGTGACATAGACGCCAGTAATCAGTGTCCGTGCGGTCCGTCAGGCAATAATGCATGGTAATGAAATCGCGGATTTCGTCATAGTAGGACGCCATGTGCCGGTTATAGCGCTTGGCGAAGGTTGCCATCGTGGACTTGGTTGGGAAATGATCCCGCAACAGGGTCAGGCCCAGTTCCACCAAATAGATGCCGGTCGATTCCAATGGTTCGATAAAGCCGCCCGATAGCCCGATTGAGACAACGTTGTTGACCCAGGCCCGTTCGGAACGGCCGATACGCATGGCGATATGGTTGGCCTCCAGGCCCTCGTTGGCGGGGCCCACATAGTCGCGCAAGGCCTGCTCCGCGGCATCCTTGTCTATGTGGGCCGAGGAATAGACGTGGCCCACGCCGGTGCGTTGATGCAGGGGAATATTCCAGATCCAGCCAGCCTCCTGGGCGCTGCAGGTGGTAAAGGGGCGGATATCGCGCTGGCCCTCGGGATTGGGCACCCGCATGGCCACGGCATTATCGTTGAACAAGACGTCGGAGAAGGAGCGGAACGGCTCCTCCAAGACCTGGTTCAACAAAAGTGCGCGGAAGCCGGAGCAATCGATGAACAGATCGCCGGCGATGTCGCCATGTTCCTCGGTATGAACGTGGGTAATATTACCCGCCTCGTCCCGGCCGGTATCGGTGACCAGATCGACCACGTGATGGACGCCGCGTTGCTTGCCCAGGTCACGCAGATAGCGGCCCAGTTTGATGGTATCGATGTGATAAGCGTAATTAACCAACCCGTCATAGGGCGCATCGCTGGCCCGTTTTGGCGCCAGGAAACGTTCGCACATTGCCGGATCCTGGGCCACGGCCTCGGCATAGCTGCCCGTATAGCCGTCCCGCCGCGCCGCCAGCCATAGATTGATCATGGCAAAGTCATTGACATGGGAAAGCTGGGTGAAGGGATGCCAGAAGGTTTCCCCCTTGGCGCGGAAATTGTCGAAGCGGATGGCGTTCTTGAAAGTGCCGTCGCAACAACGCATGAAATCGCCTTCGTCGATGCCGATGGCGGACATCACCTTTTTGATATGGGCAAGGGTTGCCTCGCCCACGCCGATGACGCCGATATCCTTGCTTTCGATCAGGGTGATGGAAACAGCTTCATCGGTGTTTGGCGTGGCCAACACGGTGTTCAGATAGCAAGCGGTTGTCCAGCCGGAGGTGCCACCCCCCACGATGACGATTTTTCGAATTCGATCGGACATGGTACCCCCGCATCGTTGCGAATATGTAAGGCCCATTTTGCCCAGCCCTGGCGCCAAAGCAACAAAAAGGCCGGGGGCGAATTGTCGCACCCGGCCAAATTGGAACTGTTGGAGACTGGGATAACAGATAGGTTAACGTACGCGGTACTCATCGGGGAGGAACATAAGGCTGTCCTGTTCCTCGGCCACGGCCATGTGGCATTCGTAACAGAACGTCATCTTCCCCGAATTCCTGCCGTTGGTGGTGCCGAAAATTTGGCCGTTCGGCATCACCATGGTATAGCGCCAGTTGCCGGACTCGGCCTTGAAGCCGGCTTGCATTTTTTCCATCAGGAACAGCGGGCCGGGACCGGTCTTGCCCTTGGAGGTGACGGAAAAGCTGTCCTTGGCCAACAGAGCGCCGACCGGCATGCGCCCGGCTTCCTCGTATTTGTTGTAACTGGCGGCCAGGGCGTTGCCATAATTATTCACCAGACGGCCGCCATGGGTGTCGGAGACATACGGTTGGCTGGAGTAGTTCTTCCAATCCTTGTAATAGCTTGCCACGTCCAGACCGGATTTGGCGTAACCGGCGACCAGATCCTTGACCAGGCAATCATAGGCGTTGCGCGCTTCCGCGGCCGTCAGCTCCGGCGCATCTCCCGCCGCACACGGATTGCATGGATTGCAGGCGCCACAGGCATTCTTGGCGCCACACGGATTGCAGGGGTTGCAGGCCTTTTTGGCGGCGCAGGGATTGCATGGGCTGCAAGCCTTCTTTGCCGCACAAGGATTACAGCCGCCGCAGCCTTTCTTGGCCGCACAGGGGTTGCAACCACCGCAGCCCTTCTTGGCCGCGCAGGGATTGCAGGCCTTCTTCGCGGCACAGGGATTGCAAGCGCCGCAGCCCTTTTTTGCGGCACAGGGATTACAGCCACCGCAGCCCTTTTTGGCGGCGCATGGATTGCAGGCCGCCGCCGTGATTAAGCGCGGAATGGCGCACTTCATGGAAGTCGCCGCGCCGCCGCCGCAGGGGTTGCAGGCACCACAGGCGCTCTTCGCACCACAAGGGTTACAGCCACCACAGCCTTTTTTGGCGGCACAGGGGTTGCAGGCGCCGCAGCCCTTTTTGGCCGCGCAGGGATTGCAGCCGCCGCAGCCTTTCTTGGCGGCGCATGGGTTGCAAGCGCCGCAGCCTTTTTTGGCGGCACAGGGATTGCAAGCGCCGCAGCCCTTCTTTTTGGCGCCGCAAGGGTTGCAGGCAGCCAATCGCAGGGGTGCCGGGGTGGCAGGCGCATTGGGCGATCCGGGTTGTTGGCCACGGGCCACGGCCGTGGGATTGACGCCATGGCGTGTGGCGGCGCTTGCGTTGGTCGGCGCCGCCGCGAATGCCACGTGCGCCAACGGAATGGCGCTGCCAGCGGCCAGGGCCGCGCCCATGACCAAGGGCAATACAGATGCGGTCAAAATTTTATTCTTGGTTGATTTCATGATCCGGCCTCCAGCCTCGATTGTTTTTGACGATTTTTGCAGTGCGAATGTGCACCGATGGGTCCGGTGGATACGAGTCACATCGCCTCAAACTTCTGTGAAGCCATCTGGGCATCGATCAGCATCTTCTATAAATATCCCCTCAGGCGCCACGGGTAGGCGGTACGGTTAGGCGGTGCGGGCAGACGCTATGGGAGAGGCGGCATGAGAAGACGATGATGCGTGCGGCGGGAATGTATCAGGCTGTTTTGCTGGTTACCTTAGCCACCACTGTCGGGGCGCGGGCCGGCGATACGGTTATGCCCGAAACCATTACCATTCCGGCGGGATATTTCATCGCCGGTTCGAACCAGGCGGAGCGCACCGCAGCCTATGATCTGGACCAGGCTGCCTATGGTCATGATCGAGTCCGGAAATGGGGTTGGTACGATGACGAACGGCCACGGCAAAAATTTCATATGCCGGCCTTCGACATCACCCGGCGCCTCGTCAGCAACCGCCAATATGCGGCTTTCATCGCCGCCACCGCCCATCCCGCCCCGGATGTGGACAAAAAAACCTGGCGCGGCTATGGCCTCATCCACCCCTATCACCGCACCCGACGCCATGCCTGGACAGAGGGTCGGCCTCCCGCCGGCCGGGAACATCATCCGGTCGTAATGGTTTCCCATCAGGACGCCTCGGCTTATGCCGCCTGGTTAAGCCGCCAGGGCGTGGGACAGTGGCGCCTGCCGACCGAGCTGGAATGGGAAAAGGCGGCGCGCGGCGCGGAAGGCCGGCGCTATCCCTGGGGCGACATCTATGATGCCAGGAACCTCAATAGCCACGATGGGGGCCCTTTCGACACCATGGCCGTGGGATTGTTTCCCCACGGCGCCAGCCCCTACGGTCTGTTGGATCCGGCCGGCCAGGTCTTTGAATGGACCGCCACCGCCGCCCGTAAGGCCGGCCGCTTTCTGGTCAAGGGCGGCAGTTGGGATGACAAAGGCTGCGGAATATGCCGCCCGGCCGCCCGCCACGGCCGTCCGGCGGCCATAAAACATATTCTGATCGGCTTCCGCCTGATCAGGGAATAGGTCACAATACATACGGCAACTCAAAGAAGGATTTGATCGTGAGTTTGTTCGATAGCCTGTCGCGAGAACGCTTGGAGAAAATGGCTGCCGCCGGGGCCGAGGTACAGGAATGTTATCGCGTTCTGGAAAAGACCTCGGCCAATGTGGTGGGTGAGATTATCGCCAACCAGGGCACCTTCTACGAATGGGATCATTATCCCGATGGCGATGTCTACGATCACGAAAGCTTTAGCCAACATTATTACCATTCCCATCGTCCGGAAGAAGGCGAACATGGGCATTTTCATCTGTTCATGCGCCGGGAAGGCATCCCGGAGCGCATGAAACCGGCGCCCTTTGCCGGTACCGAGGAATGGCCCACGGATGATGACATCATTTGTCATCTGATCGCCATTGCCATGGATCCACAAGGCTATCCCACCCATCTGTTCACCACCAACCGGTGGGTCACGGGGGAAATCTGGCATAAGGCGCCGGACGTGATCGAGTTGCTCGACCGTTTCGAAATAGACCTTACGTTTCCCTCTTGGGCGACCAACAGATGGATTACGGCGATGGTTGCCTTGTATCAGCCCCAAATCGCGCAGTTGGTGGCAGAGCGCGACGAAGTGGTGCAGGCTTGGGCGGATAGCCACGAGGGCGATGTGCTGGAAGACCGGGATTTGGAGTTAACCTCGAAAATCTCTCTGGACATCAACCACCAGATCAAGCAAATCAACAAGGCACTGAAAAAGCTATCGTAGATTTAAATGGGGACGGGGACATGGACAAGATCGTCAAGACGGATGCGGAATGGCGGGCGCAATTGAGCGACGAGGAATATCACGTGGCCCGGGGCAAGGGCACGGAGCGGCCGTTCGGCCCGGGCTATAACAGCTGCCATGACGCCGGTACCTATACCTGCATCTGTTGCGGCCTTGATCTGTTCTCGTCCGAGGCCAAGTTTGAATCCGGTACCGGTTGGCCCAGTTTTCATACCCCCCTGTCGCCCGAAAATATCGCCGAGGAAGAGGACAATTCCCTGTTCATGCGGCGTACGGAGGTCATGTGCGCCCGCTGCGATGCCCATTTGGGCCATCTATTCCCCGACGGCCCGCAACCCACGGGCCTGCGTTATTGCCTGAATTCCGCTTCCCTGAATTTGAAAAAAGACGACGCATAAGGATTTTCCCCGCATGAGTAACCAGCGTTCACCCAATAGCGCCATTCGCGCGGTGCTATGGGATTTTGGCGGTGTTTTCACCACCTCGCCCTTCACCGCTTTCACTAGGTACGAAGAGGCGCATGGCCTGCCCAAGGATTTCATCCGCACCATCAACGCCACCAATCCCGACGGCAACGCCTGGGCCTTGATGGAACGCAACGATGTCACGCGGGAGGAATTCGGTGATTTATTCGAGGCCGAGTCCAAGGCCGCCGGCCACGCCGTCAACGGCCGTGACATCCTGCCCCTGCTGTCGGGAGAACTGCAGCCCGAAATGGTCACCGCCCTGAGCATTGTCGCCAAGTCATACAAAACCGCCTGCCTGACCAACAATATGCGTACGGGCCACGGCCCCTCCATGAGCGGCGATCCGGACAAGGCGGCGCGCATCGCAAAGGTCATGGATATTTTCGAACATGTGGTCGAATCCAGCCGGGCGGGTGTCCGCAAGCCCGAGCCGCGGTTCTACGAAATCGCCTGCGAGATGCTCGAGATCCAGCCCTCCGAAGCGGTTTTTCTGGACGATCTGGGCGTCAACCTGAAGCCGGCCCGGGCCATGGGCATGACCACGATCAAGGTCGTTGGCCCCGATCAGGCCATCGGTGATCTGGAAGCGATTCTCGGAATGCCTTTGCGCTAGCCCATTTTCGGATTTGAACTGCCCGCCCGCTCTCCCTGCCCGTC
>JABIRL010000012.1 GCA_018667855.1 Rhodospirillaceae bacterium
CCAGATCCTGGGCGGGGAGTTGGCCGACCGTATTTCACGCAAGACGCTTTATGCCGCCTGCCAGCTTCTGCAGGTGCCGATTTATGCCATCGCCTTCGCCACCTTCAGCCCGGCGCTTATTCCCGTGGCCGCGGTCATGGTCAGTCTGAATTTGATGGGACAGCCGGCCGAAAATTCCTTGCTGGCCCGCTACACACCCTTGAGCTGGCGGGGCAAGGTATTCGGCGTGAAGTTTCTGTTGACCTTGGGGGTATCCTCGATCGGCCTTTCATTGATCCCCCTGGTCCATGCCGCGACGGGCAGCCTGGATGGCCTGTTCGTTTTGCTGGGCGGGGCCGCCGGTATCAGCTTCCTGGCCGCCGTCGCGCTGCCCAACGAACGGCCGACCCTGACGGCCGGCGCCACGGGTGACGACTAAATTATTCCTTTAGATCGGGGGCGATGTTGCGCAGGGCGGGGCGTTCGCCGTCAAACGACAAGGGAAGACCGGTTAGCTTCATGCCTTCGCCGGTATCCTGCAACATCCCCAGGGCCTGAGTTTGCGGGTGGGCGATCACTTCACCGGCATGTTGGATCGGTGCGTTGGGGACGCCGGCCTCGTCCAGGCGCTCTTGCCAGTAAGCTCGGGGCTGGGCCTTGAAGATAGGCATCAACAGCTCGTTCAGCTCCTCCCTGTGGCCGGACCGGGCCGGGTTATCAACGAAGCGCGGATCGTCCAGCCATTCCGGGTGATCCAGCTCCGCGGCCAGGTTGGCGAAAAGCCGGTCGTTGGACGCCGCGACAACCAAATAACCATCGGCGCAGTCATATGCCTGATAGGGCATGATCCCCCGCACGCCGGAGCCGTGGCGTTGGGGCGCCACGCCCGTGACCTGGACATCGGCATTGTAATAGGTCGTCCAGGCCAGGGCCGTCTCGAACAACGAGGCATCGATGACGCCGCCCTTACCGCTTTCATGGCGACGGTTCAGGGCCGCCAGGATGCCGATGGCGCACCACATGCCCGTGCCCATGTCCACCACCGAAATGCCGGCCCGGACCGGCGCCTGCCCTTCCTCTCCCGTGACGGCCATGATGCCGCCAAAGGCCTGCATCAAGGCATCGAACCCCGGTTTGGGCGCAAGCGGTCCCGTGGCGCCAAAGGCCCACAGATTGCAATAGATCAGTGCGGGGTTCAGAGCGCACAGATTAGCCGCCCCCAGTCCCAGCTTATCGGCCACGCCGGGGCGCAGGTTTTGCAGCACCACGTCGGCTTCCTCTACGATCCGTTCCCGCAGCGCGGCCAATGCCGTTTCATCCTGAAAGTCCACGGTGATCGAGGTTTTGTCCCGGTTCACGGTATGAAACACCGTTGCCGTCTCGCGCCAGAACGGCGGCCCCCAGCCGCGCGCGTCATCGCCGGTTCCCGGCCGCTCCACCTTCACCACATCGGCGCCCAGGGCAGCCAGGATCCAGGTCCCGTACGGTCCGGCGATGTTACTGCCCAATTCAAAGACACGGATGCCGGCCAGAGGTAACGGGGTGGGGGATGGTTGGGTCATGATCACAATTCCGTTGTTACTGTACGACTGAAAGAGATATTAGCCCCAAAAGCATTGACGCGTGGATCACGGGCCGTAGGAAATTTCGACCACTTCGATATCCTCGACTCCGGACGGGGTGCGCAGCTTGACCACGTCGCCTTCGCCGGCCTTGTGTAGGGCGCGGGCGATGGGGGAAACCCAGCTAACCTCGCCATGATCCTGGCGGGCCTCGTCCGCGCCAACGATGCGTACGGTCCGCTCCTCGCCCTTGCCATCTTCATAAGTGACCGTGGCGCCAAAGAAGATCTGCTCGCGGTTCTTTTGCCGGTTCACATCGACCACCTCAGCGATTTCCAGACGTTTCATGAGATAGCGAACCCGCCGATCGATCTCGCGCAGGCGTTTCTTGCCGTACAGATAATCGCCGTTTTCCGAGCGGTCGCCATTGCCGGCGGCCCAAGAGACGACTTCCACCACTTTCGGCCGTTCCACCCGGCGCAGTTGACGCAATTCCTCCGTCAGGCGGGCATGCCCCTCCGGCGTGAGATAATTCTTGGTACCGGCGGGCAGGGGAGCTGAAATCTCCGGCAGGTCTTCATCCTCGCCGTCGGTTTCCTTTGTAAAAGCTTTGCTCATGATCAAGTTTCTCCGCAGCAAAGAATGCCACATGGTTTAGGTTATGGGCAGTGGAGATTTCAAATGGGAGCCAAGCATTGGATTACGCCAGAGTTGAAGATGCCAGGGACAAGACGGGCTTGCGCCTGGCGTTGACCATGGGTGTGCCGGGGCCGTGGAGCCAGGCGGCGAAGTACATCTTTGAGTACAAGAACATTCCGTTTATCGCCGTCGGCCAAAAAGGCGGGCGGGACAATCCGGAACTCCATGACTGGACCGGCCATCGCAACGCTCCCGTTGCGGTCTACCAGGACGAGGCGCCCCGGGTTGGCTGGTATGAAATTATCATGCTGGCGGAGCGCATTGCACCGGAACCCGGTCTGGTGCCGAGGACGTCGGCGGCCCGGTCCGAGATGTTCGGCCTGATCACGGAAATTGCCTCCGAGGGCGGCTTTGCCTGGCAGCGGCGGTTGCGTCTGATCGACATGTTGTATGCGGCCACGGACGATCCCAAGATGCGTCAAACGCCCGACGCCCTGGCTGCCCGTTATGGCCATTCACCGGATGCCGTTGACCGGGCGGAAGCGATCTGCGCCGATATACTGGCCATGCTGGCGGATCGTCTAACGGCCCAGGCGTCGCGCGGCAGTGAGTATTTCGTTGGCGAGGCCTTTACAGCCGCCGATCTGTACTGGGCCTGTTTTTCCCAGTTGGCCGCACCCATGCCGGAAGATCTGAACCCCATGCCGCCGCTGTTGCGGACGACCTATCAGGCACCCGCGACACTGCCCCTTGATCCCATCTTGATTGCCCATCGCGATAAGATGTATGAGCGGCATCTTAGTTTGCCATTGGACTTCTAAATAGGGGATGACGACGTGAAGGTATTGGGGATATCGGGCAGCCTGCGAAAGCAGTCCTATAATACGGCGCTGTTGACCGTGGCGCGGGGGTTGGCGCCGGCCGGCATGGCGTTTTCGGAAGCGGACCTTTCAGCCATTCCGCCCTATAATGAAGATGTCTATGCCGAAGGGTTTCCGGACGCCGTCGCGACGTTCCGGGAACAGATCGCGACCGCTGATGGTCTATTGATCGCCTCGCCGGAGTATAATTACGGGATGTCGGGCGTGATTAAGAACGCGGTCGACTGGGCCTCCCGTCCCCCCGATCAACCATTCGACGGCAAGCCCGTCGCCATGTTAGGCGCCAGCGCCGGCAAGCTCGGCACCGCCCTGGCCCAGAATCAATTGCGCCAGGTGTTGGTTGGTCTGAACGCCCGGATCGTCAGCAGGCCCCAGGTCTTTATCTCGGGTGCCGGACAGATTTTTGATGAAAACGGCGGCCTGCTCGATGATGCCGCCAAAGGGTTGATTGGCCAGTTGCTGGTCTCGCTTCAGGATATGATCGCCGGGTAGGCATCCGCTCATGATGTCTTGCGGTAAAATTCCTGTCGTTCGGGGACCGGTGCCAGCAGGGACCAATCCCCTTCGTCGATATTGAAGCCAAGGGGGAACGGCGGTCGGGTTTCCATGTCCAGGGCCCGCATGATGCGGTCGTCCCGGTAGTAGCATTGCACGGTAAGGGTGGCCAACAGATCGGCTTCCCTGTGGTGGGCCCGGCGGAAGGTCTCGACGACGCTGTCTCTTGACGTTGCATTCAATGCGGCGAAATTTTCGTCCCCGCTTTCCTGTGACAAGCTGTCGAGGGCCGAAAGCGCCGCGTCCACCGCGCCATATTGTTTTTCAGCGGTGGCCAGGATATCGGCGAAAATTCTGTCTTCAGCCGCACCGGGCAGGCCATGGGCCTCGCTGGCCGGGATGATCATCTCCACCAGGATGCGCAAGTCTTGTTCCTGGGCGTCCGTGAAGGTCATTTCTGTATCGCTCATGAAAGTTCCTCAATCGAAAAGGTTGGCCAGCCGCTGCTTCATCTGATCGGCGACGTAAAGGGCAAGGGCCTGAATGGTGCGGGTGGGGTTGACCCCGGCAGAGGTCACGAAAATGCTGCCGTCGATCACGAACAAATTGCGTACGTCGTGGCTTCGCCCCCACTCGTTGACGACCGAGCGCTCGGGATCGGAACCCATGCGCGCCGTGCCCATCAAG
>JABIRL010000159.1 GCA_018667855.1 Rhodospirillaceae bacterium
CCATGCACCCCGCCGTAATGTAAGGCGCCCTGGCAGGCGGAATACCAGGCGATGATATCTGTGATCGTCAATGGGCCCTTAATCACCGGGGGCACGGTATCGCCAACGACGATATCTTCCCAATACAGCGGCTCTGCGCCCCGGCGCGGCTCGGACAGGATCTGTTCCTCGATATCCGCCAACTCGGACAGCTCATAACGATGCGGCACATGGCCCTGGCTCTCTTCGCCCTTTTTCGGCTTGCTGCCGTCGCCGCGCGGGGTACGGGCGCATTTGCCCACGGCGGAGGCGATCAACTGGCCATGCTGGTTGATATAATCCAATTCACCCGTCTGCAGCGCCCATTTGCCGAAACGCCGGCCCGTCTTGACCTCCTGCTTGGTGAAGACGACATCGACCTTGAAGGTATCGTTCATGCGGATATGGTCGTACCAGGTCCATTCCGTGCCGGCGTAGATCCATTGCACGCCGGCCAGCTTGGGCGCCACGATGGTGCTGTCGATGGCATAAAGCAGACAGGGCGGCGCGACCATTGTACCCGCCGGCGATGACGGTCCGTAGTCGGGATCCAGCCACATGGGATTATTATCGCCGATACCCCAGGCGAAATGGCGGATCGCGTCCCTGCTCGCCGTCTCGATCCATTGCATATGGTTGCGCCGCAGGGGCACGCCGATCAGTTCGGCCGCCGCGGCAAGGGTCTCGTCGTTGATCTGTCCCCAGGTCACGATAGCCGGCGCCTAAGTTTGTACATGGGGCATGACTTCCTTGGCGAACATCCGCAGCATATCAAGGCACTGCTGAACGCCATAATAGGGCGGATAATGCAGCATGAGGGAGGTAATGCCGATCGCCCGCAGTTCCTCGATGCGGCGAATTACCGTATCGGGAGAGCCATGCACGATGGTGGTGTCCACCAGGTTGTCGTAGGCGAATTGGGACTCGCTGTCCTTTTCCGTCACGTCGCCCAGGTAACCGGCGGTATCGCCCGAAAGGAACGTCTTCATGTGATAGGTGATGGCCGCCTCGGACTCTGCCTTGGCCTGGGCATCGGTGGGCGCCACGTAAACCATGCGCACGCAATCGAATTGCCCAAAGCATGGGTTCTGGTTCAGGGGCGCTGGCGCATCTTTCATATGTTTTTTGTAGAACTCGATATTCTCGCTCAGCTTCTCCACCGACGGCAGGGACCCTTGCATGAGGCCAAAGCCCTTTTGCGCCGCCAGCCGGATCGAGTCCGGTGTGCCGGCACCCATATAAAATGGCGGATGGGGTTGCTGGATGGGTTGCGGGAAAATTTCGTAACCTTCATCCATCTTGAACTGGAAATACTTGCCATTGGAATTCACCCGCTTTTCGTGAAAGCCCTGCAGGATCAGATCGACCGCCTCGGCCTGGCGTTCGCGCCGGCTGTCGAAATCGATGCCCAGGCCCTCGAACTCATAGGGGCGGTAGCCGGAGCCCAGACCCAATTGAAAGCGCCCATTGCTCAAGATATCCACGAAGGCGGCATTTTCCACGATCCGCATGGGATGGTGCAGGGGTACCACCATGACGGCGGCGCCCAGCTTGATCCGGCTGGTCTTGGCCGCCAGATAGCTCAAATAGCTGAACGGGTCGGGCAAAATGCCATAGCGGTTGGAGAAATGATGCTCGGCGATCCAGATGCTGTCAAATCCAAGTTCCTCGGCCTCGACAATTTCGTTGGTCACCCGCTGGTGAATGGTTTGATGGGGATAAACCTCCGTATCCGGATCGGGGTGGGACGTGAATAAAATACCGAATTTCATGGGGAGGTTTCCTCTGTCGTGAACATACGCGCGCCTTGGCCGAAGGGTTTTGGCAGCGCATTGTAGCAATGATGGCGTTGTGTTTCATGGAGTCTCATGGACGTCATGATAATTGTCAATCCACAAGAATATTGTCTATCGACAATAATTAGATTTGCCCCAGAGCTTTTAGCAGCCTCGGCGGCGTGACCGGAACTTCCGCTATGGTCGCCTCTAACGGCGCGATGGCATCGTTGACGGCATTTAGAATGGCGCTCACCGCACCGGCCGTTCCGGCCTCCCCCGCGCCCTTGGCACCCAGTTCCGAGGTTGCGGTCGGGTTCTCCAGATGGGCGACCTCGATATCCGGCATCTCGCCGGCCATGGGCACCAGATAATCAGCGAAACTGCCGGTCAACAAATGACCATCGTCGTCATAGCGCAACTCTTCATAAAGGGCGCTGCCGATGCCTTGGACGACCCCGCCGCGCACCTGTTCGCGCACCAGCAGGGGGTTCAGAATGCGGCCGCAATCATGCACCACCAAATGGCGCAGGGGCGTGACGATGCCGGTATCCACATCAACTTCGACGGTCGCGATCTGCACGCCATTGCCGGCCAGAAACAGCCGGTCCTTGGTGGCATAGCGCTCGACCACCGTAAGATCGGCCGGGATGCCGTCGGGGATGGCATAGGGTTGGAAATGCCCAATACGGGCCACTTCGGCCACCGTCATATGAGAGATGCCGGCTTCCACGACCGTACCGTCCTCGATATTCAGGGCGGCGACATCCTTCTGCAGCAGGCCGGCCGCGATGGAGAGGATATTGCGGCGCAGAGTGTTGGCCGCGCGTAACGCCGCCTCGCCCGCCAGGGCGGCGCCACGGGAACCCCACGAACCGCCACCAACCGGACACAGGGCGCTGTCGCCGCTGATCACCTCAATCGCCGCCAAGGGTACGCCCAGGGTATCGGAGACGACCTGTTGGATGCCCGTGTCGATGCCCTGACCCTGATCCGTGGCGCCCGTGTAACAACGCACATCGCCCGAAGCCTCCAGACGCAGCAGGCAGGTTTCCTGGGCCGAGATATGCTGCCCGCCCTGGCCATAATATTCCGGGCCGATGGCGGTCAACTCGACAAAAGTGCCAACGCCCAGGCCGCGGTAGATGCCCTTGGCCCGCAAATTCGCCTGTTCCTCGCGAAACCCGGGCACATCGATCATGGTCAGGGCCTTGTCCAGGCAGCCGCGCAGGGAAAGATACTCGAACTCCACACCGCCCACGGATGTGCGGGGGAAGTCGTCACCATGCAGGTAATTCGCCCGTCGCACCTCTATGGGGTCCAATCCCAGTTTGGCGGCGCCCATATCCACCAGGCGTTCGGCCACAGCGCAGGCGATGGGATGGCCGACCGAACGGATATGTCCCAGAATGCTCTTGTTCAGAAAGGCCATGCGCAGATTGGCCGTGTAATGCTCATGGCGATAAGGTGCGCCCGTCAGCCGCGTGATCTGATTGCCCTCCGCGATGGAGGTACGGGGATATTGCCCATAGGCCCCGGCATTGAACAGATCGTCCACTTCCACGGCCAGAATCTCACCTGATGGGGAGAACGCCATGCGGGCCGTGACCTCGTGATCCCGGCAGTGGATATCGGCCAAAAAAGACTCCAGTCGGTCGGCGATAAATTTGACGGGCCGGGCCAGCAACTTGGCCGCCACGCAGGCCACCAGTTCATCCGCCATCAGGTGATGCTTCAGACCGAAGGCGCCGCCCACGTCCGGGCAGATCACCCGCACTTTATGTTCCGGCAGGCTCAAAAGGCGGGCGTACAGATCCTGTTGCTGATGGGGGGTCTGATGGGATTGATGCACGGTCAACCGGTTTTCGCTGGGTTCGAATTCAGCGATGATGCCGCGCGGCTCCAGACTGACGCCGGAATGGCGGTGAAAGCGAAAATGCTCCTCCACCACATGATCGGCCTTCTCGAACGCCGCTTTGGTATTTCCCGAAGCGACCTCCGTGGTGAAGGCCAGATTGCTGTCCATATCATCGTGCAGAACCGGGGCCTCCCGTTCCAGGGCCTTTTTGGCATCCGTCACCGCCACCAGTTCATGCCAGGTCACCGCGACCAATTCGGCGCCGTCCTCGGCCACGGCGCGGCTATCGGCGACGACGACAGCGACCGCCTCGCCCTGCCAGCGGACAATATCCCTGGCCAGGGCGAACTGTTCGGGCGCGGCCATGGCCGGGAACAGTTTGTGTTCGGCCCGCCAGGATGCGACGGCGTCCGCGATCTCCGCCGCCGTCAAAACCGCCACCACGCCATCCAGGGCCCGGGCATCCGTGCAATCGACAGCCTCGATCCGGGCATGGGCGTAGGGGCTGCGCACGAAGGCCAGATGCAGCATGCGCGGCAGGCTGATGTCGTCCACATAACGCCCGCGACCGAGCAACAGCCGCTTGGCCCTGTCGCGGGGAACTTCGGCACCGATGCTCATCCCCCGCGCGCCCGGGCCACGGCCTCGACCGCATCGACGATGGCCTGATAACCGGTGCAGCGACAGAAGTTGCCTGATAGATACTCGCGAATTTCCGCGCGACTGGGTTTAGGCTTTGCCTGCAACAACTCCTGGGCGCTCAACAGCATACCCGGCGTGCAAAAGCCGCATTGCAGGGCGTTCAGTCGATGGAAGGCCGCACGCAGATCCTCGAACTCCATGATTTCAATGGTTTCCACCTTGCAGCCATCAGCCTGTACCGCCAAAAGCAGACAGCCGCGCACCGTCTCGCCATCTACCAGAACCGTACAGGCGCCACAGGCGCCCTGCTCGCAGCCCACATGGCTGCCGGTGAAGCCAAGATCATGGCGCAGGAAATCCACCAGGTTCAGGCGCGCGGGTACTTCACGTTCAACCACCTCGCCATTCACTGTCAGGGAGATCCGCAATGTCTTCATGGTAAAAGCTCCATGAGGGTCCGCCGCAGCAGGGTTCGCACCAACTGGCGGCGATATGCCGGGGGATAGGCCGGGTCCTCGGCCGGATCGATTTCATTTCCAATCAACTCGATGGCCTGATCGGCGGCCGCCATATTATTCGCCAGCAACGCCATGGTCTTTTCCGCCAGGATCGGGCGGTCGGCCACGCCCAGCAGCGCCAGTCGCGGGTTGGCCATATGGTTGTCAGCCACCAGGGCCAGGCCGGCAATGGCGAAATCGCCCCGACGGCGGGCAACCTCACTGAATATCTGGACGCTGTCCGGGCCGCGCCGGGGCAGACGAACGGCCGTCAGAATTTCGTCCGGCGCCAGAGCGGTTTCATAAATACCGGCAAAGAAATCTACGGCCCGGACCCAGCGCTGCCCACGCACCGATTGCAGCGACATCTCGGCCTCAAGGGCCAGGCAACAGGCGCCCAGTTCCGCCGCCGGGTCAGCCATGGCCAGACTGCCGCCAATGGTGCCCCGGTGGCGCACCGCCGGATGGGCGATATGGCCGACGGCTTGTCGTAGCAGGGGAAATGCCCGGGCGACCGCCTCGCTGCTAGCCAGATCGCAATGGCGGACCAGGGCGCCGATCTCCACAAAGCCATCGCCGTCGACAATCTGTTTCAGCGCCGCCAGACGGCCGATATCGATCAGCCGCTCCGGGCCGGCCAGGCGAAAGTTCAGCAAGGGCAGCAAGCTCTGACCACCTGCGATAATGGCCCCATCCTCGCCATGACGGGACAGCATGTCCATGGCCTCGGCCAATGTTTCGGGCCGCAGATAGTCGAAATCCGGTGCCTTCACGATTTGTCCTATTCCGCCGATACCGATACCGATACCTGGGCAGGCAGGGAGATCGGGCAGTTGTCTTCGCGGCTGACCAGATCGAAGACAAACAGGAACTTCGCCATGCCCACCAAAACAGCGAAGCAGACGCCGAGTTCGAATATCTCGCCATCATCGAAATGGTCCGATAACGCGGCATACAAGTGGCGGTCCATATAGCCATCCATATTGGCCAGGGTCATTTCCTCACACAAACGAAGCACGGCCCGTTCACGGTCATCGAACAAAGCGCTGTCGGGATCAAACAGGGCGTCCAACTGTTCCTGGCTGACGCCGTCTTCCAAAGCCGCCTTGGAATTGCCCCGATTGCAAAAGGCGCAGCCATGCATGGTGGATAGCTTCATCCGGGCCAGTTGCTTGATGCGGATCTCCACCCGGCCGCCATGAAACATCCGGGCGTAGAAGCTGTTGTAGTACCAATCCAGCACCTCCGGCGCATTGCCCGCGACCTCGATCAGGGTGGCTTCGTCCCGATCCCGCATGGCCGCATCCCACAGGGGCTGCAGGTCTTCGGGCAATTCGGATCTTGGAATCTTCTTCAGGTGCGGATCCGGCATGATGTAATTCCTTTATCTAGCCCCAGATTATCTAGCCCCAGACGTCGTCCGCGACCTCTGCCACCAGGCGCAATTTCGCGATCTGATCATCGACGGTGATTTTGTTGCCATGATGGGTGGATGAAAAACCACACTGCGGGCTGAGGCACAGGCGGTCCAGGTCCACATATTGCGCCGCTTCATCGATCCGGCGCTTCAGGGTGTCCTTGGATTCGAGCTGCGGCGTCTTGGTGGTGACCAGACCCAGAACGACGAATTTGTCATCGGGGACAAAGCGCAACGGCTCAAACCCGCCGGCCCGCTCGCTGTCATACTCCATGAACAGGGCGTTGATGTTGACCGTGTTGAAGACCCGCTCCGCCACCGGTTCATAACCGCCCTGGGCCGCCCATGTGCTTTGGAAATTACCCCGGCACATATGCATGGCGGTGGTCACATCGCCGGGCAGATCGCGGATGGCATCGTTCAGGGCCTGGGCGTAGGTCAGGGCCAGATCGTCGGCATCGTCGCCCCGGGATTTCAGATTGGCTCGGATATCGTCGTCGCACAGATAGGCATAGGAGATATCGTCCAGCTGTAGATAGCGGCAGCCATTGCCGGCCAGATCGGCCAACTCGGCCCGATAGCAGGCCGTCAGATCGGACCAGAATTCCGCCAGATCGGGATAAACATCTTCCGAGATGCCTTCCCTGCCGGCCCGGAAATGCGCCATGCTGGGGCCCGGCACGGTGAATTTCGCCACTCGTTCGGTCTGGCTGTTCAGATAGGCGAAGTGATCCACCATGACCGGTTTGCTGCGCGCCAGCTTGCCGTTGATCATGGCCCGTGGCGGCTGCTCATCGCTGCCCTGAAAGGTTCCCTTGTCCAATGGCTCGCCCAATTCGAAGCCGTCAAAGCCGCTGAGGAAATCAAAATGCCACCAGGTGCGGCGAAATTCACCGTCGGTGATCCCCTGCAGACCGATATCCTGCTGCAAGGTCACAACCTCATTGATGCAGCGGTCTTCCTCTTGGCGCAGAGCCTCCGCCGATATCTCGCCCTTCGCCGCCTTGGCGCGGGCTTCGTGCAGGCTGTCGGGGCGCAACAGGCTACCCACTTGATCAGCGCGAAACGGTGGTTTTGTGCGTGCCGCCATCGGATAAACCTCCTCGATATCTAGTCGTTGTCCAGAACGGCCTGGACGTCCGCCGGATCCACGGCAAAATCAACCCCGGCGCGTTCCTGCTGCAACAGCATGGAGACACGGGAATCCCGCCCCTCCCAGCCACGGCCCAGGGCCTCGGTCATTTCCGCCACGGTGGCGTTGATCAGGCGCATGGGCACGCCGAACTCACGGCCCAGCTCAGCCGCCAGGCTGACGTCCTTGTGGGCCAGCTTCAGGGCAAAATCGGCAGGGTCATACTGATTGATCAGATAGTGATCCGACAGGCTATCGAACGTGCGCTGCCGCCCCCGCGCGCCCTGGCGCACGGCCTCGAACAATGCCAACGGCTCCACGCCCGCCTTGACGCCGACGGAGAACACCTCCGCCAGGGCTGTCTGGATGGCATAGCCGGCGGCGTTATGAACCAGCTTGGCCACCGCGCCGGCGCCGATGGGCCCGATGTAGCGGACCTGATCGCCCAAGGCATCCAAGGCCGCGCGATTGGCATCGAACACCGCCCGGTCGCCGCCGACCCAGATCGCCAGCTTGCCGGAGGCCGCGCCCTTGGGGCCGCCGCTGACCGGGGCATCAAGGCAATGCAGGCCCTTTTCGGCCATTGCGGCGTGAATTCGCCGCACCATGGTCGGCGAATTGGTGGAGAGATCGAACAGCACCGAACCTGGCGCCATGCCGGCAACCAGACCATCCGCGGCATCCAAAGCCACGGCCTCCACCTCCGGTGGGCCCGGCAGGGACGTCAGGACAACATCTGACACAGCTGCCAGCTCCCGCGGCGTGTCAGCCCATTTGGCGCCCGCGTTCAGGTGCGGCTCAGCCACCTGGCGGTGAATGTCATGTACGGTGACATCAAAGCCGGCCTTGATAATATTTGTGGCGAATGAGGCGCCCATGGTGCCCAGGCCGATAAATCCGATCCTGCTCATGTCCTAATCCTGCCCTTCCAACACTTCCAGGGCCACGCGGCCCGCATTCACCGCCGTCGGCCAGCCTGAATAGAACGCCAGGTGCGTGATCAGCCCGAATAGCTCTTCTTTGGTAACGCCGTTGTCGATGGCGCGCACCATGTGACCCTTCAGCTCTTCCGTGCGATACATGGCGATCAGCACCGCCACGGTGGCCAGGCTGCGGTCACGTTTCGACAGCTCGGGCTGCTCCCAGACATCGCCAAACAGCACTTCGTCGCGCAGTTTGCCCAGTTGGGGAATAAGGTCGTAGGGGGTTTTCTTGTCGGCCATTGTTCGCTCTCCCATTTTGCTTGCTAGACCATGCCATCCTTTGGTGGAACATCCAACCTTACGACGATGCCTTCCAGGTCCGCTCGCGGCGCGGGATAGCGCTGCATGACCAGCGGATCATGTCCCGGCACGATGTGGGCGTTGTCCGATGCCAGGGCGCGCAGCTTGCGGTGGCTCTCCAGCATCTGAAACAGATCCTCGTGGGTCATAAACGGGGTTTCCAGCTCGAAACTCTCGTAATAATGCGCCACGTCCGAGGCCAGGACCACGGCGCCCCGCTGGCTGCCGACGCGGACGGCCTGCATGCCGCGAGTATGGCCGGGCAGATGGTGGACGCTGACGCCGGGGGCGATGTGATCCTCGCCATCATGAAAAACCACCCGATCGCCATAGACCAGGCGCACCATGTCGACCACATCATCCACCACGAATGAATGGCGCAGCGCCTTGTGGGTCATGGCCCGGCCGGTGACCAGAGACATCTCCACATCCTGGATGTGAAAGCGCGCCTTGGGGAATTGTTCCAGATTGCCGGCGTGATCATAATGCATGTGGGTGATGATCACGTCCTCCACCTCGCTCGCGTTAATATCCAACAGCGCCAGGCCTTCGGTGGGCGAGCGCAAGAACGAACGGCCCCGGCCTTCGCCTTCCGCCTGGCCATAGCCCACGTCGACCACGATGGTGCGTTGGTCGTTGCGCAGAGCCCAGATGAAATAATCCATGGCGATGGGCGCGTCGTGGGGATCGCCGTGCACGAACATGGTGCCCCGCTCTCCCACGCGGTCACCGTATTTGATGGCGTAAATCTCGTAAGTATCCTCGGACATGGGACTTCCCTTCTTGGCTGATCGGTATTTAGTGTAACATTGTCGGGGAGCAGGGGGAGTTGAGCATGCGAATTATCATCTATGGCGCCGGCGGTATCGGTGGGGTTATCGGCGCGCAGTTATTTCAGGGCGACGTGGACGTGGTGTTGATTGCCCGTGGCGATCACCTGCAGGCGATCCAGGACAACGGCCTGCATTACCGGACGCCGCACCAGGATGTCACCCTGCCGATCACGGCCGTGGGCCATCCCGGCGAAATTGATTTGCGCCCCAACGACGTGGTCATCCTGACCATGAAGAGCCAGCATACCGAAGGGGCCCTGGACGACCTGCGCGCCGCCGCCGGTGACCAAATCCCCGTGTTCAGCTGTCAGAACGGCGTCGATAACGAGCGCATGGCGGCGCGCCGGTTCCAAAATGTGTACGCCATGATGGTCTATCTGCCCGCCACCGCCTTGGAACCAGGCACGGTCGTAACCCATGCCGCCGCCAAGATCGGCGTGCTGGATGCCAGCGTCTACCCCACGGGCAGCGACAAGGTCGTGGAAGAGGTCACGGCGGCGCTTGAAAGCGTCAATTTCTCGGCCCGGCCCAACCCGACCGTGATGCGTTTCAAGTACGGCAAGCTGATCATGAACCTGGGCAATGCCCTGGCCGCCGTCGCCCCGCCCGGCGATGGGACAAAGGATATTCGGGCCCTGATGCGGGCCGAGGCGGAGGCCTGTTTCAAGGCCGCCGGCATTGATTGCGCCAGGCAGGACGAGGAAAAGGCCCGCCGGGGTGATCTGATGAAATCCGGGTCGGTGCCGGGGCAGGACCGGGTGGCGGGATCATCCTGGCAAAGCCTGGAACGGGGCACGGGCAATATCGAGGCGGATTTTCTGAACGGCGAAATCGTCATGCTGGGCCGCCTGCACGGTGTTCCAACCCCCGCCAACGCCGTCCTGCAACGGCTCGCCAACGAACTCGCCGCCAACAGGGGAGAGCCCCAGAGCATTTCGCTGGCGGAGGTGCAAAGGCAGATCGCAGCTGACTAGACTGGCGGCGGATTGCCGATGATGAATGTCTGTAGCGACTGGACTTTCATGGCGGTGTCCCTTTTTATTACGGTGTTATTGCGGCCAAATTGGGAGGACAATGGAAACGCTAGCAGTAGCGGGGAGCGGGAGCATGGTCCAGAAGCCAAAGATTACCAAGATCATGGTGGCCAACCGGGGCGAAATCGCCATCCGCGTGCTCAGGGCGGCGAACGAGTTGGGTCTAGCGACAGTGGCAGTCTTCGCCGAAGAAGACAAACTGGCCCTGCACCGCTTCAAGGCAGATGAAACCTATCAGGTCGGGATGGGTCTGGGCGCCATCAAGGCCTACCTGTCCATAGATGAAATGATCCGAGTGGCCCGCGCGGCAAAGGTTGATGCCATTCATCCGGGCTATGGCTTTCTTTCGGAGAATCCGGAATTCGCCGATGCCTGTGCCGAAGCCGGGATCATCTTTATCGGGCCGACACCTGAAATCATGCGCCGCCTGGGCAACAAAGTCTCCGCCCGTGAGGTCGCGGTACAGGCGGGGACGCCGGTGATGCCGGCCACCGGCCCGCTGCCGGAAGACACGGACGAGGTACGGCGCCAGGCGGCGGCGGTCGGCTATCCCCTGATGCTGAAAGCCTCCTGGGGCGGTGGCGGGCGCGGCATGCGGGTGATCGAAGACGAAAGCCAGCTTGATGGGGAAGTCGCCTCTGGGCGGCGTGAGGCGATCGCGGCCTTTGGCAATGGCGAGGTTTATCTGGAGAAGCTGGTGCGCCGGGCCCGCCATGTGGAAGTGCAGCTGCTGGGCGACCATCATGGCAATATAGTGCACCTGTTCGAGCGTGACTGTTCCGTGCAGCGGCGCAACCAAAAGGTCGTGGAGCGGGCGCCCGCGCCTTTTCTTGACCCTGATCAGCGGGCGGAATTATGCGCCGCGGCCCTGCGTCTGGCCCGGCAATCTGGCTATGTGAACGCGGGCACGGCCGAATTTCTCATGGATCGGGACAGCGGCGAATTCTATTTCATCGAGGTTAATCCCCGTATTCAGGTCGAACATACGGTAACGGAAGAAGTAACCGGTATCGATATCGTCAAGGCACAGATCCGCATCGCCGGCGGCGCCCGGATCGGCGATGTGGCGGCCTCCGGCGTGCCGGATCAGGCGGAGATCAAGCTGCGCGGCCACGCCCTGCA
This sequence comes from Rhodospirillaceae bacterium, assembly GCA_018667855.1. Lineage (GTDB taxonomy): Bacteria > Pseudomonadota > Alphaproteobacteria. The sequence continues at coordinate 11,612 of JABIRL010000159.1, forward strand.
ATGCCGGGTGACGACGGAGGACCCGGAACAGAACTTCCTGCCCGATTACGGCCGCATCACGGCCTATCGCGGCGCCAACGGCTTTGGCATCCGTCTGGATGGCGGCACGGCCTATTCGGGCGCCGTCATCACGCGGCACTACGACAGCCTGCTGGAAAAAGTGACGGCCTGGGCACCCACACCGGAGGAGGCCATCGCCCGCATGGACCGCGCCCTCAGGGAATTTCGCATCCGCGGCGTGACGACGAACCTTACCTTTGTCGAGGGCCTGATCAATCATCCCAAGTTCAAGACGGCGGACTACACCACGCGCTTTATCGATGACACACCGGAGTTGTTCAAACTGAGCCACCGCCGGGACCGGGCCACACGGTTGCTGCGCTTCATCGCCGATGTTTCCGTTAACGGCAACCAAGAGGTCGCGGGCCGGCCCCTGCCGACGACCGAGCGGACGCCGCTGGTCCCAATCAACCTTGCCGATGCCCCATCGGATGGCACCAAGCAGTTACTGGACCAATTGGGACCCGAGAAATTCAGCACCTGGATGCTGCAACAAGATCGAATGCTGGTGACCGACACCACCATGCGGGACGCCCATCAGTCCTTGCTGGCCACCCGCATGCGCAGCTATGACATTGTTCGCGCGGCGGAGGCCTATGCCCATAACCTGCCCCAGCTATTCAGTCTGGAATGCTGGGGCGGCGCCACTTTTGATGTGGCCATGCGCTTTTTGAACGAATGCCCCTGGGACCGGCTGCGGCGGATCCGCGCCCATGTCCCCAACATCCTGCTGCAAATGCTGCTGCGCGGGGCCAATGGGGTCGGCTATACCACCTATCCCGACAATGTGGTCCGGGCCTTCGTCAAACAGGCCGCCGACAGCGGCATGGATCTGTTCCGGGTGTTCGACAGCCTGAACTGGGTCGAGAACATGCGGGTGGCCATGGACGCGGTGCTTGAAAACGGCAAGTTGTTGGAAGGCGCGATCTGCTACACCGGTGATCTGCACGATCCCGAACGCAACAAGTATGATCTGCAATATTACGTCACGATGGCACGGGAGTTGGCGGCGGCGGGCAGCCATATCATCGGCATCAAGGATATGGCTGGGTTGGCAAAACCCGACGCCATTACCACCCTGGTCAAAGTGCTGAAGGAAGAAACCGGACTGCCGGTGCATTTTCACACCCATGACACATCCGGCATCGCGGCGGCCAGTGTATTGGCGGCGGCGGAGGCGGGCGTGGATGCCGCCGACCTGGCAATGGATTCTCTCTCCGGCCTGACGTCGCAGCCCAATCTGGGTTCCGTTGCAGGCGCCTTGCGGGGCGGCGCCCGGGATACTGGGTTGGAGGCAAGCCAAATTCGCGCCTTTTCAGACTATTGGGAGGGGGTGCGGGCGCAATATGCCGCCTTTGAAAGCGATCTGCGCTTCGGCGCGTCCGAGGTCTATCTGCACGAAATGCCCGGCGGGCAATTTACAAATCTGAAGGAACAAGCGCGATCTTTGGGGCTGGAGGAACGTTGGCATGAAGTGGCCCGGGCCTATGCCGACGTCAACCAAATGCTGGGCGATATCGTCAAGGTAACGCCGTCATCGAAAATGGTGGGCGATATGGCGTTGCTCATGGTCAGCGCCGGTCTGAGCCGCGCCGATGTGGAGGACCCGGACCAGGAAATCGCTTTCCCCGAATCCGTGCGCTCCTTCTTCCGCGGTGAACTGGGTCAGCCGCCGGGCGGGTTCCCGGCGGCCCTGCAAGAAAAGGTTCTGGCCGGCGAAGCGGCCTTGACCGTACGGCCCGGCGCCAATATGCCGCCCGCCGACCTGGACGCCCTGCGACGGGAGGCGGAAAAAAAGGTCGCGCGGCGCATCTCGGAGGAAGAGTTCAATTCCTACCTGATGTATCCGGATGTCTTCGCCGCCTATGCCGACCATCGCCGTGAATTCGGCCCCGTGGATGTCTTACCCACCAAGACCTTTTTCTATGGCATGCAGTCGGACGAGGAGATTTCAGTGGATCTGGAAGTTGGCAAGAGCCTGGTGATCCGCGCCCAGGCGGTGGGCGAGGTTGATGAGGAGGGTTTCGTAAAGTTCTTCTTCGAACTAAACGGCCAGCCCCGCACGGTCCGGATCGCCGACCGCCAGATCGCCGCGACGGTTGAACGCCACCCCCAGGCCGATGAAAACAATCCCAACCATGTCCCCGCGCCCATGCCCGGTGTCGTCGGCACCATCGCCGTCAATGAAGGCCAGGAAGTGGAAAGCGGTGATCTGCTTTTGAATATCGAAGCCATGAAAATGGAAACCGCCATTCGCGCCGCCCGCTCCGGCACCGTTCATGCCATCGCCGTAAGACCCGGCATGTCCGTGGATGCCAAGGACTTGTTGTTGGAATACGCGGCAGACGCTTAAAGCGTGTCGTTGATACAGTGGCGTAAAGACGGGGTTATTTTTTGGCGCCGAAAGCAGGCGGACGTTTTTCCAGAAACGCCTGCATGCCTTCACGGGCATCGTCGGACAGGATCAAGGTGGCCTGGGTGCGATGTTCGAAATCCAGCGCCGCGCGCAACGCGGCCTCGGTTGCGCCTTGGATGCCCCGCTTGATCGCCGCCAAAGCTTGTGGCGGGCCCGACGCCAGGCGTTCGGCAAAGGCGCGAACCTGGTCCTGGAAGCCATCTAGGGGCCAAAGCTGATTCAACAGACCCAATCTGTAGGCCTCCTCCGCGCCGATGCGGTCGCCGGTCA
>JABIRL010000158.1 GCA_018667855.1 Rhodospirillaceae bacterium
CCCAAATGAGGACCCAAATGAGGACCCAAATGAGGACCCAAATGAGGACCCCAATAAGGACCCATGTCAAAGGCCCGGCAGGTGGCCCATTTCACATCATTCCCTACCCCTGAACGCCGGGCAAATGAAGGGAATGGTGCCCAGGAGAAGACTCGAACTTCCACGGGGTTACCCCCACTAGCACCTGAAGCTAGCGCGTCTGCCAATTCCGCCACCTGGGCCTCAGGGCGGCATCGATATAGCGCGGACCGGACCTTGTCAAGGGACCTCGCCGTTGGAATGAAGGAACAATTTTTTCGCCCTTGCGCACCTGTTCCCGAATGCTTCTTTTTGGCCGCCAACGAAGGGGCTGTTCTTGCAATGGCGATTATTGGTATAAGGCTGCAGTTACAAAATGCGAGGTAAGATGGGCAAGGTAACAGTCATCGGCGGCGCCGGCTTTCTGGGCCGGTATCTGATCAGACGCTTGGCGGAACAAGGCCACGGGCTGCGTGTCGCCGTACGCGATCCGGAGGCGGCGAGTTACCTCAAACCCATGGGCGATGTGGGCCAGGTACAACCGATCCAGGCCAATATCCGTAACCAAGCCTCGATCGCCCGGGCCGTGGACGGCGCCGATATGGTGGTCAATCTGGCCGGCGTGATGTTTCCCGGTGGCGCGCAAAGCTTTCAGGCGGTGCATGAATATGGCGCCGAGACGGTGGCCACGGCGGCGGCCAGCGCCGGTGTGGGGCGCCTGCTGCATATTTCAGCCCTGGGGGCGGCTGACGACAGCGAAAGCAAATATGCCCGCAGCAAGGCCGTCGGTGAAGCGGCTGTGCGGGAAGCCTACCCCGATGCCACGATCATCCGGCCGGCAACGGTATTTGGGCCGGAGGACAAATTCTTCAATCTGTTTGCCTTGATCGCGTCCCTGTCACCCGTGATGCCGCTTCTTGGCGGCGGGCACAACCGCATGCAGCCTGTCTATGTGGGCGATGTAGCGAAAGCCATGGCCGCTTTGTTGCGGGACGAGGCCCCCGTGGGCGGCACTTACGAGCTGGGCGGCCCGCAGGTATTGACCATGGCGGAATTGATGGTCATGGTCTGCGAGCAGACGGGCCGTAATCGCCTGCCCGTGCCCCTGCCCTATGCCCTGGCCAAGGTGTATGCGTTTTTCCTGCAGCTAACGCCGTGGCATATCCTGACCGTGGATCAGGTGGAATTGTTGAAATCTGACAATGTAGTCAGCGGCGATCTGCCCGGACTAGCGGACCTTGGTGTGACGCCGACCGCCCTGGCAGCCGTGCTGCCCGGTTATTTGCACCGCTACCGCAAGGCGGGACGTCTGCCATCCATTGAACAAGCCTAGGTCTCTTCAGGCGGTTCCAATTCCAGATCCAGATGCTCGCGCAGGGCCTGGTAATAGTCCGGGTCGGCCAGACCGCCCAGGGCGACGAAGTCCTCATCACTCATGTCCGCCCGGCGGGCAATAGCCTGGGCGCCGAAACCGACGGCATAGCGCAGCTTGGGCTGTTCGCTGGTCAGGGCCTCGGCAATCGTCTCGGCCAAGCGTTCGGCCGGCGTGGCGACGGCGACACCAACATTGTAGAAACGGCCATTTCGCCGCATGGCCGGCTTATAGGGCGAGGCCCGGTCGTAATGCACGGGCGTGTTGTCAAAGATGGCGGAGGCAGTAACGCCGGGTTCGATGATCGCCACTCGAATGCCGAAGGGCGCGACTTCCTGGGCCAGGGATTCCGAAAATGCTTCTATGGCGAATTTGGAGGCGCAATAAGCCGCCTGATTGGCCCAGGCGATGCGCCCCAGCAGGGATGACAGATTTATGATGGCGCCGCGGCCCCTCTCCCGCATGCCCGGCAGCACGGCCTGGGTGAGTTTTACCGGGCCCCAGTAATTAGCCTCGAACAGGGCGCGATGTTCATCTTCCGGATAAGTCTCGATCGGGGAGGAGGAGGACAGGCCCGCGTTGTTGATCAGGACATCGATGCGGCCCTCGGCCGCGATGATCCGCTCTATGCAGGCCAGCATGGATTGGTTATCGGAAACATCCAGGGTTTCCACCACCAGATCCAGATTTTCCGCCGCCGCGCCGGCCCGCAGTGCGTCCCCCTTTGCGGTGTTGCGCATGCTGGCATAGACCTTGTAGCCCCGCCGCGCCAGATGCAGGGCGGCGGCCTGGCCAATACCCGTGCTGGTCCCCGTAATCAAACAAACTTCCATGAATTCCTCCGTCTATTCAGGTGTAAACCCAATACAGCAGACCCGCGCCGAGGATCAGGCGATAGATCACGAACGGCGTATAACTGGCGTGGTGCAGCCAACGCATCATCAGGGCAATGGCCAGCAAGGCGGTGCCAAAGGCCAGCGCGGCGGCAATCAGGGCGTCCAGACCCAGGGCCAGGTGGCCGCTTTGCACCACTTCGAGGCTTTGATAGCCACCGGCCGCCAGAATGATCGGGATCGACAGCAATAGGGAGATATGCGCCGCGTCCTCACGCTCGTAACCCAGGGCCCGGGCGGCCGTGATAGTAATTCCGGATCGGGAAGTGCCGGGGATCAGGGCCAGGGTCTGGGCTAGGCCGATAAACAGAATGCCGCCAAAACTCAATTGATCAACCCGATTTACCCGCAGACACAACCCGTCCACGGCCCACAGCAGGACGCCGAACAGGACTGTCGCCCAGGCGATGATCAGGGGTGAACGCAATTGTTCCAGATAACCCTGGCTGGCCAGATAATACCCAACCGCCAGCGCCGGCACGGTGCCGAGAGCGATTTGCATGGAGAGCCGCGCGCCGGGCGTGATATTGCCGCCTGCCAGTTCGAACAACCCCACCACCATGGCGCCCACGTCCCGGCGAAAATACAACAGCACCGCGCCCAGGGTGCCCAGATGCACGGCGATATCGACGGTTGGGCCCTGGTCGGGCCAATCGCCGGCTAGGGGCACAAGGATCAAATGCGCCGATGATGAAATGGGCAGAAATTCCGTCAGCCCCTGGACCATGGCGACGACTATCAAATGCAGCAATGTCACATGAAAACTCCGTCCCGGCCCCCATCGGGGATGGCTGATTCGCGTATCCGCCACAGTGCCACAACAGCGGACTTATTACACCATAACCGGCCACCAAAACCGGCCACCATTACCGGATAGCGCCCAGGGAAAGACCCGGCTACAAGAGAGCATGGATAACCGGACAACAGAACAGCTCGCGGCCCTTGATTGGGGCGCCATGGCGGCACAGATCGACGAAACCGGCTATGCCCGCACGGGGCCGCTGCTGAGCGTGGAGGCATGTGCCGGCCTGATCGCGCTGTATGATCAAGATGCCCGGTTTCGCAGCACGATCGAAATGTCGCGCTATCGCTTTGGCGAGGGGCAATACCGCTATTTCGACAATCCCCTGCCGCCCCTGGTCGCCGGGCTGCGCAACGACCTGTATTGCCACCTGGCACCCATCGCCAACCGCATGGCTGCCCGGTTGCCCGGCGAACAGACGTTCCCCGCCGATCTGAAGGCCTACCAGCGTATTTGTCATCAAGCGGGCCAGTTGCGACCGACGCCCCTGTTGCTGCGCTACGAAGCGGGCGGATACAACCGCCTGCACCAGGATCTCTATGGCGGTGAAAATTTCCCTCTGCAGGCTGTGTTCCTGTTGAGTAGGCCGGGGGAGGACTTCACGGGCGGTGAGTTCCTGTTGCTGGAAAACCAACCCCGAGCCCAGTCCATCGGCCAGGCCATCGCCCCCGTGCAAGGCGAAATGCTGATAATTCCGGTTAAGGAACGACCCGTTGCGGGCAAGCGCGGCGATTATCGCGCGCCCATGCGCCATGGCGTGAGCCGCATTCACACCGGCCTGCGCTATACCATGGGCATGATCTTCCACGATGCCGAATAGGATGCGGAATAGGGCGGGGCGAAACGGAAATCTCGATCTAGAGGTTCCAATTCACCCAGGCCCCGCGTTTGCCCTTGCGTTGGCTGCGCAGGATCAAATCTTCGATGTCGTAGCCGTTTAGCTCAAGCCATTGCAACGACGGCCCGGGCCAAGCGACCGCCGGCAGGTCGACCCGGCCTTGGCGGTCAAGCCGTACGCCCTCGACCCGAAGGCGACGCTTCTGCTCCGGATCCGGGCCGCCGTGGCGCCGGATGGCAATCTTGCCTTGGCTATTTATGATGCGGTGCCAGGGCACATCGGAGCCCATGGGCAGGGTGGCCATGGCGCGCCCGACCCGCCGTGCCGTAATGACCCCGGCAACCAGCGCCACCTGGCCATAGGTTGCCACCCGTCCAACCGGGATCTGCCGCGCCACCTGATAGATTCGCGCTTCAAGCTCCCCCGACGGCAATTTTCCCACAGTTGCTTCCGACGGCGCCATATCGGTTCCCAAGCCCTTTCCCGCTCATCAGTTAAGCCGAGGCCATTTTAGCTCGACCCGGCATTTGCAGCATCATAGCCTTTATAGACCTCCGGGAATCGGAACAAGAAAAGGAAAGTGACGAGAATGCCCCATCACATAAGCGAAGAGCATCTTTTCACCTTCGCCGTCATCGCCGACACCCATGTCACCGAGGAGGAAGCTTCAGCTATCGGCGGATACGATGTGGACACCGTGAAGCTGGGCGCGGCGCGATCAGCCTATGTGGTTCGCGAGCTCAATCGTCTGGCGCCCGATTTCGTTGTTCATCTCGGCGACATCACGCACCCCGAACCGGGCACGCCAGCCTATGAAGATTCGGCGGAACGCTTCCACTCGGTGTACGAAGCGCTCGAATGCCCCCTGTATCTGGTGGCCGGAAATCACGATATCGGCGAAAAAGCCTATGGTGGTGAACCCCTGCCGCCTCAGCAAACGCAGCTCACTGTCAACGATGACATGATCGCTGAATATGAGCGGCATTTTCAGGCCCAGTATTATTCCTTCGAACACCAGGACTGCCTGTTCGTGATCATAAACGGCATGATCGTCAACTCCGGCCTGGACTGTGAGGCGCAACAGCGTAAATGGCTGGAAGCTCTGCTAGCGGAAAACCAGGGCCGGCGCGTCTTCATGTTCTCGCATTACCCAGCCTATCTGTCTCGCCCGGATGAGCCCGGCCACTATGACGCCACGGACGAGCCGGGTCGGTCATGGCTGCTGGGGATATTGGAGCGCCACAAGGTCGAAGCCTTTTACGCCGGGCATGTCCATAACTTCTTTTTCAACCGCCATGGCGCGACCAGTTGTTACGTGCTGCCGTCGGTCTGTTTCCTGCGCCATGACTACCACGAGCTGTTTCGCATCGCGCCGGGCATGAAACAGGGGCGGCACGACGGCGCCAAGCTTGGCTATGCCGTTGTCCAGGTGCATGACGAGGGGCATCTTAGTCACATCATCCGCACCCATGGTCGGACCGATGACCCGGCCGGGGAGGTCGAACATGCTCTGCCGCTGGTTCACGGTCTGGCATCGAGGGGCGGCGGTGTCGGCCTCGATCTGCGTCAACCCTGGTGCGACAGTGCCAACATACCCACCCCCTGGGGGCTGGATGTCTTTAGACGCAAGCGGGTCCGCAACGACTATCCGCTGTTAGCCCTGTGGGAGATGGGGGTTCGAAATCTGCGGGTGCCGCTCGACGATCTCGCTGATGCGGAGACGCGCGGCCGCATGGCCGAACTGGCGGCGCTCGGCCACCGCTTCACCGCCTATTCCTACGGATTGCCCAAGGGCGCGGCGCGGCAGGCGCTGTCCGATCATGGCCACATATTGAGCGCCTGGGAAGTCATCGCGCCGACCACCAGTGCGCCCGGTTTACTCGCTGACATTGCCGCGCTGAAGGGCGGGACGGCGGTCCTATTCAACGCTTACCGGGCGGATGTGAAGACGTTCAGCGGCAGCCATGGTTTGGGCGCCGACGAGCGCGGCACGGTCGAGGCGCTGCTTGCCCTCGACGGCGCGAAAGCGGCCATCGACGGCTTGGTCTTTGGCATCGGTTGGCGGGAAGCACCGGTGCCGGCCATGATCGCGGCCCGGAACAGCGTCGCCGGGTTGGGAGTCATGGCGGCGGTCCATGTGCAGTTCGCCCACCGCAAGCCCCTTGACCAGGATGAAACCGCGCGCCACGACGACAACCGTATCGCCGAGGCCGTGCTCGGCGCCCTGGCCCACGATGATATGGCGGTATACCTTGATAATTTCACCGGTATCGATCGGGGCTATTATTTCAGTGGCGGCCTGGTTGATGGGCTTTACAACCCACTTTCCGGCGCCCACATCGTTCGCCAACTACATGCCGCATTGCCGGATGGCTGCCAAATCGGTGCGATGAATAAAAATGGTAACGACCGGTCTATTGAGTTGCGGGAACCCGATGGCGCCTTGCTTTTGCCTGCGACCGATCCCGACCCGGCCACGCTGCAATCCGCGCCATCGCGCGCAAAGACGCGCTGGATCGATCTGGCCAGCGGAAATACGGCGCCAGAGGGACTCATAGGTCCCACCCTGGTAATTCTGAACTAGGAGACCGAGTCTGTCCCCATAGAACCGGAACCAGAGTTTGCGATCCCTGGTCCTCGAATGACGGCTCCCGACGAAAGAGCATCGTTTGTCGTTTTGGACGAAACGTCCGCAATAATATACCCTCGCCGCCATTATGATATCGCCACCGCAACCGACCATCACGTCGCAATCGGGCAGCCGGGTTTTCGCCTGCTTTCCCGCCGCCGTTCTGACCATTGTGCTGAATGACCAGGATCAGGTTCTGCTGCTGTGTCATCCCGACCGGCCCGGCAGATGGGAAGTGGTCAACGGCGCGCTGGAGGCCGGCGAAACCGTCTGGGACGGCGCCCTGCGGGAATGCCATGAGGAACTGGGTGGTGAAGTGAAAATTCGCCCCATCACCGCCCTGCATGCCATGACCGTCGCCTATGACGATGCGGTGCCCAACATGATCTCGTTGATTTTTGTCGCCGCCTACGAGGGCGGCGCGGTGCGGCCCGGCGACGACATGGCGGGCAGCGCCCAGCAATGGGCCGATATTGACGATGTGGTGGCGGGCAAGGTCGACGTCATCGTCCCCCGTAGCCAGCCCTGGCTGTTCAGCCGCGCCCGGGAGGTCTATCAACTTTGGCAAGCCGACCGGGTAGACTTGCAGATCCCGTTATCCGCCCCCCATAAATGAAGACGACTTTTTCTTCACATCGCCGCGCCAATAGGCGACAGTATCGGGCAAGTGACCAATGGAAGGAAACGAAATGGCTGAACCGATAATCCTGGAAGTCTTCACCGACTACGTTTGACCGTGGTGTTATCTCAGTACCGGGCGTATTGAAAAACTGAAGCAGAATTATGACATCGAGATGAAGTGGATACATTTTCCCCTGCATCCCGAAACGCCCCAGGAAGGGCAAAGCCTGGAACAGCTGTTCGCCGGGCGCGGCATGGACATGGACGCCATGTATGCCCGCATGAAGGGCCTAATGGATGTGGAGGGGCTGCCCTATGGCCATCGCACCCATACCTACAACAGCCGTCTGGCCCAGGAACTGGGCAAATGGGCCGATACCCAGCCGGGCGGCGAGGCCATCCATGATGCCCTGTATCGGGCTTATTTCGTCGATGCGGTGAACGTGGGCGATATCGATACCTTGCTGAAGATCGCGGGCGATGTGGGCCTGGATGTGGCGGCGGCGCGGGCAATGCTTGAATCCCGCAGCTTCTCTGATGCTGTGGACGAAGATTGGGCGCTATCACGGCAATACGGCGTCACCGGCGTACCCACGTTCGTTGCCGGTCGTCAGGGTGTGGTCGGCGCGCAACCGTATGAGGCGTTGGAGCAGTTGCTGCAGGAAGCCGGCGCCGCGCCGAAGTCTTAGGAACTTAATAGCTTAGTGGACAGACTCGTCGTTTCCGGGCGCTGTCGTCTGGGCGTCCGCCGCGACCCATAGGCCGGTTTCCGTGAAATCTGGTTCGGCCAGGCGAATCATGGTGGCGGCGATGTGTTCGGGTGGCGGCAATTGCTCCGGGTCCTCGCCTGGAAAGGCGGCCGCGCGCATCTCGGTCCGGGTCGGACCGGGATTGACCACATTGACCCGGATGTTGGTCTTTTCCGTTTCCTTGGCATACACCAGGGCGATGGCGTCCAGAGCCGCCTTGGTCGAGGCGTAGAGCGCCCAATAGGGCGGCAGGGTGCGCCCGGCCCCAGACGTTACAAACAGCGCCCGTCCGGCGTCCGAGCGGCGCAGCAGGCTGTCCATGGAACGGATCAGACGGTAGTTGGCGGTGACGTTCAAATCATAGGCCCGCTGCCAGACCTCGGGCCGGATATGGCCCACGGGGGACAGATCGCCCAGAATGGCCGCGTTGCCCACCAGAATGTCCAGCTTGCCCCAGCGTTCGAAAATCTGCCGGCCCAGATCGTCAATGGCACCGAAGTCGGACAGATCCATGGGCACCAGGGTGGCATTGCCGCCCATCTCGCTGATCTGATCATCCAGCTCTTCCAGGGCGCCGGTGGTGCGGGCAACAGCGATGACATGGGCGCCTTCCGCCGCGTAGGCCTTGGCAATTGCCGCGCCCAAGCCCCGGGAAGCGCCGGTGATCAGGGCCAGGCGGTCTTTCAGACGTCCACTCATCGCCCAGCCCTCAGCTGTGTTCGGCCAGCAGCGACAATTGCGCCGAGGGCCGGCCCTGGGCCAGATCGACCAGGGATACGGGATATTCGCCGGTGAAGCAGGCGTCGCAATATTGCGGCGCGCCGATGTCCCGTTCCACGCCGCCGACCGCCGTGTACAGACCGTTGATGGAGATGAAGGCAAGGCTGTCGACGCCGATCTGTTTCGCCATGGCCTCCACATCCCAGTTGGCGGCCAGAAGTTCTTCACGGCTGGGGGTATCGATGCCGTAAAAACAGGGATTGGCCGTGGGTGGCGAGGCGATGCGCATATGAACTTCCAGGGCGCCGGCGTCACGCACCATTTGCACGATTTTTGTCGACGTGGTGCCGCGAACAATCGAATCATCAACTAGCACCACCCGCCGGCCCTCAATCTCGGCCCGGTTGGCATTGTGTTTCAATTTGACGCCGAAATTTCGAATATTTTGCGACGGCTCGATAAATGTGCGACCCACATAATGGTTGCGGATGATACCCAACTCGAACGGCGCCCCGGCCTCTTCCGAATAGCCGATGGCGGCGGGCGTACCCGAATCGGGCACCGGGATCACCACATCAACCTCCACCGCGCTTTCCCGGGCCAAAATGGCGCCGATCGCCTTGCGCACGGCATAGATGGAGCGGCCCTGGGCGATGCTGTCGGGACGGGAGAAGTACACGTATTCAAAAATACAAGGTCGGGATTTCGCCGGCGGAAAGGGGCTGAGGCTTTCGATACCGTCGGGTGTGCAAACGACGATCTCTCCCGGATCGACCTCGCGCACGAACTCGGCGCCGATGATGTCCAGGGCGCAGGTCTCGGACGTCAGGATCGGCGCGCCGTCCAGATGGCCCAGGATCAAGGGCCGCACGCCCATGGGGTCGCGCACGCCGATCAGGCGGTCTTCCGTCATGGCGACCAGACTATAGGCGCCGACCACGGAACGCAGGGCATCGACCATGCGGTCAAGCAGGTCGTGATAGGACGATGTGGCGATCAGATGAATGATCACCTCTGAATCCATGGTCGATTGAAAAATGCAGCCCCGTTGAACCAACTGGCTGCGCAAGGTGGCGGCATTGGTCAAATTACCGTTGTGTCCGATGGCGAAGCCGCCCGATTGCAGTTCAGCGAACAATGGCTGGACATTGCGCAGGATGGTTTCGCCCGTGGTAGCGTAACGGTTATGGCCCAACGCCGCGTCACCGGGCAAGTTGGCGATCACCGCTTCGGAGTTAAAATTATCGCCCACATGGCCAAGGCTGCGGTGGGAATAGAACTGGCCGTCATCGTAAGTCACGATACCGGCCGCTTCCTGGCCGCGATGTTGTAAGGCATGCAGGCCCAGCACCGTGTTGGCGGCGGCGTCCGGGCTGCCGATAATACCGAAGACACCGCATTCCTCGTGAAACTTGTCACTGTCGGCGGGATCGACCATGTAAGGGTGGGTCGTCAGGTTCAAACTCGGTTCACCGGGATCTTGATCGCACTGGGTCGGATTGTTCGGCTTGTGGTCATCTGCGGGGCGCTGTTTCAATTGTCCGTCCGGTTCTGAATAAGGCGGTTCATGTCTGCGCGCGAGCCAGAGGTATAGCCGCTTTCGCTACGTTTGTCAGTGCCTTGGGTGATGGCCTTCAATTGTTTCGCCGCCTCGCCCGCCTTGATGGCACCGTCCAAAGTAGATTCGACTTTTTCCCCGCTGACGCGGCCGAATTCCGTGCCCAAATCGTTCAGGCCGGCCAGGCCCTCGCCGACATCCTCGGGCGCAAGGCGGGCCAGCAGGGCGGCGCTGTACTCAATGGCCGGCATGGCGCGGGCCTGGCGCAGCCAATCGGGTTGTTCCTTGCTGGGCATGAACTGCACCAGGACAAGGTAGGCCAGGGCAATGACAAAAACACCCCTGGCCAAACCGAACAGAAACCCGAGGGAGCGGTCAAGAATACCGATTTCGCTGCCCTGCACCCGCCGCGAAATAAACGAGGACAGCACCGAGGCCAGGGTCAGCACGACGACGAAAATGACCACGAAAGCGATACCGCCCGCGATTAGCGCCTGATCCACATAGCGTTGCAGATACGGTTGTGCCAGGGGGAACCACGTCAGGGCCGCGAAAGCGGCGACCACCCAGCCAGCGATGGACAACACTTCCTTGACGAAACCGCGGCTCAGCGCCAACAGGCCCGAGACCAGCAACAGGCCCAGGATCACCATGTCCGTGACGTTTATGGGTAAATCGCTCAACATCGGCGTTCTATACGGCTTTCACCCCGTCCCTGGCAAACAGTTCCACTAATTCCGGCAAACGGCTGATTTCACTGACCGTCATACTGCTTTTCCGGCCCTTGCGCGCGGGCGGTATCAGAGCCTTGGTAAAACCCAGTTTGGCGGCCTCTTTCAAGCGCAATTCCGCTTGTGCGACGCCGCGGACTTCGCCCGATAGACTGATCTCGCCAAACAGCACGGCCTCTTGCGGGACCGGCACTTCCATCATCGAGGACACAAGGGCCGCGGCCACCGCCAGATCCGCCGCCGGTTCGTTGATGCGCAAGCCGCCCGCCACATTCAGATAAACATCATGCCCCGCCAAACCAAGGCCGCAGCGGGCATCGAGAACCGCCAGCACCATGGCCAGGCGATTGCCGTCCCATCCCACCACCGTGCGCCGGGGTGAGCCGGGCGGCGAAGGGGCGACCAAAGCCTGGATTTCCACCAGCACGGGACGGCTGCCTTCCAACCCGGCGAACACGGCACTGCCGGTGATATCGTCCGTGCTGCCCCGATTGGCCAGGAACAGCGCCGATGGGTTTGTCACTTCCATCAGGCCGCCGTCGCTCATCTCGAACACGCCGATTTCATCCGTCGGGCCAAAGCGGTTCTTCACCGCGCGCAGGATGCGGAACTGATGGCCGCGCTCGCCCTCGAAATACAGCACGCTGTCGACCATATGCTCCAACACCCGCGGCCCGGCGATCTGGCCGTCCTTGGTCACATGTCCCACCAGCAGCACGCAAATATCGCGCCGTTTGGCGGCCCGGATCAATTCCTGGGCCGAGGTACGAACCTGGCTGACCGTGCCGGGCGCCGCCTCCACGCTGTCCACATACATGGTTTGAATGGAATCGATCACCACCACATGCGGCGCTTCCGCCCCTTCCATGGTGGCAACGATATCCCGCACCGAGGTAGCCGCGGCCAGTTCCAGGGGGGCGCCTTCCAGTCCAAGGCGCCGGGCCCGCATGCGCACCTGGGCCGGGGCTTCCTCGCCCGAAATATAGGCGCATTTGATGCCTTGCTGGGCCAGGCGGGCCACTACCTGCAACAATATGGTGGATTTACCGATACCCGGATCGCCGCCGATCAGAACAGCCGAACCGGGCACCAGACCGCCGCCGCAGACCCGGTCAAACTCTCCCAGGCCCGAGGCCGTGCGTGGGCCTTCGACTTCGCCATGCTGGTTCAATTTTCGAAAATCGAGGATCCGCCCCTTGCCGCTGCCCAATCCCTTTGGCGGCGCCTCGCGTTGGGCTTCCTCCGATATGGTGTTCCATTCACCGCAGCCGGCACAGCGGCCCGACCATTTGCCGTGCACCGCACCGCAGCTTTGACAGACAAATTGCTCGACCGCCCTGGCCACGTTGCTATGTCACTTCCAGGGCGAAGGGTCCCTCTTCGCGACCATGAATAAACTGATCGACGAAGGCATTGTCGCAATCGTCGATCTGATCCACGGCGCCGGCCCAGATAATCTTGCCGTTGTACAACATGGCGACCCGGTCGGCGATGGTACGGGCGGACGACATATCATGCGAGATGGTCAATGTGGTCGCGCCCAGATCCTGGACGCATTCGGTGATCAGATTATTGATCACATCGCCCATGATCGGATCCAGGCCCGTGGTCGGTTCATCGAAGAAGATGATATCGGGTTCGGTGGCGATGGCGCGGGCCAGGCCCACACGTTTGCGCATGCCGCCCGACAGCCCAGCCGGGTCGGCCTCGGCCATATCCTCGCCCATACCGACCTTGGACAGTTTATCGATCGCGATGGCGCGGGCCTGCTCCCGCTCCATGCCGGCGCCCTCTATCAGGCCGAAGGCGACATTCTCCCAAACCGTCAGACTGTCGAACAGGGCGGCGGATTGGAACAGCATGCCGAACTTGGTCAAAACCCGCTCCCGCGCCGCGCCGCGTAAGTCCACCGTGTCCTCGCCGTCAATGCGGATCTGACCCTGATCGGGCTGCAACAGGCCGAGGATGCATTTCAACATGACCGATTTACCGGTGCCCGAACCGCCGATCACCACAACCGATTCGCCCTTCGCCAGGGACAGGTTGAGGCCGTCCAGCACCACCTTGGTGCCGAACGATTTATGCACGTCGATGAGCTCCAGGCGCGGTGTATCGGTCATTGCGAGAAGAAGGCCTCGGTGACGAAATAGTTGGCGATCAGGATCAGGATCAGCGAAGACACCACTGCGTCCGTCGTCGCCCTGCCCACGCCCTGCGCACCGCCCTTGGAGTTGAAGCCGTGATAGCAGCCCATCAGGGCAATCAGGAAACCAAACACCGCCGCCTTCACCAGACCCGATGCCACATCCATGGTCTCCATGAAATCGAAGGTATTTTTCAAATATACCGTGGAGTTGAAGCCAAGGCGGTGAATGCCCACAAGGTAGCCGCCCATGACGCCGATGATATCGGCGATCAGAACCAGGATCGGCGTGGTAATAGTGGCGGCAACCAGGCGCGGGACTACCAGATAACGGAACGGATTGGTCTGCAGTGTAATCAGGGCGTCCAGCTGTTCCGTCACCTTCATGGTGCCCAACTCGGCGGCGATTGCGGCCCCGACGCGGCCGCCCAGCATCAGCCCGGCCAGCACCGGTCCCAGCTCACGGGTCAAACCCACGACGACGATATTGGGCACCGCGCTCTCCGCGCCAAACCGGGCCGAGCCCAGATAGATCTGCAAGGCCAGCACCGCGCCGGTGAACAATGCCGTCATGCCAACCACGGGCAGGGAATAGTAACCGATTGTCATCATCTGCTGCAGGCACAGGCGCCAATAAAACGGCGGCATGACGATGGCGGACACGGATTTTCCCGTAAAAATGGATAACCTGCCAAAAGTGGCCAGGAAGGCCAGGAAGAACCGCCCTATAACGGCCAAGGGATTATTCATGGCCCTGTTCCTCTCCCCCACCCATCAGATACCGTCGGTGATAGCGCCGGCCCAAAGACGTCAGAATTTCATAGCCGATGGTGCCGGCCCGCGCCGCCACATCGTCCAGGCTGGGCCCGGCCCCACCGATCAGGTCGACAAGCGCGCCGGGATAAACGGCTTCCCTCGGCGCCTCGGTGACATCCAGCGTAATCAAATCCATGGAAACGCGCCCTACGATTGGTATCGACATTCCGGCAATATTCGCCACTCCCTGCCCGGACAAGGCGCGCAGATAGCCATCGGCATACCCCACCGGAACCGTGGCGATGCGCCGCGGTCCCGTAGCCCGATAGGTGGCACCGTAGCCAACGCTCTGTGGGGTGTCAATTTCCCGCACCTGTATGATTTTCCCGCGCAGGCGGATCACCGCCGCCATGGGGTTTTTCCGGCCCGGCGTCGGATTGCCGCCATAGAGGGCGATGCCGGGACGCACCAGGTCAAAATGATAGTCGGGACCAAGGAAAATAGCGGATGAATTGGCCAGGGACCGGCCCATCGAAGATCGGTTCGCCAGCAGGCCCTTCGACAGCGATTCGAACAATTGCCGTTGTTTCCGGTTCAGGGCGTGACCGGGTTCATCGGCGCAGGCCAGGTGGCTGACGACGAAATGCAAATCGATCCCTGATAACCGTTCCGGCGCCGTTTGCAGACCGGTAGCCTCGTCCGGGCTCAGACCAAGGCGCGCCATGCCGGTGTCGATATGTAAGGCCGCCGCCAGGATCAGGTTTTGTGTCCGGGCCAACCGGCTCCATTGTTCAATCTGCTGCGGCGAATTCAGTACTGGGATCAGATCACGGGCCTGAAATTCCGCCTCTACATCGGCCGCTTCCTCATTCGGTGGGGGTCCATTCAGGACATAAATCACCGCGCCCGGACCGAGAATCCGGCGCAGCTCGATGCCCTCGCCCAGATGGGCGACAAAGAAGGTGCGGCAGCCCATTTCGGCAAGGGCCGGGCCGACCCGGTCCGCGCCCAGGCCATAGGCGTCCGCCTTCAAAACGGCGGCGCATGCGGCGGGCGCCGCGCGCTTGCTCAGAATATTGTAGTTGGCTTTCAGGGCGCCAAGGTCGATCTCCAGGATCGCACCGGCTTGGGCGACTGTGGGGCTGGTGGTTGGGCTAGTGGTGGGCATCGGGATAATGGCCCGCCGCTTCAAGATTGGAGAACTTGGTAAACTCGCGTTCGAACTGCAGGCGCACGGTGCCGGTGGGGCCATGGCGCTGCTTGCCGATGATCACTTCGGCGATGCCATGGATTTGATCCGCCTTCTCCAGCCATTTGGCGTGATCGGGGGTGTCTGGTTCGGGTTGCTTCCATTCGTGATAATATTCTTCCCGATAAACGAACATCACCACATCGGCGTCCTGCTCGATGGAGCCTGATTCCCTGAGATCCGACAATAAGGGGCGTTTATCTTCGCGAGACTCCACCTGCCGCGACAGCTGGCTCAACGCCAGGACGGGAATATCAAGTTCCTTCGCCAGGGCTTTCAGGCCCTGGGTAATTTCGGAAATCTCCTGGACGCGGTTCTCGGCCCCCCGCCCCGTACCGCGCAGCAACTGCAAATAGTCAACCACCACCAGACCAAGGTCGTGCTGTCGCATCAGCCGCCGCGACCGGGTGCGTAATGCGGAAATCGTCAGGGCCGGCGTGTCGTCAATATAAAGCGGCGCCTGTTCAATAGCCTGAGTGGCGGACACCATACGGGAAAATTCGTCTTCGGATATGTCACCGCGGCGGATTTTCTCCGAATTGATACGGGACTGCTCGGCCAACAAACGAGTGGCGAGTTGCTCGGCGGACATTTCAAGGCTGAAGAACGCCACGACCGCGCCGTCCACCACTTTTTCCTGCCCGTCTTCCATCTTCTTCCGCTTAATATTATGCGCCGCATGGAAGGCGATGTTGGCGGCCAGGGACGATTTTCCCATGGCGGGCCGCCCCGCCAGAATGACCAAATCAGAGGGGTGCAGACCGCCTAATTTCTGATCCAGATCGACCAGGCCGGAGGATACCCCCATCATCTGGCCGTCCCGGTTGTACGCCGCTTCCGCCATGTTGATGGCCGATGCCAGGACCCTGTCGAACGACAATGGCCCCCGGTCGGTTTGACCGTGTTCCGCCAGCTCGAACAAATTCTGTTCGGCGACTTCGATCTGATCGCCGGCCTCAACCTCCACGTCCGCCTCATAGGCCTGATTGACCATTGCTTCGCCGATCTCGATCAGGCCCCGGCGCAAGGCCAGATCAAAGATCGCCCGGCCATAATGCTGGGCGTTGATCACCGAGACGGCGGCGCCCGCCAGGCGGGCCAGATATTGCGCCCCGCCAACTTCGGCCAGGGCCTCGTCCTGATCAAAGAAATACTTCAGGGTCACGGGGTTGGCGATCTGGCCCCGCTCGATCAGCTTCAGGGCAGCGGCAAAGATGCGCTGGTGGCCCGGCTCCTGAAAATGTTCGGGGCGCAGGAAATCGGTTACCCGGGAGGCCGCTTCGTTGTTGACCAGGATCGCACCCAGCAGGGCCTGTTCGGCTTCCAGATTGGCGGGCGGCGCACGATAGGCGACGCCCTGCTCATCAATCTCAGGGTCGCCGATGGTTGCCAGGATGGGGCCGTTTGTACTGTCTGTGCTCATATGCTGGGCAACCTATCACGGCGAAACGTCGCGGTTCTCCGAAAGCTGTGGAAAAGCGGTTCAGGTATCCCATGAATTGCGTGCATAACCGATCTTGGGCCATGAATTCATGTGGCTTTTCGGAGTTCCTACAAACTGTTCGACAGTCCGAATTAATGCCTGTCGATGGGCAATAGTGGCGTCATTTGTTTCAAGCCGCGCGCGAATCGGATTTGGCATCCTGGCGCGCCCGCCGGCGTTCTTCGTCAAAGATGTAATCACGGGTTTCGGGCAGGGCATCGGCCTGCTTGGCTAGCTGCACCTGAAACACCACATGCCCGCCATGGCGGAATGTGACCTCGCTGCCGCACAAATAAACATCCCACATGCGATAGAACTGTTCGTCGAAAAGCTCCAGAACCCGCTCCCGGTTGGCATAAAACCGTTGCCGCCATTGGCGCAGGGTTTCGGCATACTGCAAGCGGAAAACTTCCACGTCCGTGATGTACATATTGGCTTTTTCCACCGCCGCCGAAATCTCGGAGAGCGAGGGGCTGTAACCGCCCGGGAAAATATATTTGTTGATCCAGGGGTTGGTGGCGCCGGGGCCGTCGGCCCGTCCGATGGTGTGCAGGACCGCGATGCCATCGTCGGCCAGCAAATCCCGCACCTTGTTGAAGAATTCGCCATAATGGCCGACGCCCACATGTTCAAACATCCCGACCGAAACAATGCGGTCAAACGGCCCTTCGACGGCGCGGTAGTCTTGCAGATCAAAGGTGACAAAACCCGCCAGTCCGGCCTGTGCCGCCCGTTCCCGGGATACTTTGTGTTGTTCTTCCGACAGGGTTACCCCGTGCACCGTGACATGTTCCTGTTGCGCCAGATGCAGCCCCATGCCGCCCCACCCCGAGCCGATATCCAGCACCCGTTGCCCCGGCTGCAGCATCAGTTTCGCCGCCAGATGCTGTTTCTTGCGCAATTGCGCCGTCTCCAGATCATCATCCGGGGATTGAAAGTAAGCACAGGAATATTGCCGGTCGGCATCCAGGAACAGATCGTACAATGTGCCGGTCAAATCATAGTGGCGCGCCACATTGCTACGGGCCCGGCTGGCCGGGTTGTATTGCCGCAGGCGGCGCCCGGTTTCCCGCAGCGGCGTGATGATAAATCTTTGCAGCCAATGGTCCGGCTGCCGCCAACCGATATTCAAGGCGATCAGATCAAGGAAATCATACAGGTCGCCATCCTCAACCGTCGGCGTGCCGTCGGCGACGGCCTCGCCGGTGTGGAGCATGGGGTTGATAAACAGCTTCCAGTGCAGGGCGCGGGCATGCAGGCGGATGGTTACTTCCGATCCATCCCGCTGGCCTTTAAAGCGGTGGCGGCGGCCATTTGCATCAATGACTGTCAAGCAGCCGGTATGAATCAGACGTCTCAAAAATCCAGCTAAAAGCATGATCAACCTCGTCGCGCTGCGATACTCTGTGATGGGTCCCTTTCAAAACATCCGCGACCGACGTCGCGGATGACAAAAATGTTAGCTCAAACCCGGAGCGGGGGTAAAGTTTTTTTCGGTTATGACAAATTATTGCGGCAGAACGAAAAAAAGAGGCGGCGCGGTAACCCGCACCACCTCCAATCGATATTTTGCGCGACGGGCGTCAGTCTTCTTCGTCTGACCCGCCCTCGCCGTCATCTTCGGTGATTTCCGCGGCCTCTTCCTCCGCCTCGCCGTCTTCGGCTTCAGTCTCTTCTTCGACCGCTTCCATCTCGAAAATATCATCATCGTCGTCGTCGGCCAGGACATCTTCGCCGGCGGCCTGACGTTCGGCCTCCGCTTCCGACCGGGCTACGTTGGCGATGACCTCAACATGGACTTCCGGATGCAAATTGACTTGTACCGGATGCAGGCCCAGGGTTTTAATCGGCTGGTTCAGAACGATCTGATTACGCGCCACCTTATAGCCGACACCGTCCAGACCTTCCACGACATCGCGGGCCTGGACCGATCCGTACAACTGGCCGGACTCGCCGGCCTGCCGGATGACGACAAATGTCGCATCCTGCATGGCGGTCGAGACTCCCTGCGCCTCGCCCCGGCGTTCCAGGTTGCGCGCCTCCAGCTCGACACGTCGTTCCTCGAACGAGGCCAGATTGGCGGCCGTGGCGCGCTGGGCCTTGCCCTGGGGCAACAGGTAGTTTCGGGCGTAACCATTCTTGACACTGACCACCTCGCCCATCTGGCCAAGTGATTCAATTCGTTCCAACAGGACGACGTCCATTATTCCTCTCTTTCGGCGTTATCGCCGGAGTTATCTAATTTTTTTCCGCCACGCAAGCGCAGCAATGCTTTCAAAAGGCCCAAGCCCGCGACCAGCACCGGCAGGGGCCACATTAACAAAAGTCCGTAAAACAGGATCAGCATGATCCAACGGGCCTTCCACGACCGGAAAAAGTCGTGAACAACGCCCAAACCGAGGAGGAAATACGGCACAATGGCGATCGCTGCAAGGGTTTTACCAATCACCCCGATCAGTCCGTCCATGGTGGACAATGCCAAAGCCACCGCCAACACCCCGATCCAGGCCGCCGGCAGCTTGATTTCCGCCATTTTTGGGGTTGATCGCAGGTTCTGACCGAAGCGCACCAACAGTCCCTGAGCCAGAATTCCATTGAAAATCAAACCCAGAATCCAGGACACGGCGAAAAATGCCGGAACATAATCGGCCAGGGACATCAGCATGTCCTGTTGTTCGGGTACGGGCAGCTGGTTCGCAAATGGTTCGATCACCAGGCGGATTTGTGTCAACAGGCCATCGCCAAACAGGCTCAGCCCAACCACCATGACGGCCAGCCCAGCCATGGCGATGCCGGACAACCACAGCAGCAACTGCCCGGCCGGATACCAGTGAACCACGCCCTGGCCGTCGGTTCGCGACATCAAAGCCTGGCGGCTCAGGATAATTATGGGCAATCCATAGACCAGAACCTGGATCATCGCATATAGGGGCCCGGCCAGCGGTACGCTCAAAACCCCGACCACCAACACGGCAACCACTGCGCCCTGCAGACCCATGCCAAGGCCGACCAGAAACAACGGCAGCGGCGCGATATAGGCCAGTATCAGGGCGCCGGGGCCCGGCAGGATGGCGGCGGACTGCAACAGGCCGCTTACCAGGCCCGCGGTTACCGCTATGAGATAAAATTGCACCATTGTCCTTGGCCCGTCGGCTCTCACCCGGGACAACTACTTCGTCCGCCGGGCTACGGCAAAACGCTTAAGATATGAAGCCGGAACAGCCGTTCCTACTGCAGAACGAAAGGCAGTAGCGCCAAGATCCGCGCCCGCTTAATGGCCCGGGACAACTCCCGCTGTTTCTTGGCTGATACGGCGGTGATCCGGCTGGGTACGATCTTGCCCCGCTCGGACAGATAACGCTGCAACAGCCTGACGTCCTTGTAGTCGATCTTGGGTGAATTGGCGCCCGAAAAAGGACAGGTCTTGCGCCGGCGATAGAACGGCCGCCGCAGGGGAAGTTGGGAAATTCTGACATCCTGGGCCATGATTAATCCTCGACGCTTTCCGCACTTGCAGTGCTTTCACTCTTTTCGGCGTTTTCGCCGCCGGCCTGTTCGGGTTGATCTTCACGGCGCGGCCGGTCGTCGCGGTCACGGCCGCCCCGCTCGCCCCGGTCGCCCCTCTCGCCACGTTCGCCGCGGCCACCGCGGCCGCCTCTAGATTGCATCATGGCGGAGGGGCCTTCCTCCAATTCCTCGACGCGGACGGTCATGTAGCGAATGACGTCCTCGTGGATGCGCATGTTGCGCTCCAGCTCCAGCACCGCATCGGATGGCGCATCCAGGTTCATCAAAACATAATGACCCTTGCGGTTCTTCTTGATGCGATAGGTGAGGCCGCGCACGCCCCAATATTCGGTCTTGGCCACCTCGCCGCCATTATCGGCCACAAGCTTGGTGAATTCCTCGGTCATGGTATCGACCTGCTGGGATGAAACATCCTGGCGCGCGATGAAAACGTTTTCGTATAACGGCATCTTTATCCGTTGCTCCTTCGGTATGGTCGGCGGCATCCCTAAGCGATTACTGTGGATACCCTGCGGACGTAGGGTTGGTACGCCCGACCGAATGTGAATATTGTTGGATCGCGTTGATCCGCTATTTCAATTAAGTCACCCGCCCGAAATTCCGGGCAAGGCGCGGCATATATACACATATGCGGCACCGGTGCAAGTGATGCCACCGGCCGGCTTGACAGGCCCCGATCACCCTTTATGACTGATACTGAAATTGATGGTAACAGTATGGGAGGGGGCCATGGCGCGCGCCTTTGTATTTCCGGGTCAAGGTAGTCAGGCCGTCGGCATGGGCAAGGAGCTTTCCGAGGCCCTGCCGACCGCGCGGGCGGTGTTCGAGGAGGTCGATGAAGCGTTGAGCCAGAACCTCTCGCGCCTGATGTTCGAGGGCCCGATCGAGGAATTGACCCTAACCGAGAACGCTCAACCCGCCCTGATGGCCATGAGCCTGGCCGTAACCCGTGTGCTGCGCCAGGACGGCGGCATGGAGTTCGGTAAGCATTGCCAGTTTGTCGCCGGGCATTCATTGGGGGAATATTCCGCCCTCTGCGCAGCCGACGCCTTGGCCCTGGATGCCACGGCTCAGCTGCTGAAAAAGCGCGGTCAGGCCATGCAACAGGCCGTGCCCGTGGGCCAGGGCACCATGGCGGCGTTGCTGGGTTTGGATTTCGAAGCCGCGGCCGGTGTCGCAGCGGATGCGGCGCAGGGCCAGGTCTGCGATGTGGCCAATGACAATGCGCCGGGTCAGGTGGTGGTCAGCGGCAATGTGGAGGCGGTGGAACGGGCCGTGGAATTGGCCAAGGACAGGGGCGCCAGGCGGCCCATGCTGCTGCCGGTCAGCGCGCCCTTTCATTGCGCCTTGATGCAGCCGGCCGCCGATATCATGGCCGAGGCCCTGGAAATATCGCCCCCCATTGCGCCGGCGGTGCCGTTGGTCGCCAACGTGGCGGCGGCGGCGGTCTCCGATCCCGATGAAATTCGCGATCTACTGGTACGGCAGGTGACATCCATGGTGCGCTGGCGGGAATCGGTGCTGTATATGCGCGACCAGGATGTCGATAATCTGGTCGAATTAGGTGCTGGAAAGGTCCTCACCACCATGTTGAAACGTATCGACAAGGAGGTTTCCGGTCAGGCCGTCAATTCGCCGGAGGATATCGAAGCTTTTCTCAAAACTATGTAATCAGGCCTTATCAGCTCATTCAGGGAACCACGAGCCATGTTCGATCTTTCAGGAAAGTCCGCTCTTGTCACCGGTGCTTCGGGCGGTATTGGCGGCGCCATAGCCCGGCAGTTGCACGGCGCCGGGGCCGCCGTCGGCCTATCGGGGACTCGTGTTGATGCCTTACAGGCCCTGGCCGACGACCTGGGCGCGCGTTGCGCGGTGCTGCCATGTGATTTGGCCGATGGCGAGGCCGTGGGCGCCTTGATCGGCCGGACGGATGAAGCCCTGGGCGCGGTTGACATCGTCATCAACAACGCCGGCTTGACGCGGGACAACCTTGCCATGCGCCTCAAGGATGAGGATTGGGAGCAGGTCATGGCGGTAAATCTGACGGCGGCCTTTCGCCTTTCCAAGGCGGCATTGCGCGGCATGATGAAACGGCGCTGGGGCCGAATCGTCAATATCACCTCCGTGGTCGGGGTCATGGGTAATGCCGGGCAAACCAACTATGCCGCCTCCAAGGCGGGCATCATCGGCTTCTCGAAATCTTTGGCGCAAGAGGTCGCCTCGCGCAATATTACCGTCAATTGTTTGGCGCCGGGCTTCATCCAGACGCCGATGACCGATGCCTTGGACGAAACGCAACGGCAAGCGCTGTTGGCTGGTATCCCCGCGGGGCGGCTGGGCGTGGTTGAAGATATTGCCGCCGGCGCCTTATATTTGGCCAGCGACGAGGCCGCATATGTGACCGGCCAGACGCTCCACATCAATGGCGGCATGGCAATGATCTAGGATGGTGAAGACTGCCGTCAAATTTGACACAGTGAGGGTCTTGGCCTTTGCCAATGTTCATGCTACCAAGCCCCGCCTTTCCCGGCTGGCACCTGCATGGGCCGGTATGGTAGAGACAGTGAATTGAGTTTTTTAAAATTGGACAGCGCGAAGGAATAAACACATGAGCGATACTGCCGATCGCGTAAAAAAGATCGTCGTTGAGCATCTCGGCGTGGAAGAAGATAAAGTTTCCGAAGGTGCTTCGTTTATTGACGACCTTGGCGCAGACAGCCTTGATACGGTTGAACTGGTGATGGCATTTGAAGAGGAATTCGGCATCGAAATTCCCGACGACGCCGCGGAAAAAATTGCCACCGTCAAGGACGCCATTACTTTTATTGACGCCAACGCTTCCTGATCCCGGGTCCGCGCCGCCTTCCCTATAGCGGGCAGGCGGCGGCCCGGAAGGATAGTGTTGTATTGCGCCGACGGAGGCTGGAGATGAGCGAACGCAGGGTCGTTGTCACCGGAATGGGTCTGGTCACGCCATTGGGTGTGGGGGTCGATGCCGTTTGGCAACGTCTATTGAATGCCGAGTCCGGGGCTGGTCGAATCAAGAAAATCGACACAACCGATTTGGCCGTCAACATCGCCTGCGAAGTTCCCCTGGGCGAGGCGGTGCCGGATTTCAATGCCGATTTCTGGGTGTCGCCAAAGGATCAACGCCGGATCGATGATTTCATCATCTTCGGTCTGTCGGCGGCGGAACAGGCCTTGGCGGATGCGGAATGGAAGCCCGAGGGTGAGGAAGACCGCCTGCGCACGGGCCTTCTGGTCGGCTCCGGCATTGGCGGACTGCCGAGTATCGAAGCGGCGGCCATTACCTTGCATGAGCGGGGACCGCGCCGGATCAGCCCGTTTTTCATTCCCGGCTCCCTGATCAACCTGCTGTCGGGCAATATCTCCATCAAATACGGTTTCAAGGGGCCCAATCATGCGGTGGTGACGGCATGCTCCACCGGTGCACATGCCATCGGCGATGCTGCCCGGCTGATCATGCTGGATGATGCGGATGTCATGGTCGCCGGCGGGGCGGAAGCGGCGATCTGCCGTCTTGGCATGGCCGGCTTCGCCGCCTGCAAGGCGCTGTCCACGGGCTTTCAGGACGAACCGACGCGGGCTTCCCGGCCATACGATAAGCAACGCGACGGCTTCGTCATGGGCGAGGGCTCGGGCATCGTGGTGTTGGAGGAATTGGAGCACGCCAAGGCCCGGGGTGCGAAAATTTATGCCGAAATTGCCGGTTATGGCCTGTCGGGGGATGCCCATCATATCACCGCGCCGGCGCCGGACGGCGACGGCGGCTTTCGCGCCATGCAAGCGGCCTTGAAACGATCCAAGCTGAACCCCGAAGACATCGACTACATCAACGCCCACGGCACCTCGACACCGCTCGGCGATGAGATCGAGGTTGGCGCCGTGAAGCGGTTGTTTGGCACCGCCGTGGATAATATGTCCATGTCATCGACCAAATCCGCGATCGGCCATCTGCTCGGCGCGGCGGGCAGCGTGGAAGCGATATTCTCCATTCTGGCCATGAACCAGGGCGTGGCGCCGCCGACCTTGAATTTGGATGAACCCTCGGACGGCCTGGATATTGATCTGGTTCCCCATACCGCGAAGGAGCGGACCATTCGGGCCGTTCTGTCGAACTCATTCGGCTTTGGCGGCACCAATGCCTCGCTGGTGCTGACCCCGGTAGATTAGGCGATCGCGCCGTGGTGGGGCGCCTGCTTCGGCTTATCGGTGTTTTCTGCCTGCTTGCCCTGATCGCCGTCGGTACCGCGCTGGGCTGGGGCTATGCCCAATTCACCCGGCCCGGACCCTCGGCGATGGACCGCGCCGTCGTTCTGGCCAAGGGCAGCGGACTACAGGAAATCGCGGCGCGGTTGGCCGGGTCCGGCGTAATTGCCCGCCCTTTGGTTTTTCGCATTGGCGTACGCCTTGGCAGGTGGTCGCGGGGCCTGCGCGCGGGCGAGTTCCGAATTCCCGCCCGCACCAGCATGCGCGACGTGGTCGCTATTCTGCGCAAGGGTGAGACCATTGTGCGCCGGGTCACGGTGCCCGAGGGTCTCAGCAGCACCCGTATTGTCGCCCTGTTGGTTCAGACGGAAGGCTTACAAGGCACCATCCCTCAGATCCCCGGCGACGGCATGCTGCTGCCCGAGACCTACCATTTTTCCTATGGTGACGCGCGTACGGTGATGTTGGACCGCATGACCACCGCCATGGAGAAAACCGTGGACAAGCTGTGGTCATCCCGACAGGCCGGTTTGCCTCTTGCCAGCCCGGGAGAGGCGGTCATTTTGGCCTCCATCGTGGAAAAAGAGACGTCATTACGCGAGGAACGGGCCCGGGTCGCCGGCGTCTTCATCAACCGCCTGCGACTGGGCATGCGCCTGCAATCGGACCCCACCGTGGTCTTCGGTCTGACGGGCGGACGCAAGCCCCTGGGCCGCGCGCTGCGCCGTGGCGACCTGGATCAGGCCACGGCCTATAACACCTACCGCATCCCGGGTCTGCCGCCGGGGCCCATCGCAAACCCGGGACGGGCCGCGCTGTATGCGGTGCTGCACCCGACGGCGGGCAAGGATCTCTACTTCGTCGCCGACGGCACGGGCGGCCATGCCTTTGCCGCGACCTTCGCGGAGCACAAGAGGAACGTCAAACGCTGGCGCCGCCTCGAAGCCGCCCGGGGCAAGTAACGCCAGATTCGTCCCCAGATTCGTCCTTGTATACAATCCTTTTGTCGCTATCCCTGGATTACCGGGTCAAGCCCGGCAATGACGATGCGTCACCCTGTCATGCCCGCGCCTTACGCGGGCATCCAGGGCCATGGAGCCGCACGCCAATGTCCGCGGATTATCGCTCCGCCTGCGGTTTATTCCTTTTTCTCGTCTTTCTTCTTTTTCATTTCTTGCGGCTTGCCGTCAAGTTGCACGGCAACAAAGCGCTTGGTATTGGCGCGCTCGACCAGCAACAGGACGGTTTTAATCTTTTTCGTTGTGCGGGTTTTGTTGCTGTCGCGAATTTGCTTTATTTGTTTGGCGACATCCTTTGGCGATTCCACCGCGTTCTGCTGCACCTCAACGATCAGGTCCCCCGGTTGCAGGCCCTTCTGCGCGGCCGAGCTGTCGGCGGCGACTTCCAGCACCAACACCCCTTCTGCATCGTCATCAACCTTGAAGGTCTCCCGCGCCTCTTCGGTCAGGGCGGACAGGCGCATGCCCAGCAGTTCCACGTCCTTGGCCGGTTCGGGTTTGGCTTCTTCATCGACACTGGCGAGCTTGGCAGCGGTTTCCTCCATCTCGGCGATGGCGACTTCCAGGGTTTTCAGCGCGCCCTTGCGCCAGACTTCAACGTTCACGGTCTTGCCGATCAGGGTATTAGCGACAATGCGCGGCAGGGCCCGCATTTCGTCCACTTCCTGATCGTCAAAGCGCAGGATCACATCACCTTGCTGAATGCCGGCCTTGCCGGCGGGGCCGTCATCGCCCACACCGGCCACCAAAGCGCCGGCAGCTTTTTCCATGCCAAGGCTCTCGGCGATTTCCTCGGTGACGGTTTGTATACGGACGCCCAGCCAGCCGCGGCGGGTGCGGCCGAATTCAGCCAACTGCTTGATCACCCGATTGGCCAAGGTGGCGGGAATGGCGAAGCCGATACCGACACTGCCCCCCGTGGGCGAATAGATCGCGGTGTTGATGCCGATCACCTCGCCGTCCATATTGAACAATGGGCCGCCGGAATTGCCCCGGTTGATGGAGGCGTCGGTCTGAAAAAAATCATCGTAGGGTCCGGCATTGATATCCCGTCCCCGGGCGGAAATAATCCCGGCGGTAACGGAACCGCCCAACCCGAACGGATTGCCGATCGCCAGCACCCAATCTCCGACGCGGGATTTGCTTGAATCACCCCATTTCAACGCCGGCAGGTCCTTCTTCGGCTCGACCCGCAACAGGGCCAGGTCGGTCTTGGCGTCGCGCCCGACCAAAGTCGCTTTCAGACGGGTGCCATCGGACAGACGGACTGAGATTTCGTCCGCATCGGCGATCACATGATTGTTGGTCACCACCAGACCGGTTTTGTCGATGATAAAGCCGGAGCCCAGTGACGTGGCGCGCCGGGGGCCGCGGTTCTTGGGTCTGTTGCGTTCCAAAAATTCCTTGAAAAAATCCTCGAACGGAGAGCCGCGCGGCACCATGAATTCCGGCTGGTCCTTTTTCTCCGAACCCTTAACCACCTGGGTCGTCGAAATATTGACTACCGCCGGATACAGACTGGCGGCCAGATCCGCGAAACTGTCAGGCGCGCCGCGGGCCTGCCCAGTTACGGGCAACAGCAACAGGCCGATGGTGGCCGCCATTGCGGCCGCGGTTATTGCAACAGGCCGGGTCAGCGGCGTGGTCCGGAGACGGGAAATTGTTGTGCCGATCACGAAGATTCTCCTTGAATGAGGCGCCCGGGGTTCGAAATCCCGGCGGCGCCAAATCTATTGGCTAAAGGTTTACTTCCCAATATGACGCCATTCAAGTCGGTCGCCACCCCGGGTGCTGATCCGTGATTTCGGAAGCGAATGTGACAAAACCATGGCAGCGTTGAAAAATCATCCCTTCGCCGTTCAATTAAATCATCACTTCACTGTGAATTCAGAACTGAACCGCAACCAGCAACGGCAACGCAAGATCATCAGGCGCGGTCTACAATGCGGTCTACAGTGCGGTCTACAAGAATGTCTTTACCATCCAGATGATGCCGACGCCAAAGGTCGCCGCGCCCAACCCGCTGATGCGCAGGGCATCGTCGGGCTGCTGCAGCATGATCGCCATCATCCGTTTCATACCGCCCGGAAAGGCCGCATACAGGCCGCCTTCCAATGCCAAGATCAGGCCCACGACCAGCAGGACGTCGACCATGGCACGAAACCCCTGCCGCGCTACTCCTTGGCCTTGTCGCGCCGGCCCCGGCTATCGCCGAAATAGCTGAAGAAATCACTGTTCGGCGAAAGTACCATGGTCGTATCACCCGATTGCAGGGCGGTGCGATAGGCCTGGAGCGAGCGGTAAAAGGCGAAGAATTCCGGATCCTTGGTGTAGGCGTCCGCGAACACCTTGTTTCGCAGGGCATCGCCTTCACCACGCATGATCTCGGATGACTTCTGCGCATCAGCCAGCAGAACCGTGCGTTGGCGGTCGGCCGTGGCGGTAATCTTCTGACTCCGCTCCGCGCCCTCGGCCCGGATCTCGGTGGCGATCCGCTTCCGTTCCGCCCGCATCAAATCATACACTGCCTGGCTGTTGGCTTCCGGCAGATCGGCGCGTTTGATGCGCACATCAATGATCTCGATGCCCAGTTTGCCGGCTTCATCATTCACCAGACCGCGAATTTCATGCATCAATTTGCTGCGCTCACCAGACAGCATGGTTTCCAGTTTCACCCGGCCGATAACGTTACGCAGGCTGGAATTGACGATCGGCGCCATGCGGTTGCGCGCCGTCACTTCATTATTGACGGTTTGATAGAACTTCAACGGATCGGAGATCCGGAACCGGGCATAGGCGTCAACCACGATCCGCTTTTTGTCCGCCGCCACGGCCTCGACCGGCGGGGCGTCGAAATCCAAAATCCGTTTTTCCATGAACTGGACGTTCTGGACGAACGGCATTTTGAAATTGAGCCCCGAATTCTGAACGGTCTTTATGGGATTACCAAATTGCAGCAGCAGTGCCTGTTGGGTTTCATGCACGGCAAAAACGCTGCCGTAGCCGATCACGCCGATGACGACCAGGATGATGGCCAGTATTGTTGCGACATTCCGGTTCATCAATTTGTCCCCGTATTGCGATTGGACTGTTTCTGCAATTCCGGCAAGGGCAGATAAGGCAGAACGCCCTGGCTGCCGCCTTCATTGTCGATCACGATTTTGTTGGTGCCCTGCAATACGACCTCCATGGTCTCCAGATACAGCCGCTTGCGGGTGACATCCGGGGCCAGTTTATATTCCTTTTGGATGGCCAGATAGCGGGAGACTTCACCCTCGGCCTGGGCCACGGTCTGTTTCTTGTAACCTTCGGCCTCTTGCAGAATGCGCTCCGCCTCGCCGCGGGCGCGGGGCAGGATGTCGTTGGAATAGGCCTGGGCCTCGTTCACCAACCGTTCCTCATCCGCGCGGGCCGCCTGCACATCGCGGAAGGAATCGATCACCGCTGATGGCGGATCGGCCTTGGCCAGCTTGACCTGTGTGATGACGATGCCGGCACCGTATTTATCCAGGGTAGTTTGCATCAAGCCTAGGGTCTGACGCTCAACCTCGTTCCGGCCTTCGGTCAGAACATCGACGATTTTGGATCGCCCGACCACTTCCCGCATGACGCTTTCCGCCACTGCCTTGACGGTATTTTCAGGCCGCTGGATGTTGAACAGGAACTTGCCCGCATGGCTGATCTGCCACAACACCGTGAAGTTGATGTCGACGATGTTTTCGTCACCGGTCAGCATCAGGCTTTCTTCCGGCAAATTACGCAGAGCCGATGAACGGCCGAAATCGCCGGAACTTTGAAAACCCACTTCCACCCTGTTGACGCGGGTCACCTTCGGCGTCAGAGCGCTTTCAATGGGTGAGGGCAGATGATAACGCAGGCCCGGCGATGTGGAACCGGTATATTTGCCAAAGCGCAGCACGACGCCCTGTTCATCGGGGCCGACCCGGTAGAAGCCCGACGCCAGCCAGGCCACGATCAGAACCAGGAATACGAGGATGATACCTCGCGCGCCCCAGTTGCCGCCCGGCAGAGCGCCTTTGAAGCGGTCCTGGCCCTTGCGCAGCAGCTCTTCCAGATTGGGTGGTTGTCCACCGCCGCCGCCGCCCTGTCCCCAGGGCCCCCGGCCACCACCTTGCCAGCCGCCGCCGCCTCCGCCGCCGCCACTACCACCACCGCCTTGATTGCTCCACGGCATAGAATTCCCCGTTTCGTTTGGTTCCGTCTAAAAAGACTTGCATTATTGTCAGAATACCCAGCCTGGCGCGTTGCCACGGCCTGCTAAGACGTTATATGACACCTTGCGGCCTTGGGCGCAACGGATGCGCAAACTTGAAATCAATTTGGGGAAAATAGGTAATGGCGCGGGTAAGTGAAGACGAAGTGCGAGAGGCGTTGCGCCGCGTTGGTGATCCGGCCCGGGATGGCAATGTCGTGGATTTGGGAATGATCACCGGATTGGTGGTTCGTGACGGCAATGTGATGTTCTCCATCGAGATCGAGCCCGAACGCGCGGCGGAAATGGAAAGCCTGCGTCTGGCCTGCGAACAGGTGGTCGCGGGTCTGCCCGGCGCATTGTCCGTTACCGCGGTCCTGACGGCGGAACAGCCGCCGGCACCGCAACAACCGCCGCAACAGCCGCAACAGCCGCCCCAAATCGGCCGCCATGGCAGTGCGGGCGGTGGCAAGATGGACCTGCCCGGAATTGGCGCCGTGATCGCCGTTGCCTCCGGCAAGGGCGGCGTGGGCAAATCCACGGTGACGGTCAATCTGGCGGTAGCGCTCAGCCGATTGGGTCTGAAGGTGGGAATTCTGGATGCTGATATCTATGGTCCCTCCATGCCGCGCATGTTGGGTATTTCCGGGCAGCCACGATCAGATGGGGACAAGCTGGAGACCATGCGCGGGCATGGCGTTTCCTGCATGTCCATCGGCTTTCTTGTCGATCCCGATCAGCCGACGATCTGGCGCGGTCCCATGGTCATGGGCGCGTTGGAGCAGTTATTGGGCGACGTCAATTGGGGCGAGCTGGACGTCATGCTGGTGGATATGCCCCCCGGCACCGGCGATGCGCAACTGACCATGGCGCAAAAAGTGCCCTTGAAGGGCGCGATTATCGTCTCCACGCCCCAGGACATCGCCCTGATCGATGCCCGCAAGGGCCTGAACATGTTCCGCCAGACGGAAGTTCCGGTCATGGGGATCATTGAAAACATGAGCTATTTTCACTGCCCCAGCTGCGGCGAACGGGCGGAGATATTCGGCCACGGCGGGGCACGGGAGACGGCGGCTGAGTTGGGCTGTGATTTCCTGGGCGAAATTCCCCTGCATATCAGCCTGCGGGAAACTTCCGATGCGGGGACGCCGATCACGGCATCCGATCCCGGCTCGGCCGAGGCTCAGGCTTTTATGAAAATCGCCGAACGGGTTCTGGCTGAGCTTTAGAGCGAAGCGGTTTCTAAGTTAGGCGGCCAATTAGGCCGCCAATTAAGCTGCCAGGGTCTTGTCGATTTCGTCGACCACGTCGCGCAGGTGAAAGGGCTTTGAAAGTACCTTCGCGTCGGACTGGGAGGTCTGGCGATTGCGCAGGGCAACGGCGGCAAATCCGGTGATGAACATGATGCGGATGGCCGGGTCCACGGCCACGGCGCGGCGGGCCAATTCGATACCGTCCATTTCCGGCATGACGATATCCGCCAGCAGCAGATCGAAGCGGCCTTCCGCCAGGACCGGCAGGGCTTCATCCCCCTGACCCACGGAGAATACGTCATGTCCTGCCCGTTCCAGGGCACGGCCTAGGAAGTGCCGCATGGAATCATCATCTTCCGCCAAAAGGATCTTCGCCATCATCTTCCTCTAATCCCGCTCTTCGGCCAGCCGAGAGCGACCACACGCACAACCTCGCAAGCATACCCATGGTCGCGCCAGTCTGCACACACGATAGTCCGACATGCCTAGCAAAGTGTAAAGATACCGCTAGCAAAGTATTAAGAAATTTCTCATTTCTCCCGGAATTTTGCGCGTTTGGCTCTATGGTTTTCTGCTCGGTGCATGCTAGCATTGCATCACTGGGGAGCCGAATTGCGACAATATGGGGTTAACGCACATGCATGACACGGATGCTTTGCCGGCGCCTTACGATGTGGCCTCCCCCGTCCGGCAGCAGGTTGGACTGGTTTTTGCCTCGCCTCATAGCGGGCAGCACTATCCGGAAGATTTAATGGCCGCCACCGATCTGTCCAAGCTGTCATTGAGCCGCTCGGCCGATAATTTCGTCGATGAATTGTTTTCCGACGCGCCCGATCATGGCGCTCCGTTGCTGCGCGCCGCCTATGCCCGGGCCTATCTGGATTTGAATCGGGAGCCGTGGGAGCTGGACCCACAGATGTTTGACGAGGAACTGCCCGACCATGTCAACGGTACCTCGCTACGGGTGGCCGGCGGTCTGGGCACCATTCCCCGACTGGCCGCAGACGGCAGCCGGATCTATCGTGACCATCTGGATTTCGCCGAGGTGCGTGAACGCCTGAACCGGGTCTATTTTCCCTATCATCATTGTTTGGCCCGCATGGTGGAAGACACGCAACTGGCGTTTGGTCACTGTGTGTTGATTGATTGTCATTCCATGCCGTCGGCGGGGGGCATGACGCCGGGTCGGGGCGATGACATTCGCGTCGGCGATAGCGGTCGTGGAATTGGCCGCGATCAACGGGCCGACATTGTGCTGGGCGACCGATTTGGCACCGCCTGCGCCCCGGAACTGATAGATTGCGCTTATCGCACATTGTCCGGTCTGGGTTTGCGGGTGCAACGCAATAATCCCTATGCGGGCGGTTTTACCACATATCATTACGGCCGGCCCGGCACCGGGGTTCATGCCCTGCAGATCGAGATCAACCGGCGCCTCTATATGGACGAGGTGCACGTCCGCCCGGCATCGGGCATGACACGTATGCGCGATGCCATGTCGGCCCTGATCTCCGCCCTAAGCCACTTGCCGACAGCCTATTTCAAGACCCAGGAAGCGGCAGAATAGGCGAACTTGGCATGGTTCCTGCATCCCGTTAACCATAGAATTTGCAGGGACCCGTGGTGAAATGATCAACAAGCATGAATTTGGAACGATGACAGCGCTTTTCTTAGCTTGTTGCTGGCTTGTCCAGGCGTCGCCGGCAACCGCGCGAAGCGCGCTGAAAACGGCTGAAATTCGCCAAATAGAACTTTTGAGCGAGGCCTATGCACCCCAGGACTGCCGGCGCCTGATCGGTGCCGCGGAACGCCGCCACCGCATTCCGGCGCAATTACTATCGGCCATATCATTGGCGGAATCCGGCCGTTGGATGACCGATGTACGGGCAACAATTGCCTGGCCCTGGACGGTTTATGCCGAGGGAGAAGGCCGAATACTCGCCAACCAGAAAGAGGCGGAAGCGGCTGTCCGGGCCTTGTCACGCTGTGGCGTGCGCAATATCGATGTCGGCTGCATGCAGGTTAATCTGCAACATCATGGCGCCGCTTTTGCAGACCTGAAAGAAGCTATATCCCCGGTCAGCAACATTGACTATGCGGCCGGGCTGCTGCGTCGGCTATACGTGAAACATCGTTCATGGCAGCAGGCCGTGGCGCATTATCATTCGGCCACCAAGGCGTTGAACGTGCCTTACAGCAGGAAGGTCATGCGATTGTGGCACAAGGAGCGGCGCTGGGCCATGCATGAGAGGCGGCGTCTGGTTCAGGCCACCTATAACCGCCGACGGGCCGCCAGATCCAAGTAAATTCGGCTAGCGCATTTCCGAATTGGAAACGCTCCGATCTTTAAGAATAGAGCAATTTTTCCAATCACTTAGATTCGTCCCGATTGGTTTGGGTGAATCACAATTGATCGGAATTGCTCTAAGTAATTTCGTCGATCTGATCGAATGTCAAGGTGCCCGGAACCACGGTAATCGGCACCGGCAACTGGCCCGACATGGGCCCGGCCAAGGCGCTGACCAGGGGCCCGGGGTTGTCTTTTTCGACAGAAGCGCCCAGCACCAGCAGGCGGATTTCCGGTTCATCATCTAGCAGGGCGATTACCTGTTCCTGGCTGCGGCCCTCGCGAATGGCGAATTCCGGCATGATACCGGACCACTGACTGACTTCGTCCGCCAAGGTATGCAGGATTTCCTCAGCCGCCTCCCGCGCCTCTTCGCGCATCAGGTTTTCCACCGCCATCCAATGCTGAAAATCCGCCGGTTCGATTACATAAAGCAATACAACGCCGCCGCCCGTCCGCGCCGCCCGGCGAAAGGCAAAGCGCAGGGCCAACCGGCATTCCGGAGAATCATCCACCACGCACAGAAATTTTCGCCGTGCGAGTGTCGCGTGTTGAAAATCTTCCATTGCTCGGCCCTCATTCCCGGCAATATGGTGCCAGCAAGGGCGCTTCAGGGCAACCGATATGAACCGATTTGAATGGGCGCCTATTTCAGCAGGATATTGGTGATCTCGCGAATTTTGGTACGGGCCCGCATCAGGTAAAAGCCCTGCGCCGCCAAATGACTGGGCACAGCCTGGGAATCCGGGCTGCCGTTGGCCACCACGAAAGGCGATAGCTCGGCCGCATGGCGCAGACTGTCCAGCATTTCGGCCCAGGCGTTGGTCAGTTCCCGTTCGCCCAGAACCTTGGCGTAGTCCAAGCCCAATTCCCGGATGATCAGGTAGTAGGCGTAGCTTTGCCCCTTAACGCCGTAAAAGATATCGTCCGCAAGGGTATCAATCATGTCGCCGGAATGTTCGTGGATATGACGGTCCAGGGCGGCGGAGGATGCCCCCATGTCCAGGGCGAAGCGATCAAGGGTCGCGAGCAGATTATCGGCCCGCCGCTCGAACACCGCGTTGCCCTTCGCCAGGCGTTGATTATAGCTTCTTAAGGACCGCGCGGCTTTGCGGTATCGGGCTTCCGAGGTGGTGGTCGGCGCCAGGGAGGTTGAGAGGTCGAACACCCAGACATTGCCGGCATATTGCAGTTGCCCGGAAGCTTCCTGCAGATCCTTGTCGGTCTGCGAAGTGCCCCGGGTACGGCCGATTTGATCCGTCAACTCAAAGGCAAATCTGGCCAGGGCCGAAATTATGCCTTGTTGATAGTTGGGCATATTGTCCAACGCCGCCGGCGGCAGAAAGAACGGGTCGTTGGCGACCCAACGGTGTTCGTCCACTTCCCGAGCGATCAGGGCGGCGGCCACGGCGACCGCACGGCTGCCGCCGTCGGGCATATCGGCCGCCGGTGTCTGGTACGCCGGATCATCGTCGATCGCGTGGGTGATCGCCATGCCGATGGGGTAATACAACACGGCGGCGACTACCACCGCGACGCCGATGCCCTTGGCGGTGCGCATACGGCCGCCGCTGAAATCCGGCAGCAGCTTTCTGGCCTGCCCCATCAACCGATCCGTGACCATGGTCATGTTGTCCTGCTTTTATCCGTGCGCCGAACCACGCCGTCCGCCCCTCACATAATAGGCCTTGATGGCGCAATCAACCGGCCATGCACACGGATTGTGACGCGGGAAATCCGGATACCCCAATGGCGCTTCCAGGCGCAGCCAATCGCGGTCGGTGGAAACGATAAACCTTTTGCCCTAAGGAGCCGGGCCCGGCATCATTGCGGAAAGGGAGAAAACCATGATCAAAGCCATCACCTGCATCAAACGCAAACCGGGAATTTCGGTTGAGGATTTTCAGGACTATTGGCGCGGCAAGCATGCCGAAGTGGTCAAAGGCTTGCCTCATATCCGCCGCTATATTCAGTCCCATGCCCTGTTGGGCGGCTACCGCAAGGGCGAGTTGCCCTGGGACGGCATTGCTGAAATTTGGGTCGACAGCGTCGATACCATGCGCGCCTGGGCCGGCGGCGATGCCTATGGGGCAGTGCAGCGGGACGAGGAGAATTTTATCGATCGCGGCAAAATGGCGTTAATTCTGACCCAGGAGCATGTCATCAAGGATGGTGCCGTGCCCGACGGCGCCCTGAAGAATATCGAATTCGTGCCCCGCAAACCAAGCATGGAAGTTGCCGAATTTCAGGCTTATTGGCGCGACGTGCACGGCCCCATCGCCGCCGAAATCGACGTGATCCGCCGCTATGTGCAAAGCCATACCCTGCCCGGCGCCTACCGCGACGGCCGCCAGCCGGCCATGGACGGCTGCGCCATCACCTGGTTCGACAGCATCGATACCATGCGCCAATCGGCGCAAAGCCCTGCCTATGACCGCACACGCAAGGACGAGCCGAATTTCATCGATACGGAAAACGAGATCGATTTCATCATCACCACCGAACATGTCATCGTCGCCTGAAGAGCTGGAGCAATAAGAAGTATGCGTAAGGATGTTGAAAAAATTCGGGAACTGCGCGCAGCAACCCTGGATGCGGCCCGGCCAGAGGCGGTGGCCAAACGGCGCAAGACCGGCCATTGGACCGCCCGCGAACAGATCGATGCTATGCTCGATCCCGGCAGCTTCGCCGAATACGGCGCCCTGACCCGGCCGATCCGCGATGATATGGAAGGCGCGGCGGACGGCCTGATCACGGGTACGGGACAAGTGGATGGCCAGTCCTGCGCCATAATGGCCTATGACTACACCGTCTATGCCGGTACCCAGAGCCTGATCAATCACAAGAAACATGACCGAATATTCGAGGTGGCGGAACAGCTTCAACTGCCCATGGTCTGCTGGTTGGAAGGGGGCGGCGCCCGGCCCCATGATTTGAACGCGGGTTCCGGTTTAGGTTTGGATCTGACCACCTTCATGGCGTTTGCCCGGCTTTCGGGCCAGGCGCCCCTGGTGGGCATCGTCACGGGGCGCTGTTTCGCCGGCAATGCCAATCTGGCCGGCATGTGCGATGTGCTGATCGCCACGCCCAAGGCCAATATCGGCATGGCGGGACCGCCCCTGGTCGCCGCCGCCCTGGGTGAAACCTTCACGCCGGAGCAGATCGGCCCAACGGATGTCCACGAACCCAATGGCGTGATTGATCTCCTCGCGGCGGACGAAGGCGAGGCCATTGCCCTGGCCAAGAAATACCTGGCCTATTTCAGGGCCCCTTCCGAAAGCTGGCAGGCGCCGGACCAAGACGCTTTGCGGGAGATCATTCCGGATAATCCGCGCCGGGCCTACAACGTGCGCAAGGTGATCGAAGGCATCGCGGATGTAGATTCAGTCCTTGAATTGCGCCCCAAGTTCGGCCGCGCCATCGTCACGTCGCTGGCCCGGATCGAGGGTCGCGCGGTGGGCGTCATTGCCAATCAGCCGATGTTCCTGGCCGGCGCCATCGACAGTCCGGCCTCCGACAAAGCCTCCCGCTTTATCCAGCTCTGCGATGCCTACGACATTCCCATGCTGTTCCTCTGCGATACCCCGGGCCTGATGGTGGGGCCGGAGATCGAGAAGACTGCCCTGGTTCGTCATTCGGGGCGTTTGTT
Source organism: Rhodospirillaceae bacterium (assembly GCA_018667855.1). Classification (GTDB taxonomy): domain Bacteria; phylum Pseudomonadota; class Alphaproteobacteria. The sequence continues at coordinate 36,802 of JABIRL010000158.1, forward strand.
GATCAATCTGGCCGCCGCCACAGTGCCCTTCATGACCGTGATCCTGCGCAAGGCCTATGGCCTGGG
>JABIRL010000144.1 GCA_018667855.1 Rhodospirillaceae bacterium
CAACTGGCCTGGGTCAAGGTTGCCGCTTCGCACCACGCCCAGCACAACGAGCTCGCCATGCTGCGTAATGTGGTCACGGTCGAAGAGGTCGTCAATTCGCCCATGATTTCCGATCCCCTGCATCGCCTGGATTGCTGTGTCATCAGTGATGGCGGCGGTGCACTTGTTGTCGTCAGCCCGGAGATTGCTAAAACCCTGGGTGACCGTTGTGTCAAAATTCTCGGCCACGGCGAAAGCATCAAACATCTGAATGCCGGGCAGGTGGACATCACCTATACCGGCGGGGTGGTGTCGGGGCCGATTGCATTTACAGAGGCCGATTTGCAACCGGCCGACATTGATTATGTATCGATCTATGACAGTTTCACCATCACCGTGGTGGAAACCCTGGAAGACCTGGGCTTCTGCGAAAAGGGCAAGGGCGGCGCCTTTGTCTCCGATGGTAATCTGATCTCTGGTACCGGCAAGTTGCCCTTCAATACCGATGGTGGCGGGCTGTGCAACAACCACCCCACGAACCGGGGCGGCATCACCAAAGTCATCGAGGCCGCGCGCCAACTGCGCGGCGAGGCCCATCCAAAAGTACAGGTGCCCGATTGCACCTTGGCGCTGGCCCACGGCACGGGCGGCTCCATCGCCACCCGCATGGGCAGCTCGACCGTTATCATGGGGAGGAACGACGCATGACCCAGACATCAGAACGCACATATCCGGCACCATCCATCAGCCTGGAAACCGAAGCCTACTGGCAAGCGGCCAACGAGGGCAAATTGCTCATGAAGAAATGCAGCGATTGTGGCAAGACGCATTTCTATCCTCGCGCCATTTGTCCCCATTGCCACGGCAGCAACACGGAATGGTACGAAGCTTCGGGCAAAGGGGTGATCTACAGCTACTCCGTCATGCGGCGCGGCGACACACCTTACGCCATTGCCTACGTCACAGTGGACGAAGGTATCACCATGATGACCAACATTGTTGATTGCGACTATGACGCCCTGGCCGTCGGCCAGGCGGTGGAGGTGACCTTTCGCCAGAGCGACGGCGGGGGCGGTAGCGAGCAGGCCATTCCGGTTTTCCGTCCTGTGTCGTAAGCAAATTTGAGAAGAGGAATTCGATATGTCGGGCCTTTACTACGAAGAATTCGAAATCGGCATGGAGTTCAAACATGCCCTGACCCGAACCGTGACGGAAATGGACAACATCATGTTCTGTGCCCTGACCCACAACCCGCAGCCCTTGCATCTGGACGCGGAGTTCTCCAAGGACACGATGTACGGCAAGCAGCTGGTCAACAGTATCTTCACCCTTGGCCTGGTGATCGGCGTGACGGTTGGTGATACCACCCTGGGCACCACCCTGGGCAATCTGGGCATGACCGAGGTGCGGTTCGTCAATCCCGTGTTCCATGGCGATACCCTGCGTTCGGTCACCAAGATCAAGGACAAGCGGGAAAGCAAGTCCCGGCCGACCACGGGCATCGTAACGTTCGAACATTTCGGCTACAACCAACGTGACGAGGAAGTCGCTTATTGCCTGCGTACCGGCCTAATGATGAAGAGGCCGGCATGATCATCCGCTCTTGGCTGTTCGTGCCCGGTGACAGCGAGCGCAAGCTGTCCAAGGGCGAAGGCAACGCGGCCGATGCTCTGATCCTGGATTTGGAGGATTCCGTCTCCGATGATCGCCAGGACATCGCGCGGGAGATGGTGCGGAACTATTTACAGTCCCGCCCAGACCGCGCGAAGCAGCAGTTGTGGGTACGGGTCAACCCTCTGGATACGGATCTGTCCTTGCCCGATCTGGCGGCGGTGATGCCCGGCGCCCCCGACGGTATCGTTTTGCCCAAGGTCTATTCGGCGGCGGATGTGAACACCATGGGCAACTATCTCTCCGCCCTGGAGGCCCGCGAGGGGCTGAAACTTGGTTCCACCAAGATCCATTGCGTCGCCACGGAAACCGCCGCATCGCTGTTGACTTTTCATACCTACCTGGACGGTGTCACGGACCGTCTGGTGGCGATGACCTGGGGTGGTGAGGATCTGGCGGCGGCCCTGGGCGCTACCGACAACCGTCATCCCACCACGGGCGAATATGATGATCCCTATTTGATGGCAAAATCGTTGTGCCTGTCCACGGCGCGGGCCATCGATATTCAGCCGGTCGGCGTGGTCTATGTGGACTTCCGTGATCTGGACAGCTTACGCACGGAATGCCTGCGTGACCGCCGGGCGGGCTTCTTTGGCAAGATTGCCATTCATCCGGCGCAGTCCGAGGTCATCAACGAAGCATTCACGCCATCCGATGAAGACATCGCCCATGCCCAGCGGGTCATTGATGTGTTCGAGCAGAATCCGGGCCTGGGTACCGTTGGGCTGGACGGCAAGATGCTGGATATGCCGCACCTGAAACAGGCCCGCAACGTCATGGATATGGCGGCGCGGATCAAGGCAAAAGGTTAGTAACATGGGTACATTGGACGGCATTCGCATTGTCGAACTGACGACGGTCATTCTGGGTCCCTGGGCCACCCAGATGCTGGGCGACATGGGCGCCGACATCGTCAAGGTCGAAACCCCCGGCGGGGATACCACGCGAAATCTGGGTCCGCGTCGGAACGAAGGCATGGCCTCGCTCTATCTGGCGACCAATCGCAACAAACGCAGCGTGGTGCTGGACCTGACCCAGGAGGCGGGGCGGGATGCCCTGTTCAAGCTGGTCGGCACGGCGGATGTCTTTGTCCACAATATGCGGCCGAAGGTGGCCAAGAAGCTCGGCCTGGATTACGAAACCTACGCCGCCGCCTACCCCGACCTGATCTTTTGCGCCACGTATGGCTTCCGCAAGGACGGCCCCCTGGCCGACAGTCCGGCCTATGACGATGTTATCCAGGCGGCCTCCGGCCTGGCGGATCTGCAGACCATCACCGCCAACGAACCCCGCTTCGTGCCCACCATCATGGCCGACAAGACGACGGCCTTTAACGTGGTCGCGGCTATTCTATCGGCTCTGGTCTGCAAGGAGCGCGGTGGCGGCGGGCAGGCGATCGAAGTGCCCATGTTCGAAACCCTGGTCGACTATGTCATGGTCGAACATCTCTATGGCGCTTGTTTCGAGCCGCCCATCGATCAAATGGGCTACGAGCGTTTGCTGAACACGGGCCGCCGACCGTATGCCACCAAGGACGGTTATCTGGCCGTGCTGCCCTATACGGATGCCAATTGGCAAACCCTGTTCGAAGTGTCCGGACGTGATGATCTGATTGGTGACCCGCGCTTCGTGGATATAACCACCCGGATTAAACATTCCCAGGAAGTTTATGATCTGTTGGGCGAGATTGTCGCCACGCGCACCACGGCGGAATGGGAGCAGGTTCTGGAGAATGCCAATATCCCGGTCATGGCGGTCAACACCAAGGAAATGCTGCTGGAGAACGAGCAATTGCTGGCCAGCGGATTTTGGCGCGAGGCCGAGCATCCCACCGAAGGTAAACTGCGCATGACCGATCCGCCGATCCGGTTTTCCAAGACACCTTCGACCATCCGCTCTCTGCCGCCACTGTTGGGGGAGCAGAGCAAGGAATTGCTCGCCGAGGCGGGGTTTTCCGAAACCGAGATCCAGGCGTTGCTGGATGCCAAGGTTACCAAACAAGCCTGAGTAAAGGAGTTCCCATCATGATAAATCCTATGACCCTGGAAGGTCACAACATCATCGTCACCGGCGCCGGCCAGGGTATTGGCGAGGCGGTCTCGCGTCTGGTCGTCGAATTGGGCGGCAAGGCCATCATGGTCGATGTGCAAGGCGACAAGGTGAACGCCCTGGCCGAGGAGCTCGGCAGCGGCAATGCAGAAACCCATGTGGGATCGGTGGCAGAACCGGGCTTCGTGCAGGAGATGGTGGCCAACGCCATCACCACCAACGGAGCCATCCATGGCTTGGTCAACAATGCCGGCATCGTACGGGCGGCCATGATCAACAAGATGCCGGTGGAAACCTGGCAACAGGTGATCGACGTCAATTTGTCCGGCGTATTTTACTGTCTGCAGGCGGTCGGCCGGCACATGTACGAACGGGCCGGGACGGGCGACACCTCCCCGGCCTCTATCGTCAACATCTCGTCCGATGCCGGCCGCAGGGGCACGATCGGCCAGATCAACTATGGTGCGGCCAAATCAGGCGTCATGGGTATCACTATGAGCGCGGCGCGGGAATACGCCGCCAAGGGCATCCGGGTCAATTCAATCTGCTTCGGTGTGGTGGAAACGGAAATGACCGAGATGATCCGGTCGGACAAATTCCGCGACGGCGTCATGGCGCAAGTGCCCATGAAGCGGTTTTCCGATCCGGAAGAAGTCTCACAACCCGTTTGCTTCCTGCTTTCCCAGGCGGCAAGCTATATCACGGGACAACATTTGTCGGTCAACGGCGGCTATACCATCGGTGTGTAAGGAAGGAACCAAATCCATGAGCGACTTCAAGGATATCATTTTCGAAATCGATGACGGGGTCGCGACCCTGACCCTGAACCGGCCGGACGCCCTGAATGCCCTGACCTTTGATATGATGTACGAGGTTCAGGAGGCCCTGAAGCTGATCGAGGCGGATTCTTCAATCCGGGCCTTGATCTTGACGGGGGCCGGCAGGGCTTTTTGTTCCGGCCAGGACTTGCGCAACCGGCCGGATTCTGCCGGAGAGGACAAGGTTCAGGCGGTCATGGACTGCTATTTCGGGGCCATGGATGGACTGCGCAAGTTGCGGGTGCCGGTGATCACGGCGGTCAACGGCACGGCGGCGGGCGCCGGGTTTTCATTCGCCTTGGTGAGTGATGTGATCATGGCGGCGCGATCCGCGAAGTTTATCCAGGTCTTCAGCCGCATTGGCCTGATCCCCGATATGGGTTCCACCTATCTGCTGCCACAACTGATTGGTCGCGCCCGCACCTTGAAAGTCATGATGACAAACGAGCCGATCATGGCTGAAACGGCGCTTGAATGGGGCCTGATCAGCGATTGCGTGGCGGACGAGGATTTGCTGCCCATGGCCCGTGATCTGGCGGCGAAACTCGCCCAGGGCCCGACCAAGGCTCTGGTTGCGACCCGCGCCATGGTGGATGAAGCCGAGGACAACGACTTCGCCACCCATGTGCGCCGGGAGTTGGAAGTGCAGATGGACATCGCCGAGACCGCCGATGCCACGGAAGGCGTTGCTGCCTTTGTCGAAAAACGTCAGGCGAACTTTACCGGCACCTAAATTTGGCGCCTGAATAAGTTTTAGCGAGAATTACTTCCGAAAACCTGGCAATCAGGTATTTCGGGCATCCAGGCCTGGGCGCTGTCACCCCAAATGCTCAACGTCGGATTGAACCAGGACGTATCATCGAAGCTGCCGACCTTGATGGAAACAATGTCCGGTTTGGACAGGATGTTCAACAACACCGGCGAGCCGCAATTGGGGCAAAAATTGATCTCCAGCCGGCCGCCGCTGTCGCCGGCATACTCATAGCCCTTCAGTTCACCTGTCACGGAAAGTCCGGCGCGGGGCACCAGGGCGATGGTCGACAGGGCGCTGCCGCTGCTGCGCTGGCAAATGGTGCAGTTGCAGATCATTGTCGCCATGGGCTCTGCTGTCAGTTCATAACGTACGGCGCCGCAGAGGCAGCCGCCGGTTCTCGTTTCGGTCATGGATATAACCTCCCTAAAATTCCTATGAACAATCCTAGTGCAGGCAATGGCGACCGCAAGTCAATTTACGGATACAATGGCCCCACGCGAGACAAAGGACGGAAACTGGAATGATCAAGATTTGTGAAGTCGCCTATCGACGCCCCGGTATGAGTGTGGAGGATTTTCAAGCCCATTGGCGGGGTACGCACGGGCCCATTGTGGCGCGGATACCGGGCATCCGGCGTTATGTGCAAGACCACCCAAAGATCGCCGGCTATCGCAATGGCGATCTGATTTGCGATGGTATCGCCGAGATCTGGGTTGATGACAAAGAGGCCCTGCGGGCCATGAGCCAGACAGGAGAATTCGCCGCGGCCAAGCGGGACGAGGCGAATTTTATTGATGGTGATCGGTTGGTGGAATTGCTAACCACGGAATCAGTGATCAAGGACGGCGCTATTCCAAAAGGCGGCGTCAAAAGCATCTCGCTCCTGACATTCAAGACCGGCATCGACCCGGCCGCGGCGCAAACCCATTGGCGGGAAAAGCATGGCCCCATCGCGGCCGGAATTGATACCTTGCGCCGGTATGTGCAATGCCACGTGCGCCTTGGTGCCTACCGCAAGGCTGAACCGCCTGCCTTTGATGGTATTCCCATGGCCTGGTTTGATAATGTGGCGGACATGCGACTGTCCGCGGAGTCCGATGCCTATGCCAACACAAAGGCAGACGAGGTCAATTTCCTGGAGCCGGGCCGGATTGGTACGATCCTGACCGAGGAACATGTCATTGTTGGTTAGATGTTGGTTAGATGTTGGTTAAGTCTTGTGTTTTTCCGGTTTGGGGGCGGCGTCGCCGGAAAATGTGAGGACTAGGTCAAAAAGACACTTTTGCTGCGCGCCGGAGAGGTTTCGCAACGCCAGACATAGGCGTTGTTCCGTGTCGCTGATGAGTATTTCCCGGGGCGGTATCGAAGTATCCAACCCGTCGAAAAAAAAGCTAACCGGGACGTTCAATGCCTGGGCCAGGGACCAAAGTCGCGCGGCGGCGATGCGACTGGTTCCTTTTTCGTATTTTTGGATTTGTTGAAAGGTTACACCAACGACCTTGCCCATATGTGCCTGGCTGAAGCTGAGCAGTTTCCGGCGTAGACGCAGACGTGCACCGACGAATTTGTCAATGTCTGGTCGATTGCCGTGATGCCAGGTTGATTGTATCTCCATAATGGAGACAACTATAAGTAATTTTTATAAAAACTACAACACCTATAAATTTAAATATACATATCAGACGGCTATATCCGGCTGTATGGCCATGGCCACAACACCCATGATTTCGGCCTGATCACCGGGCTCCGTCTTGAAATCCTTAAACCCGGTATCGGCGAAATGTCCGAACCGGACCTGGCTGTCGCGCAGGCTGTTGTCCGGCGCAATGGCCCGGCGGATTGTCACGGCGCCGGGCAATTGGCGATTGGATGACCGTGTCAGCAAAACCAAGTCGCCGGTTATGGTTCGGTCAAGATGACCCAGCAGTATCTCCATCACCCGGCCGTCATCAAATGTCTCCACGAAGTGCCGAACCACCACCCGGTCTCCCGGTTTCATGGGCGATTGCAGCTTGTCGCACCGCCGCAAAAGAATAATGCTGCCCCTGGGGTAAATACCGTCGCAGCTGTCGTCATGTATTTCGCAGGCGACGCAGTCTTCTGGGCGGCTCAGACGTCGGGGCGGCGAAAGCTGCTCCAGGGGCGGTGGTATTTCAAAACTGGCAAGGTCGGAAAAAGCCGCCGATATATAATAGCTGACGGGAATGGAGGGCCCGCCCGGCGTCAGGAAATCCGCCGGCGCCACGTCAAGAGCCGCCGCCAGGCGCGTGATCCAGATATCCGTCAGACGCTGGCTGCCATTCTCCAGCTTATAAATCTTGGAACGGGAGGCCCCGACCAGATTGGCCAACCGGTCAACGGAAAGGCCGCGAAGCTGTCGAATGGTGCGTAATTGGTTGCTCATGCTCGTGTCTAGAATAACGGCCGGACAAGTCCCGTGCACGGAAAAAACGTACAAATCAGTTTGCTGTTTGTCGCCAGAGTGGCGACATATCAGTGTCCCTTGAAGATTGGTTTGCGTTTTTCGGCGAAGGCCGCCAGGCCCTCGGTCCGGTCATGGGAGGCTGCATGTTGGGCATTCAGGGCCAATTCGTAGCGCAATGCCGCCTCCAGCGATTGTTCCTGGCCATCGTCTATCATGCGCTTCATGCGCCTGAGGCCAACAGGGCTGCGCGCGGCCAACGTTGCGATCAATTCGTCCACGGCCGCCTGCAAGCCGTCATCGGGAACAACCTGATTGACCAAACCCCAGTCCAGCATTTGCCGGGCTGGCAGGAATGCGCCGGTGAAGATCAATTGTTTGGCCCGTGTGGGGCCGATTTTCCGTGGCAGTCGCACAGAGCTGCCGCCGCCCGGCACCAGTCCATAATTGGCATGGGCGTCGCCCAGCTTCGCACTTTCGGCTGCTAACACAAGATCACAGGCCAATAGTAATTCCATGCCGCCCGCCAACGCCAAGCCATTCACCGCCGCGATCACGGGCGCGGGAAAACCTTCGATACGCAGCAACAGGTGGCGCAGGGCATCCAGGAACTGACTGTTGACGGTGGCGGCATCGGCGCCCGCCATGCGTTCCTTTGCCGCTTTCAGATCCGCCCCGGCGCAAAAGGCGCGGCCATTGCCGGTGATGGATAGGGCACATAGATGAGTACGGCCCTCGATGCCATCCAGAGCTATATTCAGGTCATCGATCATGGCGGGTGAAATGCTGTTCAGGGCATCGGGCCGGTTCAAGGTGATGGCAACGGCTTGGTCGCGGTCGTCGACGATAATGGTCTCGTACGGCATAAGGTTACTCCACAGTTCCTAGGGTCGGATCATACTACACGGGGAAGGGCGAATGGCTCTTCCCTCTGATCGCGACCTCCGTTACCGTCGGGTCAGGCATGGCGCAATATTCAGGGGAACGGCGATGCAGAACATGGCGATCAACAGTGACAGATTGTGGTCTTCCTTGATGGAAATGGCCCAAATCGGTGCCACCGAAAAAGGCGGCGTCAACCGCCAGGCACTGACTGAATTGGATGGTCAGGGCCGCGATCTGTTTGTGCGCTGGTGCGAGGAAGCGGGTTGCGCCATCAGGGTCGACACGGTGGGAAATATCTATGCCCGCCGGCCAGGCAAAAACGACAGTCTGGCTCCGGTGATGACCGGCAGCCATCTTGATACCCAGCCCACGGGCGGTAAATGGGATGGCGTCTTTGGCGTGCTGTCGGGACTGGAGGTTGTCCGCACACTGAACGATCTGAACATAGAGACGGAACGCCCCGTCGAAGTCACCGTCTGGACCAACGAGGAAGGCTGCCGCTTTGCCCCCGCCATGATGGGTTCGGGCGTCGCCATTGGGAAGTTCGATCTGGACGAAGTCTATGGTCTGACGGATGCGGACGGCAAGACATTCCGCGATGAACTGGAAGCCATCGGCTATCTGGGTTCCGATCCCGCGACGGTGGGTGAGGTTGCCGCGTTTTTCGAGGTGCATATCGAACAGGGCCCCATTCTGGAGGATGAGGACAAGACCATCGGTATCGTCCAGGGCGCCCAGGGACAGCGCTGGTTCGATGTCACCTTGATCGGGCAGGAGGCCCACGCCGGCCCCACGCCCATGAAAACCCGCCGCGATGCCCTGGTCGGCGCTGCCGAAATCGTGGCGGCGGTCAACCGCATTGGCTTGGAGTTTCAATCAGGTGCCTGCGCCACGGTGGGGCAATTCGATGTCAGTCCCAATTCCCGCAACACCATTCCGGGCCATGTGGCTTTCAGCGTCGATTTGCGCCATCCCGACGATGACCGCCTATCCGCTATGACGGCGGCTCTGGAAAAGGCCTGCGAGGCGGCCGCCTCCGGTCGGGGCCTGGAATTGGATTGTCAGGAAATCTGGTATCAGCCCCCGATTGTCTTTAATCCAGATTGTGTCGCCGCCGTGCAAGGGGGTGCTGAGGCTGCTGGCTTGGAGGCCATGAAAATCGTCTCGGGTGCCGGCCATGATGCCTGCCATATCTCCACCCTGGCGCCCACGGGCATGATTTTCGTGCCGTGCAAGGACGGCATCAGTCATAACGAAGTGGAAAGCGCCACCCAGGATCATTGCGCCGCCGGTTGCAATGTCCTGCTGCATGCCATGGTAGACCGTGCCAACGCGGTTGGAGGATAAGACCATGGACCTGACAGCATTCAAGGCTACCCTGAACGGCGCTGCGCCGCCCGTGGGCCTGGATAAGGCAGTGGAGGCACTATGGCGGGTGGCGCGGGACGAGTGGGATGCGGCCCACAAGCTGGCCCAGGACCAGGATGATGCGGAAGGCGCCTGGGTGCATGCCCATCTGCATCGTGTTGAGGGGGATTTACGGAATGCAGGTTATTGGTATCGCCGGGCAGACAAGCCGGAATCCACCGTCGCCCTGGATGCCGAGTGGGACGAGATTGCAGCCGCGTTGCTGTAGCAGTTTAGCGCCCGCGCCGCCCAACCTGCTGGAAAAATCTGGTTGCTGATATGGTTTGCTGCTCGCGGCCTTAGTAATTGGTGATGCAAATATTGACGAGACAGGCTAGCGGTGGGTACGCTTGAGGCAGGAAAACGCTGGATAGCATTGGAAGGGGTATTTTGTGAAAATCCCGGGATGCTTGTCGGTCACGGTCGCAATTTTGTTGCTGGGAAGCTTGTCACCCGTAGACGCCTCTCAGGCGAAGGAAGCCGCTGCCGTGAAAGCGGCGTTACGTTGGCTGAAACTCGTTGACGACGGGAACTACGGCGAAAGCTGGCAATCAGCATCCGCCTACTTCAAAAGCGTTATCGATAATGACCGCTGGCAGCAGATCATATCCGGTGTCCGCTGGCCCCTCGGAACCGTGTTGAACCGTACGCAGTCATCCACAACATATGCGACCGAGTTGCCGGGCGCGCCGGATGGCGAATACGTCGTTATTCAATTCGATACGTCCTTCGAAAACAAACGATTGGGAATTGAGACCGTGACACCAATGAAGGATCCAGACGGCGTCTGGCGGGTATCCGGCTACTTCATTAAATAACGATCGAGGGAGCGCGGGTGTGAGGAATTTTCGAAATGTATTTATTGGATCTGTGCTGGCCGTTGGTATCTCAGCACCAATCGGCGCCCTGGGTGACAATGAAGTTTCTCTGGAAAGTTTGCCGCCGGTCGTTGTCAAAACCATTCCCCAAAGCGGTGCGCAAAATGTTGACCCATCGGTGGGAGAAATTCGCGTCACCTTCAGCAAGGACATGATGACCGACAGAATGTGGTCATGGGTAATATATACGCCGGAGGCTTTTCCCAAAATTGTTGGGGAGGTGAAGTATTTGGCGGATAAAAGGACAAATGTCGCGCAGGTCAAACTGCGACCGAACAGCACGTACGCCATCTGGTTCAATTCACCGAATTATCGCCACAACGCATTTCGAGACACCAGCAACAATCCGGCCGTCCCCTATCTTCTGGTGTTTCGAACCGGCGATTAGGCCTGATCAACCGCGTCCGTGCGGCGCCATGAAATCAATAACAGGGCCGGCGGGTACGATCTGCGTGTGGTTGACGGCGGCGATGGTGTAATAGCCCGCCTTCATCCGTTGCAGGTCGATGGTCTCGGCAATACCCGGAACCTGGTAAAGCTCCCGTGTATATCCCCAAAGGTTGGGATAATCCTGGATGCGCCGAAGGTTACATTTAAAGTTGCCGTAATAGGCCAGATCGAAACGCAGCAGGGTCGGGAACAGACGCCAGTCTGCTTCCGTCAGGTTCTCGCCTAGCAAATAGCGCGTCGTTGCAAGACGTCCCTCCAGCCAATCCAAGGTTTCGAACAACGGATAAACAGCATCGTCATAGGCTGCCTGGCTGGTGGCGAAGCCGGCCCGGTAAACGCCATTGTTCACGTTGTGGTAGATGCGTTCATTGACGGCATCGATCTCCGTCCGTAAGGCTTCCGGGTATAGATCAGGACCGCTGGCGCCCAACTGATCAAACGCACTATTGAACATGCGGATGATTTCCGAAGATTCGTTGTTGACGATGGTCTCCATCTCCCGATCCCATATCGCCGGCACGGTGACCCTTCCGGAATAATTCGGCTCCGCCTTGGTATAGATTTCATGCACATGGGTGGCGCCGTTTACATAGTCCGGGATCAAGCCCTCGCCCTCATGGAAGTGCCAGCCTTGGGGATGTTTGACCGCATCGGCGATGGAGATGGAGATTATGTCTTCCAGGCCTTTGAGTTTGCGATAAATCAGGGTGCGGTGGGCCCAGGGACAGGAATCTGCGACGTATAGATGATAGCGTCCCGCTTCCGCCTTGAAGCCGCCCCGGCCACTCGGCCCCGGCGCGCCATCGGTAGAGATCCAATTTCGAAAAGTGGATTCGAACCGTTCATAGCGGCCGCCGGACTTGTCCGTGTCATACCAATCCTCACGCCAGACGCCGTCAACCAGCAAGCCCATGAGTTCGTTCCTTCCAAGATATGCCGCCGACTGATTTTGAAAATTCCGCGACGACATCCTAACGAATGGATCTTGTTATCGTAAGTGACAGGATACCAGGTGATCGGGTCCGAATTCCGTTAGGGGCGGCTCTTCGGCCCTGCAGCGTTCCTCGGCGTAGGGGCAGCGGGTATGAAAATGGCAGCCGGGCGGCGGGTTGATCGGGCTGGGTACATCGCCTTGCAGAATTGTCTTCTTGCGCCGGACCGTCGGGTCGGGAATAGGCACGGCCGAAAGCAGCGCCTCGGTGTAGGGGTGCTGTGGATTGGTAAAAAGGGTTTTCTTGTCGGTATATTCGACGATCTTGCCCAAATACATCACCGCGATGCGGTGGCTGATATGTTCAACCACGGCCAGATCATGGGCAATAAACAGATAGGACAGGTTCAATTCCGCCTGCAGGTCCATCAACAAGTTGATGACCTGGGCCTGGATCGAGACATCAAGGGCGGATACGGGTTCGTCGCCGATGATAACCTTTGGGTTCAATGCCAGGGCCCGGGCGATGCCAATACGTTGGCGTTGGCCGCCGGAAAACTCATGTGGAAAGCTGTCCATCTGGGCTTTGCGCAGGCCCACCCGCTCGAACAATTCCGCCACGCGCTCCTGGCGCTCGATCGGCGTGCCGATGTCATGGACACGCAGCATTTCCTCGACGATGCGTCCCGCCGACATGCGCGGATTCAACGACGAATAGGGGTCTTGAAAGATAATCTGCATATCACGACGGACCGGACGCATATCCGTCTTGCTCAAATGCGTGATATCTCTGCCCTGAAGCTTGATGTTGCCCTCGGTGGGATCGAGCAGACGAAGCACGGTGCGGCCGACGGTCGATTTGCCGCAGCCGCTCTCTCCCACCAGACCCAGGGTTTCCCCCTGGTTGATGTGAAAGCTGACGCCATCGACCGCGTATACCTTGGCGCTAGGCGACAACCAGCCTTTCTTAACCGGAAAATGTTTCTTCAGGCCGCTGACTTCCAGCAACGGCGCCCGTGCTCCGTCGTTCATGCGCCGCCTCCATACAAACGTTCCGAATGCCAGCAGGCGGCCCAATGTCCGGGACGTTTTTCTTCGTAGGGCGGATACTCGGCGTTGCAACGGTCGTCCGCGAAACGGCAACGGGGGGCAAAAACACAGCCGGGCGGTAGATTGTTCAGGGGCGGTACAATGCCTGGAATTTCCTCCAACCGTTCGGTGGCGGTTTGGCCCTCGTCGCCCATGATGGCCAGTTGCGGAACCGAGGCCATCAGACCATGGGTGTAGGGGTGCATGGGTTCCGCGAAAAGCGGTTCCACGTCAGCTTCCTCGACCTTGCGTCCGGCATACATGACGATGACCCGCTGTGCGGTTTCCGCGATCACACCCAGATCATGGGTAATCAATATGACCGCCGTGCCCAGCTGTTGCTGCAATTGTACGATCAGGTCGAGGATTTGTGCTTGGATGGTGACATCGAGCGCAGTCGTCGGCTCATCGGCGATCAGTACCTTGGGATTACAGGCCAGCGCCATGGCGATCATGGCCCGTTGCCGCATACCCCCCGATAGCTGATGTGGGTATTCCCTGGCCCGCTGTGCCGGCTCCGGGATCCTAACCAGGTCCAGCATCTCGACGGCCCGCTCCAAGGCCTGGGACTTGGAATAGTCTTGATGCAGGACCAGGGATTCGGCGATTTGGAAGCCGATGGTCAGGACCGGATTGAGGGAAGTCATGGGTTCCTGAAATATCATCGAGATATCATTGCCGCGGATATCACGCATTTCGGATTCTTCGAGTTGTAGAAGCGGTTTGCCATCCAGGGTGACCTGTCCGCCGACGATACGCCCGGGCGGGTCGGGTACCAGACGCATGATGGAAAGGGCGGTGATGCTTTTGCCGCAGCCTGACTCGCCCACGATGCCGAGGGTTTCGCCCTTGCCAAGATTAAAGGAGACGCCGTCCACCGCCTTGACGATGCCTTGGCGGGTGTAAAAATAGGTCTGTAGACCTTCTACCTCCAGCGCCAGTTCATCGCCATGGGGTGCTGCGGATATGACGGTATCGGTATCCTTGTTCGCGGTATCGACCATGTTCGCCCCGTCTAACTACGTTGCCGGGGGTCGAGGATATCGCGCAAGGCATCACCGAACAGGTTCGTCCCGAACACGGCCAGACTGATGGCGAGACCGGGAAAGACGACCAGCCAGGGGGCGACCCGTACATATTCCGCGGCGGATTCTGAAAGCATGCGGCCCCAGGACGGATGCGGCTCCGGCACGCCCAGGCCGAGGAAGGATAGCGAGGCTTCGACCAGAATTGCGGCGCCAAGCTGGGCCGTGAACAACACAATCAGAGGCGCCAGGGTATTGGGCAGGACATGGCGCAGAGCCACGCGAAGTTCGCTCATCCCCGCTGCCCGCGCAGCCTCGACAAACGGCATCTCGCGCAAGGAAAGGGTAGACGAGCGCACCACCCGCGCCACATTCGGTATCAAGGGAATGGATATGGCAATCACCGTGTTTTGCAACGACGGCCCCAGCGAAGCCGCCATCACGAGGGCGAGCACCAATAACGGCAGCGCCTGCATGATATCGATAATGCGTTGCATGAGAAGGTCGAACCAGCCCAGCAGATAGCCCGACATCAGCCCGACCAGGGCGCCGATCGTGCCGCCGAGCATGATCGAGGCGACACCTACGGTCAGTGAAATACGGGCGCCATGAATGATGCGGCTAAACATATCCCGTCCCATCATGTCGGCACCCATGATGAATTCGCCGCTCGGCGCCAATAGCGAGGCAGACGCCTTGGTCTGCAATGGGTCATGCGGAGAGATGAAGTCGGCGAACAGGGCGGTGAAGACAAAAATTGCCATGATCACCGCACCGATAGCGCCCAAGGGATAGCGGCGTGTATAAAATGCCAACTTATCCCAGCGGCTGGAGACATGCGCGCCGGCTTTGATGAGTTCGGCTTGATGGTCAATATCAACCATAATACCGGTCCTTTGCTGGATGAAATCGATGCGGGCTATTCGGCATATTTAATCCTCGGGTCCAGCACCGCGTATAACAAGTCAACCAGGAAGTTGACGAGCACGGTCACCACGGCGATTAGCATGACGAGGCTTTGGACGATGGGGTAGTCCCGCATTAAAATTGCCTCGACCAGAAAATGCGCCACGCCGGGAATGTTAAAAACCGTTTCGGTGATAATCAGGCCACCGATCAGAAATGCCGCCTCGATACCAATGATCGTGGTCACGGGCAGCACCGCGTTCTTCAGGGCATGATGATAGTTGATGGAATTTTCCGACGCGCCTTTGGATCGCGCCGTGCGGATATAGTCTTGCCGCATAACCTCCAACATGGAGGATCTTGTCAGCCGCATGATCAGGGCGGAGGAGCGGAAACCGACTGCCGCCGCCGGTATCGAATAAAGCACCAGTTCATCCCAAAGGTTTTCCGGTGGATCCAGGTAGATGGGGATATCGCCGAACACGGTCACGAAGAACATTAGGATCAGCAGAGCCAGCCAGAATGACGGCAGGGACAATCCGCTCAATGAGATGACCCGCAGTATGTAATCCAGCGCGGTATCCTGCTTCACGGCGCTGATGACGCCGAGGGGCAGGCCGAACAATATTGAAAAGCCCAAGGCCAGCCCCGCCAGTTTCGCGGTGATCGGAATGCGCGGTCCCAATTCATCGATTGCCGGCATTTCCGAGACATAGGAAAAGCCGAGATCCCAGACCAAAAGGCCTCTGATCCAATGGTAGTATTGCACCGGGATAGGCAGATCCAGACCGAGTTCCTTTTCGATCGCGGCCTTTTCCGCCGGGTCAACGAAACCGGCTGAATCGAACATGATATCGGCGATGTTGCCGGGCATCAGCCGCAACAGGACGAAGATGATGATCGAGATCCCGATTAAGGTCAGGACCATCAATAAAAAACGTTTCACCAAATAGGTGCCCACGTCTATCTCCCTTTTCCTGGGGCCATGTTCGCTATGAAAAGCAATTAACGTTCAGACTAAATCCAAGCCCGCTGGGACGCCCAAAAATGAGCGTCCCAGCTATTAGCTTGAAGAGCGCCGGACTATTTGTCCATCCAGACGTCTTCCATGCGCCAGTTATTGTACAGACTGTTCACATGGGTAACGAAGCCCTTGACATGGGGCTGCCAGCATTGTGCCGCCTTACCGTGAGAGATCATCGGCCGGGCCGCATCTTCCTGCAGTTTCTTGTCGATTTCCCAGACCAGCTTCTTGCGCGCGGCCTGGTCAGTCATCATGGACTGCTTCTCGAACAGTTTTTCCATTTCCGGTTTGCAGTAGCCCGTGTAATTGCGCTGCGAACCGCAGGAATAGTTTTCATAGAAGTTGGCGTCGGGATCATCCACGCCGATGCCGGTCAGGTTCAGGCCCACCATGTAGTCCTTGCGGGCCACCTTGGCATGCCAATTCGAGGTTTCGACCGTATCCAGTTCGGCATCCATATAGATCTCTTTCAAATGATCGATCAGGATGACGGCAGGATCACGATAAACCGCGATGTTGCGGGTCGAGACCTTGACCTTGAGCCGTTTGTTCGGGCCGTAGCCGAGGCCTTCCATGATCTTGCGCGCCGCAGCACGGTTGCCGGCAATATCCGGGTTGTAGCCGGCCACGGTTTTCAGGAATTCCGGCGGCATGCCCCAGACACCTTGTGGCGGAGGCATCATGGCGCCGCCCTGGACGTTCTGACCTTCACTTAAAATATCGATGAAGGCCTGACGGTCGATCGCCAAGACCATGGCCTTGCGGATCTTGGCATTGTCGAATGGTGGTTTGAACTGATTGACGATCAGGTTGGTGCTGACGTTAGTCGTCACCAATTCGCAAATCGCATGCGGTGCCTGGCTCTTCACTTCCTTCAGCAGGGGAACGGTTACGTCCACGTTGAAGGTCATGTCGAATTTGCCGGCGATGAAGGCCAGAACCCGGGTCGCCCGGCTCTTGATGATGGTCCATTCGACGCCATCAAGATAGGGCTGGCCCTTTTTCCAATAGTTCTGGTTCTTGGTGAACTTCACATGTTCGTTCTGCTTCAGGCTGACGAACTTGAACGGTCCCGTGCCGACGGGATGGGTACGCATTTTCTTCGGCGTCACGTGGCAGGGATAGACCGGTGAATAACCGGATGCCAACAGTGCCAAAAAGGCTGGCTGTGGGCGTTTGAGATGAAAGGTGGCCTTGAGATTGCCGTCGGTGGTTACTTTTTCAAGATTCTTATACCAGGCCTTGCGCGGGTTTTTCCGCATTTTGGCCTTGCGCTTACCCTGCAGCATATCCCAGGTGCACTGTACGTCCTTGGCGCTGAACGGTTTTCCGTCATGCCAGGTTACGCCGGAACGCAGGTCGAAAGTTAACTTGGTGAGATCATCGCTCCACGACCAGCTCTTGGCCAGATCCGGCACGATGGTATCCAGACTGTTCCTGGCCACATCCTGGCGATACATGATCAGGTTGTTGAACACGCCCATATACGGTGTCAACGTTGAGTTCGTGGCTTCTTCATGGATCGAGCCGCTGGGCGGTGTGCCGCGATGGTAGGCTTTCAGCACGCCGCCGCTCTTCTGTGCCAGCGCCGCCTCGGCGCCGAGCATCAAGCCGATCAAGGAAACGGCGGATGCAATTGCAACTATTTTACGTTTCATTACAGACCTCCACTGTCTATTTTTTTCAGTTAGATGGAGATTATGTCCAAAAGAAAAGGTTATGGAAAGAGGTCCTTTATCAGCGGCGCCGGCAATCGCCCATTTAAATGTGCAAAATGGCCACGTCGTGGATTACAATTCAGCATCATTGCGTCTTCAACTCCGCCTGACACCTTCTGCTCTTGAGATCATTTCCCGACATATCGACTTTCAAAGGACCAACAATGAGTAAAATTCCGGAAGCCCTGCACGAACCCATCAACACCGCGTTTCCCCAGAATGTTTGCCTGGTGGGAACGATCCGCGAAGATGGTTTTCCCCATGTTAGCCCCAGGGGCAGCATCCAGGTTGTGGATGGCGACACCCTTGGACTTTGGGATCGCGGCGGTCGTGCGTCGAGCGATGCCTTGGAAGATGGCGCAAAATTGATGGTCTATTTTCGCAATCCCGCGCTGAGTGCCGTGGCCCGTGGCGGCAATGGCTTGCTGCCCGTTGGCGGCATCGCGCGATTTTACGGCACGGCGGAGCTTTGCAGCGAAGGTGCGGCCTATGAACAGGTCTGGAACAATATGGTGCAGCCGGAGCGCGACGCCGATCCCGACAAGAAGGGTTTCGCCGTGTTGATCCGGGTCGAGCGCTCGGAAGACCTTCGCGGCGGTCTTCTGCCGGAGGACCTGGCGCTTCCTGAAAGTTGAGCAGCGCCATGATCAAGCTGGGACTTTACAGTTCAGTCGCCAATCCGCCGCGCGGCGATGACCTTGACCGCTGTGTCGCCGAGGCTATCGCCGAGGCGGAACTGGCGGAGGATTGCGGCTTCCATGGTTTTTTCTTCGGTGAACATCATCAGGACCGGGACGGCTTCCTGCCGTCTCCTCTGATTGTCTGCGCCGCCGTCGCGGCGCGGACCAAGCGTATTCAGATCGGTACCTCGGTCGTGCTGCTGCCCCTGCACCATCCCCTGCATGTGGCCGAGGATGTGGCGACCCTTGATATTGTGTCCGGTGGACGGGTCGCCTTCGGTGTCGGCATCGCTTATCAGGATGCCGATTTCCGTGCGTTCGGTGTTGACAAGAAAGACCGCGTGGGACGTTTCGTGGAAGCTCTTGAGATCCTCGAGAAATCATGGACCGGAGAACGTTTCAGCTACCATGGCAAGCATTTCGATATTGACGATGTAAGGATCCTGCCGCGGCCAATTCAACGGCCGAGACCGCCGCTGTGGATCGGCGCCTGGGTGCCGGCCGCGCTTGAACGTGCGGCGCGCCTGGGCGATGCCCTTGTTTTCAGCCCCAGCATGCCGTTGGAGCCGTCAATCGAAGCGGCGTCTTTGTATCGTGCCGCCGCTGAAGCCGCCGGACGCAAACCGGAAATTATCATGATGCGCGATGCCTGGGTCGCCGATAGTCTGGAGGACGCCGCCCGGGTCTACGGGCCGGAGGCCATGGCGGCCTATAAATACTATTGGCGCAATGGTGCCGAAGCTTTCAAAGGCATCGAGTCCGAGGACGACTTCCAGTTCGAAACCATGTGGAAGGATCGCATCATCACGGGATCACCCGAAACCTGCATCGCTGAATTCAAACGGTGGAGCGAGGCCATGGGAAGTGATTATTTCCTCCTCCGCCTGCGCCATGCTCATTCGGGAGGTCCCTCGCACAAGGAAATCATGAAAACGATTGAACGCTTCGGTCGTGACGTCATCCCGCATTTGGGCGCGTCGTAATGGCCGAGATCGTACTGGGCGTTGGAATTTCCCATACGCCCATGCTGAATGGGTCATTGGAAGATTGGTCGTATTTCATCGAGGCCGACCGGGCGCGTCCCCATCTCGACAAGGACGGCAACCCCGCGACCTACGAAGAATTGCTGGCCCGGGCCGATACCGATACCGC
>JABIRL010000010.1 GCA_018667855.1 Rhodospirillaceae bacterium
AGGTTAGAACCTAATGCCCCGCCACTGAAACTGTTTCTGGCCAGGTCATTTTGTCCGTCCCGCCGGTTTTGCGCGCTTATGTCGCAGGCCAATTTGAGGCAGGTCAAATTGAACCTCGCACGTCCGTGACTATGTATGGCGAGACGGCAAATGCAGGCGGTGAAAGACGTCGCGATTATGGTTCTACAAAGGCAAAACATCGGACTCTACGGTCGTATCATCGCTGCAATTATGGTGATCACGTTTGTCGGATTGCTGACCCCGCAGCATGCATCGGCCTACGAGTTATCGGATTTTTCCAAAAAGTATGAGCTGGCGAACATCATGCCCGGCGCCACGAGGCTGGGCCCCGTGGAAGGTTCGCCGCCATCCGCCGTCGCCTACAAGGGTGATGCGGCGCTGGGCTATGTCTTTTTGAATTCCACAACGGTCAGCGCCATTGGCTACTCGGGAAAGCCGATCCATGTGGTGGTCGGGGTTAGCACGGCAGGCGTCATCACTGGCGCCCGCATGGTCAAGCATCACGAGCCTATTGTCCTGGTCGGCATTCCGGAAAATCGCATCCACGAATTTATCGACCGCTATATCGGTCTGGATGTCTTGCAGTTTGTCGCCCACAAGAAGAGCCACGGCAATCTGGAGATTGTGTCGGGCGCCACGGTGACGGTCATGGTGATCGATGACACCATCATCCGGTCCGCCATAAAGATATTGCGGCAAAGGAACGCAGCGGAAGCGGTTGCGGACGTTGCGCCGCGGGAAAATGTCTCGATCCGCCTTGGGAAAGCCGTAGCCGAAGACTGGCAAACGTTGCTGGGCGACGGCTCGGTCCGGCGTTTGAGGCTGAGCCTTGACGATGTCAATCACGCTTTCGCAATGGGCGGCGGCAAGGCGGCGATCGCCAGACCGGAGTTGGGTGCGCCCGACCTAACGTTTATCGATTTGTATGCCGCCGTCGCCTCTATTCCGACCATCGGGCTTAGCCTGTTAGGTCCGGGTGAGTACGCCAACTTGGGAAAAGCCGCCGCGCCTGGTCAGCAGGCCATCATCATCGCCGGTCGGGGGCGATATTCATTCAAGGGATCCGGTTATGTGCGGGGCGGTATCTTTGACCGTATTCAATTGATCCAGGGCGATATCAGCGTCCGCTTCCGGGACAAGTATCACAAACGGATCGGAGAGATCAAAGCCGCCGGCGCCGGCCGATTTCCGGAGATTGGCCTGTTTCTGATCCCGGTCGAGAGTGAATTTGATCCGGCAAAGCCATGGCGCCTGCAATTGCTGGTGCATCGCGCCATCGGCCCCATCAAAAAGGCCTTCACGACTTTTGATCTGGGCTACCAGCCGCCAGAGCGCTACTTGCTTCGGCAAGCCGTGGAAACAGCCGCGGCGCCGACGCCCATCAGTCTGAAGCCGACCGTTGAAACGCCGCTGTGGGTCAAGATCTGGCGCAACCGGATTGTCGACATCGTTATCCTGGTCGCCTCGCTCTGTGTCTTGACCTCTGTGTTTTTCTTCCAGGATTGGTTGGTGCGGCGCCCGCGCCTGACAGTCTGGCTGCGGAACGTCTTTTTGTTCTACACGGTGGTCTGGCTTGGCTTTTACGCAAACGCTCAGCTGTCGGTCGTCAACACCATGACCTTCTTCGATGCCTTGCTGAATGACTTCCGTTGGGAATTCTTCCTTGTCGATCCCTTGATCTTCATTCTTTGGGGTTCCGTGGCCGTATCGCTGTTGTTTTGGGGACGCGGGGTCTATTGCGGCTGGCTTTGCCCGTTCGGCGCCTTGCAGGAATTGCTAAACAAGGCGGCCCGCGTCTTGAAAATACCGCAGTTGGCCGTTCCCTGGGCCCTGCACGAGAGGTTGTGGCCGCTGAAGTATGTCATCTTTTTGGGCATCCTTGGTCTTTCCCTCTATTCGTTTGAGATGGCTGAGATGGCGGCCGAGGTCGAACCCTTCAAGACGTCGATCATTTTGAAGTTTGCCCGGGCCTGGCCATTCGTCCTGTTCGCCCTTGCTGTATTGGGCCTGGGCCTGTTCGTGGAGCGGGCCTATTGCCGCTATTTCTGCCCCCTGGGCGGCGCCCTGGGCATTCCCGGCCGCATGCGGATGAACGATTGGCTGCGCCGCTATCCCGAATGCGGCACACCCTGCCAACGCTGCAAGGCGGAATGCATGGTCCAGGCCATCCATCCAAACGGTCAGATCAATCCCAACGAATGCCTGCAATGTCTGCATTGCCAGGCCCTTTACTACGACGACCACAAATGTCCGGTGATGATCAAGAAGCGTCTGAGACGAGAGCATCGCCAGGCCGAGATTTTGAAACCGCCGCCCTCGCTCCGGCACGAAGCGGAGGCGGCAGACTGAGACGGCGCGTCTTGCCGTGAATTGCCGGAACGGCTGATGCCACCGGCGGTACCTGAGAGAAGGAAGTGTAAAATGACTGAAACCTCGAAAGCGAAAGTTGAAGTATCCAGGCGCGCGCTATTGGGCACTACCGCGACCACCGCCACCATTGGCGGTCTGGCCGTGGCCGGCGGCCTGGGCACCGCGGCCGGCACCATGCTGGCGCCGCAACCCGCCGCCGCCGCCGGCAACAAGGCGGCGGTCATGCCCGGCGAGCTGGACGAATATTACGGTTTCTGGTCCGGCGGCCAATCAGGCGAGGTGCGTATCATTGGCCTGCCGTCCATGCGCGAATTGATGCGCATTCCGGTCTTTAACCGTTGCAGCGCGACCGGTTGGGGGCAGACCAATGAAAGCATCCAGATCCTGACCGAGAACATGCTGCCCAAGGAAAAAGCCTTCCTGGCGGACAAGGGTGGCCTGCATGCCAACGGCGATACCCATCATCCGCATATGTCGTTCACCGACGGCACCTATGACGGCCGTTATCTGTTCGTCAACGACAAGGCCAATACCCGTGTGGCCCGTATTCGCTGTGACGTAATGAAGGTGGATAAGGTCATATCCATTCCCAATGCCGCCGATATCCATGGCCTGCGGCCACAGAAGTATCCCCGCACCGGCTACGTCTTTGCCAACGGCGAACATCGGGTGCCGTTGCCCAATGATGGCCGCGACCTGGATGATCCGACAAAGTATCATGCGGTATTTTCCGCCATTGACGGCGACACCATGAAAGTCGCCTGGCAGGTCATGGTGGACGGCAATCTGGACAATGTGGATGCCGACTACCAGGGTCTCTACGCGGTCGCCAGTTGCTACAACGGCGAAGAAGGCGTGACTTTGACGGAAATGACGGCCAATGAACAGGACTGGGCCGTCATCTTTGACATCAAGGCGATTGAGGCCGGGGTCAAGGCCGGTGACTTCAAGACCTTTGAAGGCGATGTTCCGGTGTTGGACGGCCGCAAGGGCTCCAAATACACCCGCTATGTGCCGGTCTCCAACAGCCCGCATGGTGTTAACAGCGCGCCGGACGGCCGTCATATCATGATCAACGGCAAACTGTCGCCGACCGTGACGGTTCTGGATGTGACCACGTTCCCCGCGTTGTTCGCCGACAAGATCAAACCCCGCGATACGGTGGTGGCCGAGCCCGAACTGGGCCTGGGTCCGCTGCATACGGCGTTTGATGGCAAGGGTAATTGCTTCACCACCCTGTTCCTGGATAGCCAGGTGGCGAAATGGAACATCGACAAGGCCATCCGCGCCTTCAGGGGCGAAAAGGTCGATCCCATCCTGGACAAGGTCGATGTGCAGTACCAGCCAGGCCATAACCACACATCCATGGGTGAGACCAAGAATGCCGACGGCAAATGGCTGATCTCGTTGAACAAGTTCTCCAAGGACCGCTTCATCAATGTGGGTCCGTTGAAACCGGAGAACGAGCAGCTGATCGACATCACCGGCAGCAAGATGAAAGTGGTGCATGATGGCCCGACATTCGGCGAGCCCCATGACTGCATTATCGTGCACCGTTCCGTGGTCAACCCGGCCAAGACCTGGCAACGGGGCGATCCGTACTGGGCTGTCTGTACGGCGCAAGCCAAAAAGGATGGCGTCGATCTGGATGAGGCGGAGCATGTCATCCGGGACGGCAACAAGGTGCGGGTTTACATGCACTCGGTGGCGCCGTCCTTCAGCCTGGAGCAGTTCAAGGTGAAGCAGGGCGACGAGGTCACGGTGATCGTCACCAATATGGACGATCTGGATGACCTGACCCATGGTTTCACCCTGGCCAACTATGGCGTCTGCATGGAGGTGGCGCCGCTAGCCACCGCTTCCGTCACCTTTACCGCCGATCTGCCCGGCGTGCATTGGTTCTATTGCCAATGGTTCTGCCATGCCCTGCATATGGAAATGCGGGGCCGCATGCTAGTCGAAAAGACCTAAAGGTACGGCTCCGATGACAACCAAACTGGTCATCAGGTTCGTGACGGTCGTGGCGGCGATACTGTCGGGTATCGCCGCCGCTCCGGCCGCGCAAGCCATGGCGCGCACTGTCCAACCCGGCGCCGACGATCTGCGCGCGGTCATCGTGGCGGCGCGGCCGGGCGATCGATTATTGCTGGCCCCAGGCATTCATCACGGCCCGATCATATTGGATCGCTCCATAACCTTGCTTGGCCAAGACGGAGCCACGATCAAGGGTAACGGCACGGGCTCTACGATCCGCATAACGGCGCCCAAGGTCACGGTTCGCGGTCTGACCATCACGAATTCCGGTCACAGCCTGGAGACAATGGATGCCGGGATATTCATCGAAAAGACCGGCACGGGCGCCTTGGTCGAAGACAACCGGCTATCGGGCAATCTTTTCGGCGTTTATCTTTTCGGCTCAACGGATGCCATTGTTCGCGGCAACCGGATCGTCGGGCGAACGGATCTAAGGGTCAATGAACGGGGCAACGGCGTCTCTCTTTGGAATGCGCCTGGTGCTCAGGTGATTGATAATTCGATCAGCCACGGCCGTGACGGTATTTTCGTCAACACCTCGAAACGCAATCGCTTCGTGGGCAATACGTTTCGCAATGTGCGCATTGCGGTGCATTACATGTACGCCAA
Source organism: Rhodospirillaceae bacterium (assembly GCA_018667855.1). GTDB lineage: Bacteria > Pseudomonadota > Alphaproteobacteria. Next base: position 5,035 of record JABIRL010000010.1, read on the forward strand.
CAACAGCGAGGTTTCCAATAATCTATCCGTCGGCAATCATGTGGGCTTTGCCCTGATGTATTCCCGTGGTTTGACCGTGCGCGGCAATATTTCGCGCAATGATCGCGACCACGGCATTCTTTTGAATTTCACCAACAGCTCCACCATCTCCCAAAACTGGGTCGATCGGGGCAGCGGCAAATGTGTTTTCATCTATAATTCTTCCAAGAACGATTTTAACGCCAACCGCTTCGAAGGGTGCCCCATCGGGGTGCATTTCACCGCTGGGTCCGAGCGTAACAACATCGTCGCCAATGCCTTTATCAATAACCGCACCCAGGTCAAATATGTCGGCAGCCGGGTGCTGGATTGGTCCAGGAAGGGGCGGGGCAATTATTGGAGCGACAATCCCACCTTTGATCTGGACGGTAACGGTATCGCCGATGCCACCTATCGCCCCAATGATTTGGTGGACCATGTGGTCTGGCGGCACCGGCGGGCCAAATTGCTGTTGAATAGCCCGGCGATGCAAATCCTGCGTTTCGCGCAGAGCCGGTTTCCGGCCCTGCTGCCCGGTGGCGTGATGGACAGCGCGCCCCTGATGACGCCGCCCCCTGAAATGCCGACTTGGAAAAGGGTTCGGCCATGAAGGCGAATGCCATGACAGAAGACGCAATCGTAAGCCTGAAGGAAATTAAGAAATCCTATGACGGGGTACGGACCCTGGATGGCATAGATCTGGAACTGCGGCCCGGCGAGGCTCTCGGTCTGATCGGCCACAATGGCGCGGGCAAGACCACATTGATGAAAATTATTTTGGGTCTGATCGAACCCAGCGCCGGTAAGGCAAAGGTCTTCGGTATGAATCCGTCCGGTGGGCTGCACGGTGCCGTGGCCCAACGGTGGGGTTTCCTGCCCGAGGCGGTTAACTTTTCAGGCGCCATGAGCGGTCTTGAGGCTTTGCGGTTCTATGCTCGCCTGAAAGGGAGCGACGTCCGGAAATGCCCAGAACAGCTGGCTTCGGTCGGATTGACGGATGCTGCGCACAAACGGCTAAAAGCATATTCCAAGGGTATGCGCCAACGGCTTGGTCTCGCGCAGGCATTGTTGGGGAAACCGGAATTGTTGTTGCTCGACGAACCCACCACAGGGTTAGATCCCGATTTCACCCGTACGTTTTATCGCTTGATCGATGAACGGCGGCAGGCTGGCGCCGCTGTAATCCTGTCATCCCATGCCTTGGCGGAACTGGAGCCCCATGTGGACCGCCTGTTGGTTTTGCAGCAGGGCAAGTGTATTGCCCAGGGTGATTTGTCCGCTTTGCGGGTACAGACCGGGCTGCCGGTGCGCATTCGGGTCAGCGGCGACGATGGGGCGGTTCGCGAAAAACTGGCTGACCTGGCGGATGTGCAAAGTAACCGCATCAACGGGCGGACTGTCGAATTCATCTGTCCCCCGGAACAGAAAATGGCCTTGATTGAATTGGTCTGCCGTACCCGAGGCGTGGAGGATTTGCAGATTGAACTGCCAAATCTGGACCGCATTTATTCCCATTACAGCAAGCAGGGAAATACCGGAAAGGCCGAGGGAGGCACGGAACAATGAGAGCCGCTTTTGTCATCGCCAGGCAGGAATTTCTCGATGCCCTGCGTAACAAATGGGTGCTGTCGGCGACCCTGGTGCTGGCTGGTTTTGCCCTGACTCTGGCCTATCTGGGCAGCGCTCCGGTCGGCACGGTCGGCGTCGCGCCCCTCGGCGTCACGGTGGTCAGCCTGTCCAGCTTAACGGTATTTCTGCTGCCATTGCTGGGTTTGTTGCTGTCGTACGATGCTGTGGTGGGCGAGAGCGAACGGGGTACGCTGCTATTGCTGTTGTCCTATCCCGTGCGCCGGTGGCAGTTCTTGATGGGCAAGTTTCTCGGTCATCTCGTGGTGCTGACGGTCGCGGTGGTAATGGGGTATGGCGCGGCCGGTCTTTTCGCCGCATGGCAGCTGGATAATATCACGGCTCAAGAGGCCTGCGCCTATGGCGTGATGATGGCCAGCTCGATCCTATTGGGTGCCGTGTTCGTCGGTCTGGGCTACACCATTTCAAGCTTCGTTCGTGAACGGGCCACGGCCGCGGGCATGGCGCTGTCGGTCTGGCTGGGCCTGGTGGTGATTTATGACTTTATCCTGCTGGGCGTCCTGACCAAGGGGGGCGATTTTCTTGGCAATGGTCTTTTCAATGGCCTGCTGCTGGCCAATCCGGCGGACGCATATCGTCTGTTGAACCTCTCATCCTTTGACGTCACCGCCAACTTGACGGGCATGGCCGGTCTTGCTTCGAACGGGCAAGCAACGGCCATCGCCAGCCTGATCAGTCTGGCCCTGTGGGTTGCCGTACCCACGGTGGTGGCGGGTCTTATTTTCTCACGAAGGGAGCCCTAATCATGAAAAATCTCCGCATCTTCACACTGTTTCTGCCCCTGCTGCTGTTAAGCGCTTGTATCGACGACGAGGTACCGCTCCCCGTACCCCGCGCCCTGACCGTCGATGCCGTTGGCTTCTATTGCAACATGACCGTCAAGGATCATCCCGGGCCCAAGGGGCAAATTCACCAGGCCGACAGCGAAAAACCTCTTTGGTTCAGCTCCGTGCGCGATGCCGTCGCTTTCACCATGCTGCCGGACGAAACCAAGGATATCGCGGCAATCTATGTTCATGACATGGGCGGCGGGCGCGATTGGAAACATCCGTCTGACGATAGCTGGATTGAAGCCCGCGACGCCTGGTTCGTGATCCACAGCCGCCGCCGCGGCGGCATGGGCCTGACGGAAGCCGTGCCCTTCGCCCACGAGGGTGAAGCCCTCGCCTTCACCGATGAATATGGCGGCCGTGTGGTGCCGTGGCACGAAATCCCTCACGATTATATTTTGAACGCCGGAGTGCCCAATCACGACAGCGATCATGCCGATGGCAACGCCGTCGATGGTACCGAGGGAAAGCATCACGATGGCTAGGAAAGTCCCGCGCGGCATGAGCCGCCGTCGATTTGTCACGCTTCTGGCATCGGCTCTGCCCCTGTCCGCCACCGCCACCGCCACCGCCACCGCCACCATATTGGCGGGTGGCCAGCGGATTTCGCCAATCCGATGGAACGGCATTGCCATGGGGGCACAGGCGCGGATGACGTTGCTGCATGAAGACAAACCTTTGGCGCTGGCTGCCATGGGGGCCGCCATTGCGGAACTTAATCGGTTGGAGAATATATTCTCCCTATATGAGCCGAATTCGGAAGTTTCGCGCCTTAATCGAGATGGCCATTTAAAAGAACCCTCCCTTGACCTGGTGCGGTTGCTCAGCGAAGCCAGGGCTATTTCAAAGACGACCGCCGGCGCCTTCGATGTAACTGTCCAGCCATTGTTCGAAGCCTACGCCCGGCAGGGTGGCACCGCCCCATCGCCCATGGATCTTGCCGGGGCCCGCCGGCTGGTTGATCAACGCGGGGTGATGATCGCAAGCGATCGAATTTCGTTTCAACGGCAGGGCATGGCCATAACCCTGAATGGCATCGCCCAGGGTTACATTACTGACCGGGTCAGCGAACTTCTGCGCCGTCGCGGATTTGCCGACACGTTGGTGGATCTGGGTGAAATCAGATCCAATGGTGCGGGCCCACAGGGCCAGGGCTGGCCCATTGCCATCGCGGCGGCAAAGTTAAGATTGGCAAACCGTGCCCTTGCTACATCATCTGCTGCCGGGCACCGTTTTGACCGGCAGGGCACCCTGCACCATTTAATTCTGCCAAGTGACGGCTTGCCGTCCATGAAATTCGATAGCCTGAGTGTCCTGGCCCCAACGGCGACATTGGCGGATGGTCTTTCCACCGGCCTGTCCCTGATCGAGCCCCACACCCTGGCATCGATTGTTTCGGAACTTCCCGGTATCAATGTGCTGGCGACGACCGCCGCTGGATCACTTATTCAAATTTGATCTAACTCAACGCGTCATCGCAAGCTGTGTGGCGCCACTGGCAATGACGAACAAAATCCAAATAGCCGCGAGCCCAAGGCCGGTTCGTATGGCGATTTGCTCGTCGGCGGCATCTCTATCGGGCAGGGCCGCCAAAAGAATGGCGATGACCGGCAAGGACGCCATGGCGACATGGGCGGCACCACTGTGTTGCAACGCAGCGAAAAGCGCCAGGGCATCGAACCCTTCCCCGGTCGCGGCGGCGCTTGGCATGAACAAGGCAACGGCGGTGACCCCGCTGCCGGTGGCATAGGCCCCGATCCCGCCCAAAACCGTAATCAGAGCGACGGCGGGGTAAAGGCCCAGCTGTGACATCAGACCGGAAAGCGCCGCTATGCCCCCTATTTCCACCAGCAGGCGCGCTGTTATCAGAAAGAATAAAATGCTGGCCAACGCGCGCCATGACCGCGCTGTCACGTGTTGGAACAGCGGTTGGCCAGATTTTGACCTGGTTGAATTTGACTGTAGCAAAAGACAGAGCAATGAAATTACGAGCAAGGCAATTCCGGGTGACTGGAGAACATGGAATGACACCCGGCCGGTATCGATCACCGGCGCGAGGCCCATCGCATACAGATAAGGCACAATTATTTTCTGCAGAACAACACCGGCAATCAACAAACCATATGGCAGTATCGCTGGCGCGGTCAGGGCCTTGCCCAGATTTTGCTTGGACATTGAGAATACGAGCGAAAACAAAATGACAGCCAATCCACCACCCACGCCGGCGACTTCCACTCCGATCCAGCGCGACGTCAGCGCGATCCCGGAAACCAGTACACCACCGGCGCACAGGGCGTAGACAACGTCCCTTAGGTTCACGTTCTGAATGATAAGCAGGCAAAACAAGGGCAGAACCAGGGCGATCGGCCCGCTGGTGGTTAGGATCGCGGCGGCAAGAGCCTCTGTGGTCAAACCGGAAAGCTCGGCCCCAAGCAACGCGGCCACGGACAACGCCCCCCACGACATCAGGCTCATGCCGATCAAGGCCAGGCAGATCGTTTTGGTGCGGCTGACGATCTGCAACAACAAGGGCACCGTGACAAGCATGGAGACGCCGTATCCGGTCAGGGATTCCAACATCACACCGATCCCAACGGTAATGAGGATGACCGCCTTGGGTGGCGACAAACGCAAGGTTTGGATTGCGTTGCCCAGCGCGCCCAGTCCGCCGCCGCGGCTACTTACTTCGACGAACAGCAGTCCGAAATATACGACGACCCCGACCAGTAATTCGAGAACCAGGGCATCGGTTACCGCATTGCCTAACTGGTCGAGCTGAATGGGTGAGAATATGCCAAGTGCCCAGAGGGCCATGGCCGTAACGAGTGCGATTATCGACGCGGATAAGGCGCTCAGCCGCAACGCCAGCACGGCGACGATCACCGCCGCACATGGCAATAGTGAAAGAAAGGCGATCAATGCGTTGCCCCGCGCCGAATGAGCGGCAAAGGCCGATTGTTTCGGCTTGCGCTGGCCAGCTTAGGTCACCTTGATCATCAGCTTCCCGAAATTGTCGCCTGAAAAAAGCCGCAATAGCGTATCTGGAAAGACCGACACGCCGCCCTGGACAATGTCATCGGGACATTCGAGCTTGCCGTCCGCCATCCAGGCCGCCATTTCCTTAATCATGGCGGGCCATTCGTCTTGGTAATCGAGGTAGATATACCCTTCCATCCGCGCGCTGCGAATGATCAGCATGCCATAGGCGGCCGGCCCGGGGTTTGGCGAGGTTGCGTTGTAGTTTGCAATGCCGCCGCACAGGACAACGCGGGCGCTGTGATTAATATTCACCAACGCGGCGTTTAATATGTCGCCACCAACATTATCGAAGAATATATCGACCCCGTCCGGACAGAGTTGCGGGATGCTTTCGAAAAGGTTCCCGGACTTGTAGTCGATGGCACCATCGAACCCCAGTTCGTCAACGATAAAATCGCATTTCCGCTTGCCGCCGGCGATACCGATAACCCGGCACCCTTTGATTTTAGCGATCTGTCCCACGTGTGCGCCAACCGACCCGGCGGCGCCCGAAACCAGCACGGTCTGCCCCGCCTTAGGTTCACCCAGCTTCACTAATCCGCAATATGCCGTCAGCCCGGCGATGCCAAGGGTATTCAGGTAGGCTTGAAGAGGGGCCAGACCGAGATCAATCTTCATCAGCTCCTGACCTTGCACGACCGCGTAGTCTTGTACGCCGCCGACGCCCGCAACGTAATCGCCGACGGCAAGGTCATCGTTGTGGCTTTCGATCACCTCGCCCACCGTAAGCGCCCGCATCACGTCGCCGAGCGCAAGTTTGGGCAGGTAGCTATCCATATCGTTCATCCAGCCGCGCATCGCCGGATCAACCGAGATATAGTGGGTTTTGACGACGACTTCACCGGCGCCGGGTTTCCTGACCGGCTCCTGCGTCAATGACCAATCACTACTCTTCGGCAGGCCGACCGGTCGGGCGGCGAGTCGAATTTGGTTGTTCACTGGTTCGTTCATGACGGCGCCTCCACCACTGAAATTTCGTTGATGGAATTATGCAACTGTCTACCAGGAAAAGGTAGGGCCGGTCTCAAGAACGGGTTTGCCGTCAGACCGTCTGATCCTTGGTCGCGGCAAAGGTCAGGTCCGGCCAGTCGCGGGTCAGGTCATCCAAATGCCAGGCGTTGCGGGCGAGGAGGACAAGGTCGCCCTCGTGATCATCCGCCACCACGGCGCGTTCCTTGTCGGCGAAACGCTTTAACAGGGCCTCGTCCGGCGTCTGCACCCAACGTGCCGTGTACAGACTGGTGGCTTCAAAATGTACCGGCAGCTCGTATTCAGCGGCGATGCGGTCGGCCAGCACGTCGAATTGCAGAGGCCCGACGACACCCACATACCAATTTGCCCCCAGACGCGGCTTGAAGACGCTGGCCGCGCCCTCCTCGGCCAATTGCTGCAGGGCGCGACCCAGATGTTTGGCTTTCATGGGATCGTCCGGGGCGACCCGCTGCAGCAGTTCCGGCGCAAACGAAGGTATGCCGGTGAAGGTCAGCTCCTCGCCCTCGCTCAAGGCATCGCCAATGTGCAGGTTGCCGTGGTTGGGCAGGCCGATGATATCGCCGGCATAGGCATCCTCGGCCTGGCCTCGTTCCTGGGCCAGGAACAGTATGGGGTTATGCATGTTGATTTGCTTGCCGGAGCGGATGTGTTTCAACTTCATGCCCTTGCGGAAATGGCCCGAGCAGATACGCATGAAGGCCATGCGATCCCGATGCTTTGGATCCATGTTCGCCTGAATCTTGAACACAAAACCGGAAACCTTATTCTCCGTTGGCTCTACCGCTCGGGTGGCGCTGGGCCGGGGGCCCGGCGGCGGGGCCAGCTTGGCCAGACCGGCCAGCAGCTCCCGGACGCCGAAATTATTGATGGCGGAGCCGAAATAGACCGGTGTCATGTGGCCTTCGCGATAGGCCTCCGCATCGAATTCAGGGCACAGGCCCTTGGCCATCTCCACCTCTTCGCGCAGAGTGTCGGCGCTTTCGCCCAGCATCTCATCCAGCTTACTGTCGTCCAGACCGGAACAGACCTCGCCCTGGCTGATCACGTTCTTATCCGCTTTGTCCATCAGGACCAATCGGTCGGAAAATAGATCGTAACAGCCTTGAAAGCGCCGTCCCATGCCGATGGGCCAACTGGCCGGCGTCACATCCAGGGCCAGCGCCTGTTCAATCTCGTCCAGCAGGTCGAACGGATCCCGCCCCTCCCGGTCCATTTTGTTGATAAAGGTAACGATGGGAACATCGCGCAGGCGACAAACCTCAAACAATTTGCGGGTCTGTTCCTGAATGCCGCGGGCCGCGTCCAACACCATGACCGCACTGTCTACTGCCGTAAGCGTGCGATAAGTATCTTCCGAGAAATCCTGATGGCCCGGTGTGTCCAGCAGGTTGAAGGTGCAATCCGCATAGTCGAATGTCATCACGGAGGTCGCGACGGAAATTCCCCGCTCCCGCTCAACCTTCATCCAATCGGAATGGGCCCGGCGGCTATCGCCCTTGGCCTTGACCGCGCCGGCAAGCTGAATGGCGCCGCCGAACAGCAGCAGCTTTTCGGTCAGCGTTGTCTTGCCGGCATCGGGATGAGCAATGATGGCGAAGGTACGGCGATGCGCCACTTGGGCGGCAATATCGTTCATAACAAAATCCGGGTTTGCGGGATGTGCGGGGCCGTATAACACCATTCCGACAAGCAGAAAAGCCACCTAAGGCGAGTTCGCTACGTCCATAACCATGCGATAGCGCGAAGACTGGGCGTTGCCCGCGCCCGGACTTGGTAAATGGCCCTCCGAGAACACCTCCATGCCTTGGCGGCGATAGAAGGCGACAGCCGGGTTATCGCTGACCACATCAAGATGCAGGGCGGTATAATCCTCTGCCCGGGCCCGGTTGAGGACCGCCTGAAACAGCCGATTGCCGACGCCGCTATCGCGCAAGGGTCCGCGGACGGAGATGTTTTGCAGATAGAGCGCACGTGGGGGAACGGTGGTGTGGGCTTGGCTCAAAATCTCCAGCCGTTCGTGAAAATCCGGTATTTCCCGCTCCGTTCCCAGGATCGTCATATGTTGTGCCGTGACGTCCGCCTGGCCCTCAATCTGATCGCCGCCCATGGCTGCCGCCAAACCAAATATCTCCTGGCCGCTGTCAGAGATGGCGGCAAGGGCGTGGCGGTGGCTCAATAATCCGGCGGTTTGCAGCCAATGGTACTGTAGATCCTGGAAACCACGCGCTTCATGCCCGGCATAGAGATAGCCGAGAAAATGGGGCGAGGAATCCCAAAGTAAATGCGCGGCGGCCAGGGCCTTCGCAGAGTCATCATCGGCGGCTGCGATATTAAAACTCAACGGGCGATCCTCTTGCGACGACGCAGGTTGGCGCTTGGTCGGTTGGTATTTTCTGCTATATCTGCCGGGCATTGCAAGGATAGGAGAGTTTCGGTGGATCTGGCGAAGCAGCATCTCGATATCGGCCTGTATACCAATCGGCGCGAGGAACAGCTGGCGTTCTGGCAGCAGACCGTGGGTCTGGAGTTTGACCATATTGGCAAGCTGGGCGGCGGTGTGCATCAGTTGCGCCACCATATGAACGGCTCAATCCTGAAGATCAACCATGCCCGGGACCCGCTGCCCGATCTGGCCCCTTCCGGTTACCGACGCCTGATGATTTCGTCCCCCGACGCGGCATCGGTGACCAGCTTAACGGATCCCGACGGCAATGCGGTGGATATCGTGCCGGTCGGGCATCGGGGCGTCGAGCGCATCGGTATCGAAATCGCGGTCAGCGACCTGGCCGCCGCCAAGGCCTACTGGGCCGGCGCACTGGAATTTCAATTGGGCGACGATGACACGGTGATCGCCGGTGACACGGTGCTGTTTCTGGTGGAAGACAAGGGCGTACAGCAAACCCCGGATGACAAGAACGCGACCGGTTACCGCTATACAACGGTGCAAATCTATAAATGCGATCTGGAACATGCCGGCATTCTGGCCCGCGGCGGCCGGGAAGGCGGCGTACCCCGCACCATCGGCACCACCACCCGATATTCATTCGTGCGGGACCCTGACGGCAATTGGCTGGAGGTTTCGCAGCGGGCGCAACTGACCGGCACTTTGGAACAATGATTGGAGGCTGACATGAGCCAAACAACCTGGGACGTTTACCTATCCGGCGAAATTCACACAGATTGGCGGGAACGCATCACCGACGGCGCGGCAAAGGCGGGACTGAACATTGAATTCAGCTCTCCCGTCACCAACCACGCATCTTCCGATGATTGCGGCGTCGCCATACTGGGCGGCGAGGAGCAGGCCTTTTGGCACGATCACAAGGGTGCCAAGGTCAACGCCATCCGTACCCGTACCTTGATCGACCGGGCCGATATCGTTGTCGTGCGATTTGGCGATCAGTACAAGCAATGGAATGCCGCATTCGATGCCGGCTATGCCGCCGCCATGGGGACATCGATTATCACTCTGCATGATCCCTCCCTGCGCCACGCCCTGAAAGAAGTTGATGGCGCCGCGATGGCCACGGCGGAGACGCCGGAACAGGTGGTGGGGATCCTGAATTACGTCATCAACGGCCGTCTGGCCGCCTCCGCCTGAGGTGACGGAAGACGGAAATAATCCGGGCCGGCGGCCGATCAGCCGCGCGGATGTGCGGGCCTCGTTCAATAACCAGGTTCGCAACATGGCTGTCGTGCGCCATATTGGCCGGCCCATCGGCGACGCCCTGACGCCGTTTTTCTACAACCGTGGCTGGACCGCGAACCAGATGACAAGCCTGCGTCTGGGCTTGGCGATATTGGCCATTGTTTTGTTGATGACCCTGCCGCCCGGTCTGTGCTGGGCGGTGGCCGTGCTGTACTATCTGTGTTTTATCGGAGACTGCCTGGACGGCAATCTGGCCCGATTGAGCGATGGCGCCAGTTACTGGGGCAAATTCTATGATGGTGTCGCGGATCGCTTTTACTACACGGCGGCGCCGCTGGCCGCCGGCATAGGGTTGTGGCGCGAAACGGAGATTGTTTGGCCGCTCGTCGCCGGCGCCGCGGCGGCACTGGTTTTTACCTATAACGATATGATTTCCAACCGCTTGCAGTTTTTCCGCCTGTGGATGGAAACCCAAACCGGCCCTGCAAGCTATCGCCGGGGCGGTTTTTTGGCCGCCCTGGAAAATCTGAACGACCGGGTCATGACTAACGGTTTTTTCGTGGCGCCATTGTTTTTGCTGCTGCCGGGTTCCGGTCTGTATTGGTACTTCTGGACGGTGCTGTTGTTGCAGGGTCTCTGCGGGGGTTTGGGCCTCATGGCATTGCTGTATCAATCCTTCCGCACCCTGTCCCGTGCCCGCAAAAGCAAACATGCCGCAGGTGTTGACCCCAGCCAGGCAAGCAGTCCTGGGCTGGATCAGTAAATCAGGAGTTGTCACCAATGCATCCCGCTGACCCCCGTTCCAATCTATGGACCCATACCGCCCCGCCCGGACCCGACTGTCCCGCCCTGCAGGGGGAGCGCGCGGCGGATGTTGCTGTCGTGGGCGGTGGATATACCGGCTTATCGGCGGCGCTGCATTTGGCCGAGGGCGGCGCGGATGTGGTCCTGCTGGAAGCTGGGCAACCCGGTTTTGGCGCATCGGGCCGCAACAACGGGCAGGTCATCCCGGTCTATAGCCGCCACAGTCCCGACGACGCCGTTGCCACCTTCGGTCGGGAACGGGGCGAGCGCCTGAACGACATGGTCGCGGGCTCCGCCGATCTGGTATTCGATCTGATCCGCAAGCATGAGATAGATTGCGATGCCTCCCAGGAAGGTTGGCTGCAGCCCGCCCATCGCGCCTCCCGCATGCGCGGGATACAGTCCAAACACGACCAATGGGCCGCTCGTGGCGCGCCGGTGGAAATGTTCGATGCCGCCAGGGCCGCGGAGCTGACGGGCAGCCCCATCTATCACGGCGGCTGGATGCATCGTTCGGGCGGCCATATCCAACCATTGAGCTTTTCCTTGGGCCTCGCGCGGGCGGCACAGGCGGCGGGCGCGGCGGTGCATGGGGACAGTCCCGTGCTGTCCATTGACCGGGAGGGTGACAAATGGCGCCTGAAGGTCGCGGGCGGCGTCGTCCGGGCCGAAAAAGTAATCCTGGCCACCAATGGTTATACGGGCAATCTGTTCCCCAGTCTGCGCCAGACTATCATACCCCTGCGTTCCACTCACCTGGCAACCACCGTTTTGGGGGATAATGTGGCCAGGAGTATTCTGCCGGGTAACCATGGCCTTTCCGACACACGGCAGGCATTGTGGGCCTTTCGCAAGGATCGTTTCGGACGCATCGTGACCACATCGGCGCCGGTCTTCACCACCGGCGCCCGGGACCGCATGACGACGTCTACCATCAAGCGCCTGAACATCGCCTTTCCCCAGATCGAACGGCCGGAAATCGAATATGTCTGGGAAGGCATTATCGCCATGACCTACGAACGACTGCCGCGCTATCACGAGTTGGCCGGCGGCATAATCGCGGCCCTGGGTTATAGCGGCCGGGGCATCGCCTTGGGCACGGCCGTGGGCCGCATGATGGCAGAGCGCGCCTTGGGCAAGCCGGCAAGCGAATTGGCCCTGCCAGCGGTGCCCTTGAAACCCTGGCCCATGCACGATCTGGTGGTGCCGTTTTCCCGCACCATGGCGTGGTACTTCAAATGGCGCGACAGCCGGGATTAATCCGTCTCGAGCGGCAGCGTCACATGGACCCGCAAACCGCCCGTCGGGGCATTGTCCAAGGTGATATCGCCCCCATGCCGGCGCATGACGGCGCGGGCGCTGGATAGGCCCAACCCGGTGCCGCCCGTCTCCCGGCTGCGGGATGCCTCCAGGCGGAAGAACGGCTGAAAAACCTTCTCGCGCATATCCTCTGCAATGCCGGGGCCATCATCCACGATTTCAACCACCGCCTCGCCGTTATCCAGCGATAGGGTCACATCGGCCCGCGCACCATAGCGGATGGCATTGTCCAGCAGGTTGCGAAAAGCGCGACGCAAAGCGATAGGCCGGCATGGTATTGACAGGTGAGCCGGTCCGTCGAAATTGGCGGTTTGTCCCATGTCGGACAGGGCGCTGCACAGGCTTTGCAGCAGTACGGAAAGGTCGGTCTCAACCGTTGTTTCCTCCTGGGCATCGTCACGGGCAAACGACAATGTCTCGTCCAGCATGGCCTGCATCTCGTCAATATCGGCGATGGCCTTGTCCTGTTGCTGCCCATCCTCGATGAATTCCGCGCGTAGGCGCAGGCGGGTCAAAACTGTGCGCAGGTCATGGGAGATGGCGGCCAGCATCATGGTGCGGTCATCGACAAAGCGGCGCAGGCGTTCCTGCATACGGTTGAAGGCAACGGCCGCGCGCCGCAACTCGCGGGAGCCATGTTCCGGCATGGGCGGGGCGCGTACATCCACGCCGAAACGGTCGGCGGCCTGGGCGAAGCGGCGAAACGGCCGGGTCATCCGGTGTGCCGCCCAGACGGCGGCAATCAAGACCAGCACGATGGTTACGATCAGCCAGCCCAAGGGTCCCATGCCCCTGCCCCAGGGCGGGCGCCCCCGATGCAGGCCAACCCGCAGCCAGGTGCCATCCTTTAATCCAACAGCGATAACCATACGGTGGCCATGATGATGGCGGCCCGCTCGGCCATTCTCCCAAGGCCTGAAAAGACGCACAAAAAGCTGACGCGTTTCCAATGTACCCAGGTGACGCCGGATGGGATCCGGGAACTCATCCGGGCGCTTCCAATGACCCTCCGCCAGATTTGGGCCCTTGGTGGTCATCTCGACCCGCATCATGGGCCCGCCCAGGGCCGCCAGAATGCCCTGTCGTTGCGCCTTTGGCGTTGCCTCCAGCAAATTCGCCATGGCCCCGACCTGCTCCGCCATGGCACGCGCGAACAGGCTGACGGTGCGCTCGCCCCGGTCATATAGATATAGCGCGGCAGCAGTGATAGCCAAGACAAGCAGGCCCGCGACCAGCACCAGGGCAAACCGCCCCGCCATGGTATTGGGCCATAGGCGGCGGATCATGGGCGCCGAACCTCCACCGCGAAGATATAGCCGGCGCCGCGAACGGTTTTGATGATGGCGGGGTTTTTCGGATCGACCTCGATCTTGCCGCGCAGGCGGCTGATCTGCACATCGATGGCCCGGTCGAACGGCACGGCATCGCGGCCACGGGTCTGGTCCAGAAGCTGTTCCCGGCTCAACAGCCTGTTGGGACGATTGGCCAAGGCGCACAGCAGCTCAAACTCGCCCCCGGTCAGATCGACCAGGGAGCCGTCGGGCGACAGCAGTTCACGGGCGGCCAGACGCAGGCGCCAGCCGGCGAAGGTCAAATCATCTTCGCCGGCTGCCTCCGATGGAATCGGGGCCGCGCCGCTGCGGCGCAGCACGGCGCGCATGCGGGCCAGCAATTCGCGGGGATTAAACGGTTTCGCCAAATAATCATCGGCACCCATTTCCAGGCCGATGATGCGATCCATCTCTTCGCCGATCGCGGTCAGCATAATGACCGGCATGGCGCTGTTTTGAGACCGCAGGCGCCGGCACAGAGACAGGCCGTCCTCTCCAGGCAGCATCAGGTCTAGCACGATCAAATCGAACCGTCCCGTTTCCAAAAGGCGCCACATTTCCCGGCCATCGGCCGCGCTGTCCACGCGATAGCCATGTTTGCGCAAAAATCGCGCCAACAGATCGCGAATTTCACGATCATCGTCGACCACCAAAATGTGCGGCGCTGTCTCCATATCCCCATATTAGGGTAGGGACGGCCCGATCACACGTCGCATACGGAATTTTCTTGTAACAAAGTGTTGCGGTCGCGCGGGGTGCAACATTGACTTACCAAACACCACTACCGACGCAATGCGCCCGTAACACAGGCCCCCTATCTATCCTTGCGTACGGCCTTCGTACGATGAACCAAGGAGCACGAAGATGAGCAAAAAAGGCATATTGATTTCCTCCGCCATAGGTCTGGTGGCGATCGCCGCCGTCGCAGCCACGACATTCTCCCTGGGCGCCGCGACCTCTGCCTTCGCGGAGACCAAAACCGCGTCGTCCATGTTTGCTGGCCATCACGGTTGGCGCCACGGGGGCAAACGCATCGCGCATATCTGTTCCCCGGCCCGTAGCCAGAAAATAGAACACGGTATTTCGTTCGTGGAGAACTTCATGAACTTCACCACACCTCAGCAACAGGCCTGGAACGGGCTGGCTCAGGCGCTTCGGGCGGGCGATGGTCGGGTGGAGGAGGCTTGTTCGACCCTGAAGGATGGCGAGATGCCCAAGAGCGCCACGGCCAAATTCGCCATGGTCGAGACGGTCTTGAGCGCCGGTCTGGATATCGTGTTGAAAGTGCGCCCCGCCTTCGACAAGTTTTACGACACCCTGAATACCAAGCAGCAGAAATCCCTGGATGATCTGCTGTCCCGGCGCCATCACGGCTGATGTTAGGCGGCGGCGGTCCAAAAAAGGATGCGCCGCCGCCAATCGGCGTTAGAGGAGATTTGCCATGGAAACCACGCGACCGGATAACCCCGGTGTCATCATTCGCCCGCCCAGACTGTTTCTTGGCGCTTTGGGATTGGGCTTAATCCTGGATTATTTCAAGCCCGCGCCATGGCTGCCCATGCCCGTACAATATCCCGTCGGTCTGGCCCTGATCGCGGCTGGTGTTGCGCTGATGGTGCTGGCCATCGGGCGTTTCAAGGCGGCCGGCACCAATATCCCCACGCCGCTGCCGGCAGTTGCCCTGGTCGATGATGGGATCTATCGCCACAGCCGTAATCCCATATATCTGGCCATGACTGTTATCTTTCTGGGTCTGGCCATTCTGTTAAACAGTTTGTGGCTGCTATTGTTGCTGCCGGCAGTCCTGGCGGTCATGCACTATGGCGTCATAGCCCGTGAAGAGCGCTACCTGGCGGACAAGTTCTGGGGGCCGTATCTAAGCTACAAATTCCGCGTGCGCCGTTGGTTTTAGCCGCTTAGGACGCCCTGCAGTTTCATGGCGATGCCCATATCGCCTTCGATCTTCAGCTTGCCGGACATGAAGGCCGTGGTGCCGTCCAATTCGCCCTGCGTCATGGCGATAAAATCATCCATGCTGATCTTCATGGTGCAATCGGCGTCCTCATCGTCGTTGGAAACCACATTGGGGACCTGCGAGGCATCGAGCAGTAAAATACCGTCTTCGCCAAAATCAAACTTTACCGAAGCGCCCAGGCCGCAATCCTCGCCTACCCTTTCGCGCATTCCAGTGGTTATCTGTTCCAAAGACATTGTCATCAATCTCCCAAGACTGTGTGCGTTTGAACATAGTTCAGAACCTTCACATAGCCTTGCCGGGGTGTGAAAGCAATGTCTCAATCTGCGCCCGGTTTCTTGACCTCCCCCCGCCCGTTCAGTAGCCTCGCAGGCATGAGGTCACGGCAACAGTTGCCCGGCCGACCGTTATCGAAATGAGAGATATCATGCCTTACGGGACCGTGTTCCGCCCTGGACTATTCGCTGGAGAAACCATTATCGTGACGGGCGGCGGCAGTGGGATGGGGCGCTGCACGGCCCATGAACTGGCCCATCTGGGCGCAAAAGTGGTGTTGATCGGTAGGCGGCGAGAAAATCTGCTCCAGGTCCAGGCCGAGATTATCGAGGACGGCGGCAAGGCGGACATCCAGGTCCTTGATATCCGTATTGAGGAGGATGTCATCGCCGCCGTAGACATGATCATCAGCCGCGACGGCCCGGTCTATGGCCTGGTCAACAATGCCGGCGGGCAGTTCACGGCCGGGTTGGAGGATATCAGCCAGAAAGGCTGGGAAACGGTGGTCCGCACCAATCTTACGGGCGGGTTTTTGATGAGTCGGGAACTTTACCGCCAATGCATGAAGGAACAGGGCGCGGGCGTTATCGTCAATATTACCGCCGATGCCTGGATGTCCCTGCCGACCATGGGGCACTCGGGCGCGGCCCGGGCGGGCATGGAAAATTTCACCATGACGGCGGCGGTGGAATGGGGCCGCCATGGGATCCGGGTCAACAGCGTGGCGCCAGGTTGGATCATCACGTCCGGTTTTGACACCTACGGCAGCGACTGGGGCGATCATATGCGATCATTGGAAAAATATGAGCCCCTGAATCGTTTGGGCCGGGAGGCGGAAGTTTCCGCCGCGATTGTATTTTTGTTGAGCCCGGCGGCGGCCTTTATCTCCGGCAGTTGTATCCGGGTCGATGGTGCCGCGCCGAACCTGCAGCATAATTTTCCCTTGCCCGAAGGTCCTGGAAATAAACATTTCGCCGGTTTTCATCGCGAGGTCATGCCCAAGGTATTCGACAACTCCGATGACAACTAAGATCCATCAATTCAAAGGAAACAATAAACATGGCCTTCACTAGGGTTCTGATCGCCAATCGGGGCGAGATTGCCTGCCGTATCATGGCCACGGCCCATGCCATGGGCTACGACACCGTCGCGGTTTATTCAGAGGCGGACGCCAATGCCCCCCATGTGGGTATGGCGGACCAGGCGGTCTGCATCGGGCCGGCCCCGGTGGCGGAGTCGTATCTGAATGTGGCGGCTATATTGGATGCGGCCGCGCGGACGGGCGCGGATGCGGTGCATCCCGGCTACGGCTTTCTGGCTGAGAATGCGGCCTTTGCCCAGGCTTGCGGAGATGCCGGGTTGACCTTTATCGGGCCGTCGCCGCAGGCTATTGAGCTGATGGGCAACAAGCGTCTGGCCAAGTTGCGCATGGCGGATGCGGAGGTTCCCTGCGTGCCGGGATACAGCGGCGCCGCACAGGATGACGAGGTGTTGTTGGCGGCGGGTGAAAGCATTGGATTTCCCGTGATGGTCAAGGCCGCATCGGGCGGCGGCGGGCGGGGCATGCGTCTTGTGGAAGCCGCGGAGGACCTGGCCGCGGCGATTTCCTCTGCCCGCTCGGAAGCTGAAAACGCTTTTGGCTCCGGCGAGCTAATTCTCGAAAAGGCGGTGGTTGAGCCGCGCCATGTGGAAATCCAGGTTTTTGCCGATGCTCACGGCAATTGCCTACACCTGGGAGAGCGGGATTGCTCAATTCAGCGACGCCATCAAAAAGTGGTGGAGGAGGCACCGTCCCCTGCCGTCGATGCTGCCTTGCGGGCGAAGATGGGCGGCGCGGCGGTGGCGGCGGCCCAGGCCATCGATTACGTGGGCGCGGGTACCGTGGAATTTCTGTTGGGCGCTGACGGCGCGTTCTACTTCCTGGAAATGAATACACGCCTGCAGGTCGAGCATCCGGTGACCGAGATGATTACCGGTTTGGATCTGGTTGCCTGGCAGCTGGATGTCGCCGCCGGAGAGCCGCTGCCTTTGACCCAGGATGAGGTCAGGTTCGACGGCCATGCCATCGAAGTGCGGCTTTATGCCGAAGACCCCTATGCGGATTTCCTGCCGCAGACCGGAACCGTCGTGGCCTGGCGCCCCTCTCCTGATGTGCGCGTGGATACCGGCATTGACCAGGGTCAGGAAATCTCCCCGTTCTATGACCCCATGGTGGCGAAAGTCATTGCCCATGGCCGCAACCGTGAAGAGGCCCGCCGCCGGTTGCTGCGCGGCCTGGAGGGGACAACTCTGTTGGGTCTGCCCAACAATCGTGGTTTCTTGCTGGATATTCTGCGCCACGAAGGCTTTGCCGACGGCTCCGCGACCACGGCCTTTATTCCCGATCACTTTCCAAATCCGCAACGGCCGCGGCCCGACGTAGCGACACGTGCCCTGGCCGCCGTCCTTTTGTATCGCCATAGTGCCCAGGCGCGGGATGGTTGGCGGTCCGCATCGCCCTTCGCGGTTGCGATTGATCTGCGATTTGGCGAGGAGGAATGTCTGTGCCGGGTAATGCCGGCTGCCAATGGCTATCGTGTCGTGCTGGCGGAGGAAGAGGCCGTCGAGCTGGAATTGCTCGCCATCGGTGATGGCCGCCTGCGGTATCGATGCGGCGGTGTCGTGCAAGGGGCCGATTATGCTTTTGACTGCGGTGATCTGCATTTGGATCTGGGCGCAAGCAGCCATCACTTCCTGGAATTCACGCCGGAGCTGGCCGCCGCCAAGGAGCGGGATAGCGATGGCCGGCTGGCGGCACCCATGGCCGGGCGTATAGTCGCCGTCCGGGCCCAGGCCGGCGAAACCGTGAGCAAGGGGCAGGTTCTGGTCATCCTGGAAGCCATGAAAATGGAGCATGAAATCAAAGCACCGGCCGATGGCGTGATCGAGGCGATCCCGGTGGCCGAGGGCGATCAGGTCGAGCCAAGGCAAATGCTGGCCGTGGTCGCCGCCGCTGAAGTCGACGCCGCCGAATAAGTGGCGCGTATCTACCCTTGATTGCGTGGCGGACGGACCGCCAGGATCAATGGCATGGCCACAACCGCCGTCAGGGCGAAAAACATGAAGGCGTTGAGATAGCCGATCATCTGTGCCTGGCGGCCGATTTCCCTAACGATCGGCATGGCCTGTTGGGCGCTTGGTATTGCCGTTTCCATGTTCCACAGCGCCGGACGTCCGGGCTGCAGGCGCTCGGCAATCTCGGCAAAGGAAATTTTCGAGGTGCGCAGCGCCAGCGCCACCGATAGGGAAATATGCACGGAACTGCCGAACAGCCGCAGCAGATGAAATATTGAGGTCACCAGCGGGAACTGGGCCGGTGTCACAGCGCCCAAGGTAATCACCGTCAACGGCACCCAGACGAAGCCGATGCCCAGGCCGGAAATGAAACCGGTCCAGGCAAGCTGGAAATACGTCACATTTATGTCGAACAGGGCCATTTCCCAGCCGGCCCAGATTTGCCCGCCGAAACCCAGAGCCAGCCAAATGCGGGGATCGAACCGCGAACCCCAAAGCAGAAAGACAAATCCCAGCGTCATGCCCAGGCCCCGAATGGCCAACAGCACACCGATCATCTCTTCGGGATAACCACGCAGGTTCTGCAACAGGTTGGGCAGCAGTACCAGCGGCGAATAGCTCAACATACCGAACGCGGCGACCAGCAGCAGCCCGACAACAAGGTCCCGGTTGGCCAGAATCCGCAAATCAATATAGGGCTGGCGCCAGGTCAGACTATGCACCACGAACAGATACAGACAGATGACGCCGGCCAGGCATTCCAGGGCGATTTCAACCGAGTCGAACCAGTCGTTGCGTTCGCCCCGATCAACCATCAACTGGAAGCAGGCGATGGCGACGGAGAAGAAGATAAAGCCGCGTAAATCCAGGCGGCGCATGGCCTGCGGCCGATCCTTGGGGATCACCATGATGACCCCAAGACAGGCCATGGCCGCGAACGGCAGACAGAAATAGAACACGGAACGCCAGCCATAGTCCTCTGTCAGAATGCCGCCCAGCCAGGGTGCGATGATGGGACCTATGGTTACGCCGATGCCAAAGATCGAGGTTACCATGCCGTGCTGGCTGCGCGGGTAAGCGGCCATGACCAACGCCATGGACAACGGCATGACCGGCGCCCCAAATAACCCCTGCATCGCGCGCAACAGCACCAAGGTTTCAAGGTTCGGCGCCATGGCGCACAACAAAGTGGAGATGGAAAACCCAATCGTTCCCCAAACGATCAAACGGCGGGAGCCGAAGCGGTCGGTTAACCAGCCCGTGGCCGGTAGTCCGACCGCATTGGCAACCAGATAGGCTGTCACCACCCAGGCAACTTGGTCCCTGGTCGCCGACAGGGACCCCTGAATTTGAGGCAGCGAGACATTGGCGATGGTGACGGTCATGGCAAGCAGGAAGATCACCAGCACGCACGCCGCCAGCAGGGCCGTCCGACCGCTGGTATCAGTATTCGCCTCTTGCGCGACCGCCATACGCTCTCGTCACTATTTCCATCAGCAACAGTCTCAAGCGTACCACGTTCTAATGTCAGTTAGTCCAGAGGCGGTAATTCCTCCGGCGTGGCGGCGTTTTGGGCTGCTTTGCTGCGCAAACTGAAATGGGGGTGGTCGTCGAGGTAGCTGTGGGGGTTGATGACCACGTTGCCGGCGACCAGATTGACCGCGCCGAAGGTCGGCAGTTCGTGATAGCCCAGCATGACCTTGCTGCCGAATTTGTAGACGAATTGATGCAGGGTGGAAAACTGGCTGGTGATCGGGATGCCCTTCCAGCTGCCATGCAATGGACGGTGCAAATGGCCGAAGAACAGATGTTTGACTCGGCCGCCGCCGATCATGTCGGCCAGGGCCTCGCCCCCCGCCAGGCGCAACGGCGGGTGATGGATAAACAAATAGGTATCCCGCCCCGCCGCGTCCTCCAACTGCTCCGCCAGCCAGGCCAGGCGTCGACGGCACAGCAAACCGGTCGTCTTGCCCTCATCCAGGGTATCCATGACGATGAAGTGGTTGTCCTCCACCGTGAAGGTGAATTGCACGAAGCCGTTGTCGTCCACCGGCACCTGGGGAAAAATCTCGCGAAACGGCGCCCGCCTGTCGTGATTGCCCAACAGCAGGTAATGGGGTGCCTTGATGCTTTGCACGATCTCGCTCAAAGTTTCATATTCCGCCACGGTGCCCCGGTTGACCAGATCGCCGGTCATCATCACGAAGGCGATATCGGTGAATTCTTCATTGATGCAGTCGATGGCGGCCTGCAGACGGCCGCGCGGCGACAGCCCATACAGGGGCCGGTCATTCGCCGTTATGTGCATATCCGTTATGTGGACAAACCGCATGCCAAACCTTCGCTGAAATCAAGCTTTGTTGACGCTATTGTATGGGAATGCGGCGCAGCTAACCATCATTCAGACGGGCCATGACCTGGCGCCGGTACTCAAAAATCTGTTCCGGGCTGGTCAGATTATTACCCAGTTTACTGTGGTTCATGGGCGTCAAGTTGACCAATTTGATAACCCGGCGCCGGATTTCGCCGTCCTCCACATCCGCGTCAATGACGTTGAGGCAACCGGGATCCTGTTCGAACGCTCCGGCGACCGACAATCCACCCTGACTGGCCCAGCCCAGCATCAGCCGGTTGATGCCGTCATGGGCCACGATCAACAGGTTACGCCAGCCCGGCTCCAGCAACAGTGCCTCCAGTGCACCGACAGCACGGTCATAGACCTCCTGAAAAATATCGCCGCCAATGAAGCGGGCGCCCGGTTGATGGGAATCGGCAAAGCCTCCCAAAAATTCTGCCCGCACTTCCGCCGGTGTTTTGCCAATCGGCCTGCCCGAACGTATCTCCCGCAATTCAGGAATTTCCTCCAGGGCGATGTCGCGGCCCGCCAGCACGCCCTCGGCAGTCTGGTGCGTACGGGGCAATCCGGTGCTGAAGGCACGGTCGAAAGGGACCTTGGCCAGCATGGCCCCCATGCTGGCGGCCTGGGCGTGGCCGTCCTCGGTCAGATCAACGAATTTGGGATGTACGGTCTTGCCGGCATCGTCGAAATAGCGCACCTCGCCATGGCGCATCAAATAGATCCGGCGGCGGCCTTTGGTGCCGTCCAGGGCATCGGACATATGGTTGGTTCTCCTCGTCTTAGGGTTCCGGCATGGCATCCGGCATGGCGCTTCGGGGGATCACCGCGCCGGGATACTGGATGACCTGGGCGGCCAGGCGGTGGCCGGCCCGGGCCGCCGTCGCGCCATTGTCGCCCCGCAGGCGGTGATAGAGATAGGCGGCGTTGAAACTGTCGCCCGCGGCCGTGGTATCCACGGGTTGGCCGATTGCCGCGGCGGGCAGGTCAGTTGGCTCGCCCTTAATTTGAAGATGACAGCTCGCCCCGCCGTTCTTGAGGCAGATTTCCCCGACGCCCAGGCCGGCAATCCGCGATGCGGCCGCATGCGCATCCATGGCGCCGTACATGGCGCATTCATCCTCCAGCCCCGGCAGGGCGATATGGCAGCGGCGGTACATCTCGTCCATGGCGCGCCCGGCGGTGTCGGCATCGGGCCAGCCACGGGGCCGGTAATTGCAGTCGAAGGCGATCCGCGCGCCCGCTGCCTCGACCCGGCTCAAGGCGTCCAGCAGCAAAGCCCGGTCACCCTCCGTCAAAATCGACAGGGTGATGCCCGAGAGATAGATCATATGGTACTGGCCCAGCGCCTCACCCAGGCGGGCGCCATGGTCACCGCGCATCATCTCCCGCGCCGCCGCCGCACCCCGCCAGTAATGAAAGCTGCGCTCCCCCAGATCATCCGTGCGAATGGTGTAAAGGCCGGGCAGGCGGCCCGGCAGGCGTGCCACCATATGGGTGCCGATGCCTTCCCGTTGCCAGAAGGCAATCATTTCGTCCGAATAAGGATCGTCGCCCAGGGCGGTCAGGTAATCGACGGTGATGTTGCTATGGCGTGACAGCCGAGCCAGGTACAGGGCGGTGTTGAGGGTGTCGCCACCGTATGCAAGCGTCATGCCGCCGTCCTTGTCAGCCGCGGAGGGGCGGGCGCTCAGCTCAATCATGCATTCGCCGATCGCGGCAATTTTCATCTCGTCCGTCATGCGGGCGGGACTATAGTGTCGGCACAGGTTCCAGGCAATGCGGTGGTGGGGAAATGACAGAACGAACGATTGAAGAGGTGATGGCGCTGGCGCCGGTGATCCCCGTCCTGACCATCGAGCGCGTGGAAGATGCGGTGCCTTTGGCACAGGCGTTGGTAAAGGGGGGGCTGGCGGCGCTGGAGATTACATTGCGTACCGACGCGGCCTTGGATGCCATCGCCGCCATATCCAAGGCCGTGCCGGATGCGGTGCCTGGCGTCGGTACCGTGACGACGGTCGATGATCTGAACAAGGCCAGGGCGGCAGGGGCGCAATTTGCGGTTTCCCCGGGTTTTGCGGTTGATCTGGTGGAAGCGGCCGCCGGCCTGCCCTATCTGCCCGGCATCGCCACGGCGTCCGAGGCCATGGCGGCGCAACGGGCGGGGCTAAGCTGCCTGAAATTCTTTCCCGCCGAAGCCATGGGCGGACAATCCACGTTGCAAGCCCTTGCCGGGCCCTATCCGCGCCTTATCTTTTGTCCCACGGGGGGCATCAACCGGGATAATGCGGCCGGTTATCTGGCCCTGAAGAACGTTCGCTGTGTTGGCGGCAGTTGGGTTGCGCCGAATGATATGGTCGCGACCGGGCAATGGGAGGTTATTTCGGGCCTTGCGGCGGAGGCGGCAGCATTGGCCATCAAAGCTGATTGAGGGGGGCAATTGTCAATTGCCGGCTGTACTAGCAAATGAAACTTTACCGGTTCCAAACGAGCCCGGTTCTTGCAACAATGAAGCTGTGTTGAATCGAAGTTCTGTTAAGTCATTGGGGAGATTCTCATGCGTACGATCCTGGTACCCTTTTGCGATGACGACCGTGCGGAAGCGGCACTGCAAACTGCTTTACTAATTGCGCAGCGATACAATGGCCATGTGGAAGGTTTGCATGCCTGGCGAACACCGCAGATCATTGCGGGCGAGGGCGTGGTGTTTCCGTCCGAATCCCTCGCCCGACTGACGGATGAATCAAAACAATTCGCCGCCTCGGCCCATCAACGATTCGACGGCGTGGTGAAGGCGGCATCGGTTCCCTATCGCGACATTGGCACTTCCCCCGAAGGCGTCAGCTGTTCCTGGCGCGAGGGCGAGGGGGTGGAGAGCGAGATCGTCGGCGACTATGGCCGCCTGTTCAATTTGCTGGTCATGGGCCGCAATGAAATGGGTACCTCGGTGGATTGGAAGGCGACATTGGAAGCGGCCCTGTTCGAAAGCGGCCGCCCCGTCATCCTGGCCGCGGCCAATGCACCGGCCGCAATCGGCCAGCACGTGGTCATCGCATGGAACGGCGCCACGGAAACAGCGCGCACCATTGCCGTGTCCATGGCCATCCTGCGGGATGCCACCCGGGTCACGGTACTGACGGTAGAGGGCGGCTTCGTGCCCGGCCCCTCGGCCGAGGACGTCGCCCGTCATCTGAGCCGCAATGGCATCGAGGCTTCCACAATGACCGCGGCGCCCGGACGGCGCAGCGTGGGCGAGGCCATGGTGGACGAGGCCGCTAACGCCGGTGGTGATCTGTTGTTGAAGGGCGCCTTCACCAACAGCCGCCTGCGCCAGATGATTTTCGGCGGCGCCACGCGGGACATCATCAACGGCTCCGTCCTTCCGGTTTTACTGGCACGGTAGTCGTCCCCCGCAGCTTCCATAGGGTGTCCGTTTAGGGCGCCCCGAAAATTGTGATTAGAGTAGGACCATGCCGACATGAGCGAGTTTTACGGCGACAAACATCGTGCCTTGCAGGACCAATTCGACAGCCGCCGCATGGCCGATACCCTGGAAGACGGCATGATCAAGGCGGAGTTCGGCGCCCGGGAAGCGCGCTTTGTCGAAACCGCTGATATGTTTTTCCTCTCCACCATTGACCGTCGCGGCTTTCCCACCGTTTCCTACAAGGGCGGCGCGCCGGGTTTCGTGAAGGTGCTGGACCCGCGCACCCTTGCCTTTCCCATCTATGACGGCAACGGCATGTTCTATTCCGCCGGAAACCTAAGCGATAACGGCAAGGTGGGGTTGCTGTTTATCGATTTCCAAACCCCACGGCGCATGCGCCTGCACGGTACCGCCGCCATCGACGGCGATGATCCCCTGCTGGGCGACTACAAGGAAGCGCAAGTGATTGTCCGCGTGGCGCTGGAGGACGTTTTCCTCAATTGCGCCCGCTACATCCACAAATTCAGCCGCGAGGGCACCTCGGATTTCGCGCCACGGGAAGGTCACGACACCCCAGTGGCGCTATGGAAAAATCTCGATTTCGTCGAGGAGAAGCTGTCGAAAACAGATACCCTGGGTCCGTCCCCCGAGGCCGAGAAAATCACCTACGAAACCTATCGCGAAGAATTCTGGCGCGATCTGGATTGAGTGTCCGTCATTGGTATTCGGTGATAGATTTCGGTGACAGCATACGAATTAGGACCGCATGCGTTGTTTCGCGGATAGGCCGTCGCCCGCGAACCGGAGGCACTAAATTATTTATGCCTCCGATTTGCGTCGGCCATTGTGCCTAGCGGGCTTGTCGATTTTCGGGCGCTGGCATATTGTCGTGGAAACCGCGTGTGATAGGAGGTCAAGAACCATGGGCACATCGTCCCTGAATTTTCGCGCCACCAAAGGTGGTCTTGGTGCTTTCGTGGAAGGCGTCGATTTGTCGGCGGATGTATCCAACAGTCTGGGCCAGGAATTGCGCCAGGGTTTGGGCGAATACGGCGTGCTGTTCTTTCGCGATCAGGATATTTCGCCGGAACAGCATATAGGTTTTGCCGAACGGGTGGGCGGGGTTGATATCAACCGCTTTTTCCAGCCCGTCGCCGAGCATCCGCAAATCGCCGAGGTGCGCAAAGAGCCGGAACAGAAAATGGCGGTCGGCGAACGCTGGCATACGGATCATTCCTATGACCTGGAACCGGCCCTTGGCTCTATCCTGGTGGCGCGTGAACTGCCCAGCCGGGGTGGCGATACCATTTTCGCCAATATGTATGCCGCCTACGAGGCCCTCTCCGATGGCCTGAAGGCGACGCTGGAGGGGATGCAGGCGGAACATTCCACCCGCCACAACTTCGCCAAGGTACCAAAGGCCGGGGAGCCGGGCGCCAGCGAGTACGTCGGCCGTCTGGGCAATCAGGATCTGGCGGTACAGGATTCCGTACACCCGGTGGTGATCAAGCATCCCATCAGCGGGCGCAAGGCGCTTTACGTTAATGCCGGCTTCACGACCCGTTTCGCCGGCTGGACGGACGCGGAAAGCAAGCCGCTGCTTGACTATCTTTATGCCCACGCAGCGCAGCCCGAATTCACCTACCGTTTTGAGTGGGAACCCGGCTCAATCGCCTTTTGGGACAATCGCGCCACCTGGCACAAGGCCCTGAACGACTACCATGGCGAACGCCGTCTGATGCACCGTATCACCGTCCGCGGCGAGGGTTTGTCAGCCTAACAAAAACCGGTCACCCATATTCCGCTATTCGTCGTCCCCGGGGAAGTAGTCAACGATACGGTCTGGCGAGGCGTGGACGCCGTAAGTTTTCAGCTGTTCGGTGCCGGTGACGCGGAAGCCGTGTTTGGCGTTCGCGGGCAATATCAGGGTGACGCCGGGGTGCATGGGCGCGACGCCCTCCTGCCCCTCGACCCAGGCCTCCCCCGTACCTGCGATCACCGTGACCACCTCCATATAGGGGTGCGAGTGCGTGCCGGTGGAATAGCCCGGTTCCGAGATCTGCAGCCCGAGGCGGATCGGGGTTGTGCCCTGGTCGTCACCGACGACCGTCTGATAGGTGGCGCCGCCCGGAAATGGCTGCTTGGCAACGTCGTTGACATCGATAATCGGCATGATGCTCTCCTTTTATCAGGTTAGCCGCGAATGCCCTTGACGAATGCGGCCACGGCCTGGCCGATCTCGTCGGGGCTGTCTTCCTGTACGAAATGGCTGCCTTTCACCGTGACCTCCGTCTGGTTCGGCCAGGTGCGGCAGAATTCACGCTGGCGCCCGGTCAACAGAGAGCCCGGCTCGGCGTTGACGAACAGCTTCGGCAGATCCGCGGTCGACAGCCAGGAGCTGAACTCATCGACCACCTGGCAGACGTCGGGCGGTTCGCCCTCGATAGGGATCATGCGGGGCCAGGTCAGGGTGGGCCGGCGATCCTCGCCCGGTTCCAGATACGGTTTGCGATAGACGGTCATTTCTTCGTCGGTCAAATCGCGGATGACGGCGCCGGGCAGCACCCGTTCGACGAAAATATTCTTCTCCAGCACCATGGCCTCGCCGGCTTCGGAGCGGAAACCCCGGAAGACACCTTGGGCGTTTTCAGGAAAATCCGCCCAGTCCATGGTTTGCACCACCGCCTCCATATAGGCGATGCCCTGTACCTTCTCCCGGTTGCGGTTGGCCCATTCGAAACCCAGGGCCGAGCCCCAGTCGTGGATTACGAAGATCACATTGTCGGTGACGCCGATCTGTTGCCACAGCTGGTACAGATACTCCCGCTGTTCGGCGTAGGTGTAGCGGTCCGGCCCGGAGTTATCCAATTTGTCACTGTCGCCCATGCCAATCAGATCGCAGGCGATCAGACGGCCCAGGCCTTGGCAATGGGGCATGATGTTGCGCCACAGATAGGACGAGGTGGGATTGCCGTGCTGAAAGACAATGGGGTCGCCCTCGCCTTCGTCCACATAGGCCATGCGCTTGCCGTTGACGGTGGCGAATTTGCGTTCGTAGCGGGGATCGGCGGAAATCATGAATCTTACCTTGTTGTCTAGTTGCCGGTGAAGGTGGGTTTGCTCTTGCCGACAAAGGCCTGGATGCCGGCCTGACCATCGGCCGAGCCGCCAAGAGCGGCGATATAGCGCGTCTCCCGCTCCATCTGGGTTTCTAATGTGTCGTTGGTGGACATCAACAGCAGTTTTTTCACCGCGCCCATGGCCTCGGTGGCGCCGTTGGCCAGTTGATCGGCCAGCTTGCCGACCTCCGCCTCCAGCTCCGCCGCCGGGACGATGCGGTTGATCAGGCCCCAGTCCAGGGCCTCTTCCGCACTGAGGACCCGATTGGTCATGTAAAGCTCCGCCGCGCGCCGGGTGCCGATAATGCGGGGCAGAAAATAGCTGGAGCTACCGTCCGGCGACAGCCCAATCTTGGTGTAGGCGGACGTGAAGGTGGCGCCCTCCGCCGCGATGGCCAGGTCGGTACAGGCGACCATGCTCAACCCCGCGCCCGCCGCCACGCCGTTGACGGCGGCGATCACCGGGGCCCGCATCCAGGCCAGGCGGGAGATGCCCATGTGCAGATAGGTGGTCAGTTCCTTCAACATCGCGGGCAGGCCTTCTAGGTTTTCGGCGAAGCTGGGAACATCGCCACCCGCGCAATAGGCCGCCTCACCGCTGCCCGTGATGACCACGGCGCGGACCGCCTTGTCCTCGCCCAGGTGAATGCTCAGGTCACATAATTCCTTGGCCATGGTCAGATTGATCGAATTGAAGGCCTTGGGCCGGTTCAGGGTCAGCCAGGCGACGGCGCCGCGCATTTCCAGATCGATGGTTTCGTAGCTCACGTCGATACTCCAATTATCCATTTTCCGCACTTTGCAGGAAAGTGCCAGCGGCGTCCATGACGGTGTTATATTGGCCGCCCAACCCGGAGACGCCAACGTGAGCAGCCACCCCTATATGGACGCAGACGGTCCCGTGGCCATCGCCCATCGGGGCAGCGCGGCCAGCCATCCGGAAAACACTATGGCCGCGTTCCAGGACGCCGTCGATCTGGGCTATGACTACATAGAAACCGATGTCCATGCCACCCGCGACGGCCGGCTGGTGGCCTTCCACGATGACCGCCTGGACCGGGTTACCGACCGCCAGGGCCGGATCGCCGATCTGGACTGGGCGGAGGTATCCCAGGCCAGGGTGCAGGGCAAGCAGCCGATCCCGTTGTTTGAGGAATTGCTGTCCGCCTGGCCCGATCTGCGCATCAATATAGATCCCAAGGGTGACGCCGCGGTCCATCCCCTGGTTGAAGTACTGCGGCGGCCGGGCGTGCTTGACCGGGTCTGTGCCGGCAGTTTCTCGGGCCGCCGTTTGGCGACCCTGCGGTCCATCTTGGGGGCCGGCTTATGTACCTCCATGGGGCCGGGCGAAGTGGTGCGCCTGCGGCTGAAAAGCCTCGGACTCCCAGCCGGTAAATTTGCCGCCGAGGCGGCTCAGGTTCCGTTGCGCCATTACGGACTGCCGGTGATCGACCGACGCTTTGTCGAAACCGCCCACGACCACGGCCTGAAGGTCCATGTCTGGACCATCAATGATCGCGCCACTATGACGCGGCTGTTGGATCTGGGCGTTGATGGTATCATGAGTGATGAAACGGCATTACTGAAGGCGGTGTTCATGGAACACGGCCTTTGGTGATCGAAAAACTGAAACCTGGCGGAGGAACGCGCGATGCTGAGGCTGAGACAGATTTGTTTGGTGGCACATGAGCTTGCCCCGGCGGTCGATGATTTGTGCGAGGTTCTGGGCCTGGCCACCTGCCATCACGACCCGGCTGTAGGTGCGTACGGACTGGAGAATGCCCTGCTGCCCGTGGGCACGAATTTTCTTGAGGTCGTCGCGCCGACCGAGAGCGGCACCGCCGGCGGCCGCTATCTGGACCGGAGGGGCGGCGACGGCGGCTATATGGTTATTCTGCAATGCGACAACGTGGAAGACCGCCGCGCCCGTATGCCGAGTCTCGATGTCCGCGTCGCCAACGCCCTGAACTACGGCGATTTTACCGGTCTGCAATTGCATCCCCGCGATACCGGCGGCTGTATGTTGGAGACGGACCAGACCAGCGGTGATCAGGCTCCAGACGGCCCCTGGCACCCCGCCGGCGATAGCTGGCAGAGCGCCGTCCAGACCGATCGCACGGCGGCCATGGTCGCGGCCGAACTGCAAAGCCCCGATCCGGATGCCTTGGCGGCCCGCTGGGGCGAGATCCTGAATCTGCCTATCGCCAAGGGCGCTTCCGGGGCGTCGGAGATCGTACTGGACAACGCCACGCTGCGGTTTGTTGAAGCGACCGATGGCCGGGGCGAAGGCTTGGGCGGGGTTGATGTTCAGGCCGCCGACCGTGGCGCCATCCTTGTCGCCGCCGAAAGCCGGGGCCTGGCGGTGGATGGCGACAGCGTCAATATCTGCGGCACCCGTTTCCGGTTGCTGTAGTTTATTTTGTGAAGTAGGCGGTCCGGATGCCCGAGCCGGCAGTGCTGAATGGCCCGGCAAAGGCCGGCTGATAACCGGCCAGCGTCTTCACGCCGCCCTGCAACAGCGGCACGGTGTGGGTGTAGATCAAGGGCAGCTCTTCATTGATGATATTTTCCACGTCCGTTTAGATTTGCATGCGTTTGTCCCGCGCCCGTGTCTCGCGGGCCAGATGGATCAGTTCGTCGGCCCGTTCGCTTTGGTAACCGCTGCGCAGCTTTGTGGTCGGCGAGGCGGAGAATAGCGAGCGGTGGAACCAGCCGTCAGGGTCGGCGCGGTAGCTGTTGGCAGCGGAATCGGCATCGTAATGCCCGGCCTCGCGCGCACCTTTGCGGTATTTCTCCCGCAATACCTGGTTGGGGTGGATTTCGTGCACCGCCTTGAAGCCAACCTCGGCCCACATGGCCTGAACCAGTTCACCCGCCTGGTGCATGTAGGCGAAGTCCTGTCGGGATACCAGGATGATCGGCGTATTCTGCGCGCTGTGCTTGCGCAACAGAAAGCGTGCCTTGTCCGGATCATATTCCGGTCCGCCCTTGATGTCGGGCATATACCAAGGGCTGTCGGGCCCATAAAAGCCTTTGGCGATGGTGCCCAGACCATAGAAGACCGATTGATGGATCGCGTCCCGATCAATGGCATGGGCGGCGGCTTGCCGCAGCGCCTGACTGTCGGGATTTTGATACGAAAACGGGCCGGTTTTGAAATTGAAACCAACCCAGGCGGTCGCCACCTGCGGCACGTTCCAGGTCTGAAAATCTCCGGCGAATTTTCGGCGGAACTGGCTGATGTCGGCATAGCCAAGATGATCGATCAGGTCCGCATCACCGTCTTGGAGGGCGTTTAGACGGGCCCGGTCCTGCTTCTTTGGCAGCCCGACGATGCCGTCCAGATAGGGCAGGGGATTGCCCTTGGGGTCCGTCTCGAAATAGTTTTCGTAGCGCAGCATCTCGGTCCGGTCCCAGCGTTTCCAGGATTTGAACTTGAATGGGCCGCAGCCGATGGGATGGCTATCCGCCTGATCGGCACTGTCCGGCGCGATCAGATTGCAGGGGTAGTAGACAATGTTGGCCAGGAATACCGAGCTGGGCGTCTTCAGGGTGCAGCGCAATGTGTGCTTGTCGACCACCGTAATCTCTTTGATATTCTCTAAGGAGGAGCGAGATAAGGTGTGGCCGATTTTCGGATCCATGATCCGTTCGAAATTCCACTTCACCGCCGCCGCATCCACGTCGGCGCCGTTGTGAAATGTTACGTCGCGGCGCAGCTTGAAAGTATAGGTCTGCAGATCGTCGGCGATATCCCATTCCGTGGCGATGCCGGGGGCCGGTTCCATATTATACGCCAGATCAAGCAACCCCTGGCTTGTCGCGGCGAGGGGCTGGGAAACGTTGTAAATCAAGTTCCTGTGAGGATCGGCGCCGCGGGCATCCGAGCGGGTGGCAAAACGTAACATGCCGCCGCGTTTCGGCGCCGCCGTGGTGGTTGCCGGCATCCCGGCGGCGGCTGCCGTGGTAAGCGCCGCCGCACCGGTTTTAAGGAAGCCGCGACGGCTTTGGCGCTGGTTCGGTATATCTTCTGGTTCCGGCATCTGACTCCAGTGTCCCGGCGAAGCCATGGGAGGTAACTGATAGACCTATCTCACAGTAAATTACAGTGAAAAATATCGACCGCTGGCCCACATTGCGGATTGAGGCGCGCGCCGTGTAAGCTGCGGTCGAAATAGCCGGAGTTTTATCATGAAAACCTCGACCGACCGTATCCTCACCACCCATGTGGGCAGCCTGCCCCGGCCTAATGATCTGGTGGCGCTGCTGCATCTGAAAGACCGGGGTGAAGCCTACGACCAGGCGGAATTCGATCGATGCGTGGCCCAATCGGTTGATGCCGTCGTGGCCCGCCAGGTGGCCATCGGCATCGATCTGGTCAGCGATGGCGAGATGAGCAAGATCAGCTATGCCACCTATCTAAAAGATCGTCTGAACGGCTTTGACGGCACGGCAACCGAAAACCGCGCCGCCGCCGACCTGATTGAATTCATTGACTACGCGCGACGTTTGGTGGAGCAGGGTGGTACCGAGCGAAGTCTGCAGGGCCCGGCCTGCGATGGCCCCCTGTCGGTGCGTGACGAAGCCCCCTTGCAAAAGGATCTTGCCAATTTTCAGGCCGCCGTGGCGGCCCATGGTCCGAGGGAGGGATTCTTGACCGCATCGTCACCCGGTGTCGTCTCGGTGTTTTTGCAAAACCAGTACTATCCCGATGACGATGCCTATCTGGACGCCTTGGCTGGCATTCTGAAACAGGAGTACGAGGCCATCGCGGCGTCCGGAGCCGTCCTGCAACTGGATTGTCCGGACCTGGCTATGGGCCGGCACATTGTTCACCGAAAAAGGAGCAACGCCGAATTTCGCAAGGTCGCGGCCCGGCATATCGAGGTTCTGAATGCCGCGACGGCCGACATTCCACCCGAAGCCATGCGCATTCACCTGTGCTGGGGTAATTATCAAGGTCCCCACAATCACGACATTCCTGTATCCGAGATCCTGGATCTGGTTTATGGCGCCCGGCCCCACGCAATCGCCCTGGAAGGCGCCAATCCGCGCCATGAACATGAATGGGAGGTGTTTGACGAGCATCCCCTGCCTGATGGCAAGGTGGTGATCCCCGGCGTTATCGATTCCACGTCGAATTTTATCGAACATCCGAAATTGGTCGCCCAGCGCATCGGCCGCTATGCCTCGAAAGTCGGGCGGGAGCGGGTCATCGCCGGCTCCGACTGCGGTTTCGCCACTTTCGCCGAACGGCCCGCGGTCGACCCGCAAATCGCCTGGGCCAAATTGGCGGCCCTGGTCGAGGGTGCGGCAATCGCCTCGGACGAGCTGTGGTAAAGTTTATTCAGCCGCCGCCAAGGTGCTAATGGGGGAGAGGCCGTAAGCCTCGACCAGGCCGAGCTCCCGAGCGATATCCAGGCCCCGCTGCAAGGCATCGCCGCGCAGATGTTTTTGCGGTTTGCGCAAAGGGCCCGCCGGCATGCCCATGGCGGCCATCAGGGATTTCATGGGTACGGGATTGATGGCGGAATAGGCATAATGCAGCATGGGCAGGTTGCGCAAATAGGCTTCCTGGAAGTTTTGCGCGTCCTGAAAATCCTCCCAAGGTTTCGAGATCACGGCCATTTCCCGGGGAATGATATTGCCGGTCATGTTGGCGGTGCCGTGGCCGCCCAGGGTCATGGTAGGCACGATCAGGCCAAGGTTGGGGGAACAGCAGCACATCAGGCTCATTTCCGGCCTGGCCTTGGCGATTTGCGCGGCCTGGGCCACCCGGCCGGTGGATTCCTTCAACAGTTGGACATTGGGGTGGGCCGCGATGCGCAACACTTCATCGGCGCTCAGGTCGGTCTTGACCCGGGGTGGGTTGTTGTAGACGCCCAGGGGTATGGGCGAGGCATCGGCCACCTCTAGGAAATATTCAACGATGTCTTCGTTGGCGGCGCAGATGTAGGCGGGTGCTGCGACCATGGCGCCATCGGCGCCCTCGGCCGCGGCCTGCTTCACAAACCCGATTGTCGCCTCCGTGGTTGGCCCGGTGCAGCCGTACCACATTTCCATGCCGGATTGTTTCTGCTTCATGGTTTCACGCACGATGGCGTGGCGTTCTTCCGTGGTGAGCATGGAGACTTCGCCACTAGAGCCCATGATCAGCACGCCGGAAGAGCCGTTCTCCCGCTGAAACTCGATCAGGCTGCGAAAGCCGCCAAAGTCGAGGGAGAAGTCCTGGTTCATGGGTGAAATCAAGGCCACGAAGGAACCGGTCAGCAGTGGTTTCGACATGCTCAAATCTCCTGAATTTATGCTCGTGCCGTCGGTCGCGCGGCGACGCGTTCAAACCATGCGTTTACATTAGACAAATTCTCCGGCACGCGCACCCCCACCGCCTTGCCCAGCACAAGGGCGCATTGCAGGGTAATATCGGCGACGGTGTAAGTATCATTGACCACGTATTCCCGTCCGGCGATCTCGCCATCCAGCCATTCCAGGCGGGCCAGGGCATTTTCCCGGCAAAGCTCGCCCCATTCCGGGATCTGGGTCCACACGCCCTTCCACATTTCGTGGGTATGGGCGAACACATTGATCGAGGGCAGCAGGATTTCTAGTTCCATGCGCCTATTCCACATCTCCACCTGCGCGCGTTCGACGGCGTTAAGCCCCAACAGGGGCGGCTCGGGATGGATATCTTCCAGGTAACGGCAAATAGCGGCGGATTCCGTGATGCAGGTGCCGTCATCCAGCTCCAGCATGGGCATCTTGCCCAGGGAATTCTTCGCCAGATAGTCCGGTGTCTTGTTCTCCCCCTTGGTCATGTCGACAGCGACGGCGGGGATTTCCAGGCCTTTTTCGGCGATGAATATGCGCACCCGACGGGCGTTGGGCGAAGGGGGCAGATCGTACAGTTTCATGGCGATGGGTTCCTTGCGGCTTGATGTTCCTGGAATTCTTTTGCCCGGACAAGATAGTGGACCCGGTCGATGCCGTCACGCGCCCAGGTCTTGTCCAAGTGCATGCCGATCTTCACCATGACCCGGTGCGAGGGCAGGTTCGATGCCTTGGCGATGGCCACGACTTCCTCAAGACCAATGACCCGGAAACCATAATCAAGGACGGCGAGGGAGGCCTCCGTGGCCAGACCCTTGCCCCAGGTGCTTTTTGCCAGGCCATAGGAAATCTCGACCTCCGGCTCCGGATCCCGGTAGCGCAGGCCGCATTCACCAAGCAACGCGTCGGTCTGCTTGTCAAATACCGCCCACAGGCCGAAGCCATGGCGCTGCCAGTGGTCGATGATCCCGTTCAACTCGGCTTTCGTCTGGGCCGGCGTCTGTACGCCAAGTTTGCGGATGGCCATGACCTCCACATCACCATAGATCGGGATCAAGGCCGCCAGATCGGCGGTTTCGAACGGCCGCAGGTGCAATCGTTCGGTTTCCAGGATCGCGTTCATATATCCACCTGCCGCCAGGCGGTAACAAAGCCCTTCGCCCGTTCACCAACTTCGTCCGCCGTCATGCCCGGCTTGTAGAGGGCCGATCCCAGACCGAAGCCCGTGGCCCCGGCGGCATGGTAGGCGGACATCTTGTCTGGACTGATGCCGCCAACGGGAAACAATCCCAAGTCCCGTGGCAGAACGGCGCGCCAGGCTTTTACGACTGCGGGCGGCAGGCTTTCGCCCGGGAACATTTTCAAGCCGTCGGCACCTTGGGCCAGTGCCGCGAAAGCCTCTGTCGGCGTCGCCACGCCGGGCAGGCAGTAAAGGTCCTTCTCCTTGGCCCTTGCAATCACCGCGCCGTCGGAATGGGGCATGACGATCAGGCGTCCATTGGCGGCCGCGACCTGGTCCACGGCCTCTTGGCTCAACACGGTGCCGGCCCCGATCAGGGCGCGCTGGCCGAAGGTTTCCGCCAAACCGGCGATGCTTTGCAGGGGTTCCGGCGAATTCAACGGAACTTCGATAATACGAAATCCCGCCGTGAACAAGGCTTCGCCGACGGCCACGGCCTCATGCGGCTGGATGCCGCGCAGAATGGCGATCAGGGGCAGCTCGTCCAGGTAGTCCGCCAGTTTTTGCATCAATTTAACAATCCTGCCGCCGTCGCAATGCGCCAATGTCCCCGCGCGGCGGCGTCTTGTGGTGCCGGTTGGCTGTTGAAGCCGCAATGGGACAAGGCCCGTTCATAGTGCCCCGCCAAATCAGCTTCGCCAATGATCGTTATCATGGGGCCGGAAGTATCCATCATGGTGTGAGCCTCGGCAATCTCCGCCCCGATTAACAGACCGGACAGATAGGAGGCCACGCCCATTTCAGGCAGATCGCCGAACAGGGCCAAGGAGCGGGCACTGAACAGGCTTTGCAGGGTGGGGGCCGTGCCATGGCCATATTTGACGCCGCGGGCGAAGGCGGCGCTGTCGTCCACCGCGCCCGCCATCATGCGGCCCAGAATGGTGTGATCTTTTAGCGCGGCGAATAATTCGCCGGTCATGAAGGTGGCAAACCAGGTAATCCGGCCGTTCACGACCAGAACCCATTTGCTGTGGCTGCCGGGCATGAGGAAGATGCCGTCCGCGCCCACGCCGGCGATTTGCGTTTCCTCGCCCCGCATGACATCCGGGATGCCGGCTGCATTTCGGAAGGCCAGGCCGGGTATCATATGGATTGTACGGTCGAAATCATCGAACCGCATGGGGATTAGCTCCTCCGGACCGGCCGGCAATTCCACATAAGGTACTTCCATCCAGCCTTGGCGGGATCCGATCATGCCTGAGGCGATGATGGGAAGATTTTCCGCCGAACCCAGCCAATCACCGGCCAACTGGTTCAGCGCAGCGCCGAAATTTCCATCTTCGACCTGTAAAATTCCGGAATTCTTTGTGCGCGCCGACTGTACCTTGCCGTCGGCCCCGATCAGGTATCCCCGCAGGGTGGTCGTGCCCCAATCCAGGCCAAGTAATGCAACCTTAGGCGGCATCCGCCCGCCGGCCGCTGGCCCGGTAAAGCCAGACCCCATCGTCGTTGGCTTCGCGGATGATGCGGCCCTGACCCATCAGGCAGTGCAGGTGTGACATTGCCTCGCTCATACCCAAAAGCGCCTCGAAAGGGTTCAGTTGGCGGCTGAACATCACTTTCAGGGTGGATAGAACCTTGGTCGGTTCGGTGCAAAAATCTTCCAGAATGGCCAGGCGTTGATCGTGGTGTTGGCGCAAAAAGGCCAGACGTGGGTGCAGTTTGTAAAACGGCAGGCCATGCGCGGGCAGAACCAGGGTGTCATCAGGCAAGTGATCAAAATTGACCAGGGTATCGAGATACAATTGTAACGGGTTGGCATCCGGCTCGGAAGCATGGACGCCAATGTGCGGCGTAATTCGCGGCAATATCTGATCACCGGAAATCAACACATTGGTCGCCGGATTGAACAGGCACATATGTTCCGGCGAATGGCCCCGGCCGATGATGACCTGCCAGTCATGCTCGCCGATCCGGATCTGCTGACCCTCCCGGACGGAATGAACCTGAGGCGGAATTGGCGTCACGGATTCCTTGAAATGGGTGTAGCTGTTCTTTGCCATATCCGCCAATGCGGCTTCTGACAGGCCGACCTGGCGGAAATACTTCATGAACCAGTCCGGCATGGTTGGGTGCTGGTCCAATTCCGCCACTCTGCCCTGCAACCATTCCCGGTGCGTGGTCCATAATTCGCAGTTCCAACGCCGCGTCAGCCAGCCGGCCTGGCCCATGTGGTCGGGATGAAAATGGGTGCAAAAGACCCTGGTGACCGGCAAACCACCGAGGAAATCGGCAAATACCTCTTCCCACAAATCGTGAATGCGGTCCGTTTTCATGCCGGTGTCGACGATGCTCCAACCCGGACCATCGCGCAGCATCCACAAATTGATGTGATTGAGACCGGTTAATTCCAATGGCATACGAACCCAGAAGACGCCGGGCGCCACTTCCTGGGGCCGGCCCAGTTCGGCGGCCTCATCGTAGGGGTATTCCACGTGGGTCTCTGCTTGAATTTCCGCCGCCATGAAGTGCCTTTCCGCCCGTCCGTGCTAGCCAACCACAGGGCGGTCGCACCGATCATCGAAGTGTCAATATAATGGAATATCCTTAGCCCATGCTAACTTAACGTTAACGTCAACGTCAAATGGAAGCTTGGAAAATACCGCGGATCCGGCGGCAGTAGGGCATTCTTGGCCTCTTACCATTCTCAACTTGTGGGTATGTTTGTGGGTAAAGCTGTGGGTCGAATCGGAATGCTCATATGCAATGGGTTTTTGGAACAGGTTAACGAGTTATGAATCTTGTTAAGAATCAAATGCTTGAAGTTAACTTTTTGATATCTTAGTGTCGCTCCTCCGATGGTGAGCGTAAAAAACATAGCGTTGGAAAAAGTCCGGGGACCGGAACTAGGTACCGCAT
This sequence comes from Rhodospirillaceae bacterium, assembly GCA_018667855.1. Classification (GTDB taxonomy): domain Bacteria; phylum Pseudomonadota; class Alphaproteobacteria. The sequence continues at coordinate 43,299 of JABIRL010000010.1, forward strand.
TGTCTCGCTGGTACCAACTCTGTGGGCATGGGGGACTTTACCGGCGGGAAGACCTTGGATTCGGTCCGCTTGTCAGCGCGCCTGAAATCCTCAACGGACGCTCGTCGGTTATCGCCACCGATGCGGATGATCCCGGCAACTACGTCATCTCTTTTTACGGCGGCGACTTCAATGTCTATGATGACCAGAACTTCGTCGCCCGGCGTCTGCGGGAGCTTCCCGACAAAGACGCCGTAGAGGCTGTCATCGCCTGCTATGGCGAGGCGATTGAGGCACGGGAACCCTTGGCGCATCACATCATCGGTACGTTCGGCGGAATCAATGTCGCCTATGACCGGATCATCTTCCCCACCATCAACAAAGCGAACAAAGTGGACCGCCTCGTTACCCTGTCGTACGAAATCAGTCGTAGTTAATCTCGCGGGCTGATGGCCCTGTCAGCGGCGGATTACGCTGATTGCCGGTGCGATCAGCCTGGCCCGGCCATCCACAATGTCATCTCGCGCAAGAGATCGGCGCGGCTGTTGTGCAGTATCCATAGGTCAAAGCGTTCGCCCGCGCCGGCGCGCCACAGTGTGGCGCCGTAATCCATGTGGTAGTAACGGTATGTCTTCAGCGCCATGCCATTGTCGATGAAATCCTGACGCACCATGGAAAAGCAATAGTCGACATCGAAATCCTGCAGCAATTTGGCTTGCGACAGCATGATGGACATAGTCGATATTGCCTTGCCCCGAACCTTGGGGTGCACCCAGCCGCCGCCGCAATAGGCGATATTGCCCTCGATATGGCCCAGACCTTCGGTAAACAGATGCAGGCTGTCCTGACCTTCATCCTTGCTGCCGTCATAGAGAAAGCGGCCGGAATTGATTAAATCAACCAGTCGGGTCTTCTTCCAGATGCGCTGGGCGCTGCAGGAAACCACATCGCCTTCGTCATCACGGATACAGGTCCAGAAAGCATTCTTCGGCCCCAAAGTGTTGTGGTCCGGATCCGTTGGGGCTACGCGTTTGTCGTGCCAGGCAGTCGCTTCGTCCACCACACGTCCATATTCTTCAAAATCGGTCTCGATCGTGGCGACCAGGTCATTCAATAAAAGCTGCCGGCCAATGTTGACCTGCACCCTCGCTAGGAGGTTGCGCATCTCGTCTCTCTCGTTCGAGCCATTCCGAGGTGAGGCGTCTTTTTTTAACTGTTTTGAAGCCACATTCACTGTTACGCACTCACCTTACTCCACTACTAGATATTGTAGAGGGTCGGATGTTCGCCACAAAGCGTCAGTGTAAACCTTTGTAGTATAACGATATATTTACTTTAAAATTAGAAAAATCCGGTTCAAATGATATCGAATCGCCGGCGGCTGGAATATCAATTCACCAATTGCTCCGCCGCAATGGCGAATAACGGCGCGGCGCCGGCGGTTACGGCGGGTAGTAATGCGGGTGCTTGCGGCAATAATTGCTCTCCATAAAAGCGCGCGGTGGCCACGCGACCGGCCAGAAACGGCGCATCGGCATCCACTTCGCCCGACAGCTTTGCCGCCGCCAGGCCGCCCTTGGCAATCAGATACCCGCCAACCGTCAGCCCGAACATGCGCAGATAGGGCGACGCGCCGGCGGCGACCCCATTGGGATCTTCCGCCATGGTCCGCAACAGCCAAGTGGAGGCCTCTTCCAGACTATCCAGTGCCGTCGTGAGATTGGCCCGGGTTTTGGCAAAGTCGGGGCCGCCGTCGGCCAGGGCGCCGTCCAGGTCACGCATTTCGGCCAGGTATTTGGTGACCACCTCACCCCCGGCCATGGTCAGCTTACGCATCACCAGATCCAGAGCCTGGATGCCGTTGGTGCCTTCATAAATTGGTGCGATGCGGGCGTCGCGAAAATACTGCGCGGCGCCGGTTTCCTCGATAAAGCCCATGCCGCCGTGGACCTGCACGCCGAGAGAGGCCACCTCGCAGCCCAGATCCGTGCACCAGGCCTTGGATAGCGGGGTCAGCAATTCCGCCAGTTGGCCATACCAGGCGCGCTGGTCCTCATCCACATGCTGGCGGGCCATATCCAGCGCCTGACCATTGACGTAACAAAGGGCGCGCATGGCATCGATTTGCGCCTTCATGGTCATCAGCATGCGGCGCACATCGGCATGTTCCACGATGGCCGACGAACCCGGCTCCGTGGCGCCGATAGCCTTTCCCTGCCGTCGTTCCAAGGCGTAGGCAACGGCGTGCTGGTAGGCGCCCTCGGCGATGGCCAGACCCTCGATGCCGACGGCCAGGCGCGCCGTGTTCATCATGGTGAACATGCACCGCATGCCTTTGTTCTCCTCGCCCAGCATGTAGCCAACCGCACCCTCGTTGTCGCCGAAACTCATCACGGCGGTGGGGGAGGCGTGGATGCCCAGCTTTTCCTCCAGATTGATGCAGCGCAGATCATTGCGTTGGCCAAGGCTGCCGTCATCGTTGACGAGAAACTTCGGCACCACGAAAAGCGAGATGCCCCGTGTGCCTTCCGGGCTATCGGGCGTGCGGGCCAGTACCAGATGGATAATATTGTCGGTGTAGTCGTGTTCGCCATAAGAGATGAAAATCTTTTGCCCCTTGATGCGCCAGGTGCCGTCCGCCGCCGGCTCGGCTCGGCTGCGCAAGGCGCCCACATCCGAGCCCGCCTGGGGCTCCGTCAGGTTCATGGTGCCGGTCCACTGGCCGGTGACCAGATTTTCCAGATAAATTTCTTTCAACGCATCACTGCCATGGGCGCCGATGGCGTCGATTGCGCCTTGGGTCAGCATGGGGCACAGGGCGAAGCCCATATTGGCGCTGTTCCACAACTCGGCGCAGGCATTGGCGATCGAGATCGGCAGGCCCATGCCGCCGAATTCAGGGTCGAAGGGAATGCCATTCCAGCCGCCGTCGCGAAACGCGGCATAAGCTTCGCGGAAGCCGTCCGGCGTGGTGACGACGCCGTTGGCCAGCGTTGCGCCCTGGGTGTCCCCCTGGCGGTTCAGCGGTGCCAGGATGCCGGCTGCCAGGCGCCCGGCCTCTTCCAGCACCGCATTGGCGGTATCGCCGTCGGTATCCGCGAATTTAGGTAAGGTGAGCGTCCCCTCCAGATCGCAGATCTGGTTCAGGGTGAAACGGATATCCTTGAGCGGAGCTTGATATGCACTCATGAAATTGGACCCTATCGCTGGCTTTGGATTGACCGATTGGTTCGGTAATATGCTATCTCTGCGGTGCAGGGCAACGCTAAGTTTGCCCCGTCTCGATACCGGCCATTGAAAGCACAAATGAACGATCAGATGAACGATCAGACCGCCCCCCTCAGCGGCGCCCTGAATGCCTATGATAAAGCCCCCGAGGGGACCCGTTTTCCGGTTCTGACGTCCCATGTGGACCGGGCCCGCCAGGACCGGTATCACAGGACTTCGGACGTAGCGGGCAGCGCCTTTGCCGATCTGGCGGATGCCTCGATCTTTGCTCAGGATGTCTCGCGTGTCATTGCCAATGCGGGCCTGCCCAACGACGGCCGTGTCCTGTTGCGCCAGCGCATATTTCAGACCGGACGGGTTCGTCTGGACGAATCACTATCGGTGGAGGCGGAAGTCGGGCCCTATGGCGCCGGACCAAGGGGCCGCCATCTGCACTGTCGCATCGCCTTTCGCCGCCCCAACCGGACTGTGCCGCTGCGCATGATGACGGAGCATTTGCTGCCGTTCGAACAGGTGCCCGAACGGTCCAAATCCGCCAAGACGTATCCGGAACCGGTCGAGGGCATGGAAATGGTCGGCGGCTTGGCACTGAACCCGGAAAAAGTCGCCGATTATGCCTCCGAAGTCGGCAATCAAATTCACTCGGACCCGGAATTCGCCAGATCGCGCGGCTACCGGGCGCCGATCGCCCAGGGTTTGATGCAACTGACGGCCCTGCACGGCGCCATCGTCAACCGCGCCATGCCGTGGGAGATGGATTTGGAGATTGGTTTCATCCGCCCGGTGTTCTGGGACAGTGAATTGACCCTGTATGCCAATCCCGAGGGCCGGCTGTATCGCTGTGTTGATCAGGACGGCAAACTGACGGCCGAGGCGGTGCTGCACCATCTCACCACCCGGGACATGGAGCCGTGAGCGGATCGGATGACACGCATCGGCCGCGCTGATCTGGCGGCTGACCGCGAAGCGGCGGCGGCCTTGCTGCGGGCCGGCAAATTGGTCGCCTTTCCAACCGAAACCGTATATGGCCTGGGCGCGGATGCCACCAATGGCGCTGCGGTGGCGGCCATTTTCGCGGCCAAGCAACGCCCCGCCTTCAATCCGCTGATCGCCCATTTGGCGGCTGTGGACGCGGTCGGGGAATTCGCCGTTTGGAATGATGCCGCCCGCGCCCTGGCGCAGGCCTTCTGGCCCGGCGCATTGACCCTTGTGTTGCCCCGCAGGGACGATTGCGCCATCGCCCTGATCGCCTCCGCCGGGCTGGACAGCGTGGCTTTGCGGGTTCCCAGCCATCCGGACGCCCACGCCCTGTTGGCGTCGGTGGATCGGCCTATCGCGGCGCCGTCGGCCAATCGCTCCGGCCGGATCAGTCCCACCACTGCGGCCCATGTGCGCGATGAACTGGGTGAAGACGTCGACATGATCCTGGATGGCGGGCCGTGCGAAATCGGTCTGGAAAGCACCGTGGTCGGATTTCGCAATGACCAACCCGTGCTGTTGCGCCCCGGCGGTATTGCCATGGAACAACTGGAAGCCGTGACCGGCGCTCTGGAAATGGTGGAGGAGGGCGCGGCGCCCAGCTCTCCGGGTCAGTTAGCGAGCCACTACGCGCCCGCCAAGCCGCTGCGTCTGAACGCCACGGAAGCAGTAGGCGATGAAATCCTGATGGGCTTTGGTACCGCGTTCGATCCCGCCACGAACCTAAGCCCCGCTGGTGATTTGATCGAGGCGGCGGCCAATCTTTTTGCCCTGCTGCGGCGGCTGGACCGGGCGCCCGGCCGCGGCATCGCCGTGGCGCCGATCCCCGAAACGGGTCTGGGCCGGGCTATCAATGATCGACTGCGCCGCGCCGCCGCGCCGCGATCCTGACCGGGCCCGGAACTTGTTGCCGGACGGCAAACGCGTTACATCCACCTGATGCAGGAAATTATGGAACATCCCAACGCCGTGGCCGATGCCGTCCTCGAACAGATCAAGGGTGTCGTGGGTGCCAAGGGCTATACCATCGACCCAGACGAAATCGCCCCCCTTTGCCAGTCCTGGCGGGACAACTGGCAAGGTTGGGTGCCCATGGTGGTTAAGCCTGCCAACGTGGCGGAAGTCGCCGCCGTGGTTGCCATTTGCGCCGACAGCGGTACGCCCATCGTACCCCAGGGCGGCAACACCGGTTTGACAGGCGGTAGCCAGCCCCATGACAGCGGCGCCGAGATAATCATCTCCACGACGCGCATGAACAAGGTCCGCGAGATCGATACCGTGAACAACACCATGACCGTGGAAGCGGGTTGCATTCTGGCGGGATTGCAGGATGCCGCTGCCGCGGCGGATCGGTTGTTTCCGCTTTCGCTGGCGGCGGAAGGCACCTGCCAGATCGGCGGTAATCTGTCGACCAACGCCGGCGGCACCCAGGTGCTGCGCTATGGCAACGCCCGTAATCTGGTGCTGGGGTTGGAGGTGGTGCTGCCCGACGGCCGCATCTGGGATGGCCTGCGCGGCCTGCGGAAGGACAATACGGGCTATGACCTGAAACAGCTTTTCATTGGCGCGGAAGGTACGTTGGGCATTATCACGGCGGCTGTTCTAAAACTGTTTCCTAAACCGACCGAGGTTCAGACCGCCCTGGTCGCGGTGCCGGAGCCGGCTGCGTCCCTGACCTTGTTGGACCGCGCCACCGAAGCTGTGGGCGAGCAGGTCACGGCGTTC
>JABIRL010000009.1 GCA_018667855.1 Rhodospirillaceae bacterium
GATAGTTTCTTTCATGGTGAACCGTAGGTTTTCCTGGTGTCGTTGTTTCGGTCTAGACATCCAAAACACTACGATATTTCAACAGGTTAATCTACGTTCACCGCCTAATTCAAAGGCTGGAGTGAATAATTCAGGCTAGATCACCGTAATCCCGCCGTCGACGACCAGTTCGGCGCCAGTGACGTGGCGGGCTTCGTCGGAGGCCAGGAACAGGACGCAGTTGGCGACGTCGACCGCCTGACCAGCCTCGCCCATGGGGACGCGGCGGATGGAGGCGGCCCAGGCGCGTTCCGGATCGCCGCCCGACAGGCTCATCACTGCATTACCCATATCGGTCTGGATGATACCGGGATGCACCGAGTTACAGCGAATGCCCAGGCCTTTTCTGGCGCAATCAATGGCGACGGATTTGGTCAATTGCCGCACCGCGCCTTTTGAGGCGCCATAGGCCACGGCGCCCGCCGTGCCGATCAGACCGGCGATGGAGGACATATTGACGATGGCGCCGCCGCCCGCGCCGCCTTTTTCGCGGCCGCCCACGGACATGGCCGCGACGCCGTATTTGCAGCCGAGAAACACCCCTTCCACATTCACCGCTTGCAAGGCACGCCATTGCTCTAGGTCCGTGTCAGCCAGGAACTGGCTTTTCTGCGTGGCCAGGATGCCGGCGTTGTTGTGCAGGATGTCCAGGCGGCCATGGCGGTCGGCAACCGTGTCCATCAAACGTTGCCAGTCAGCTTCCTGGCGCACATCCTGTTGGACGAACAAGGCGTCACCGCCAAGCTCTTCGGCCACGGCCTGGCCGGCCTCCACATTCACGTCCGTGACGGTGACCTTCGCGCCTTCCTCGGCCAGACGGCGGGCGGCGGCACGGCCGATGCCGGTGGCGCCGCCCGTAACGATGGCAATTTTGCCTTCGACCCGACCTGCCATCATATGGCCGTCATGCCGCCATCGACCACCAGCTCGGCGCCGGTGATGTGGCGGGCTTCATCCGAGGCCAGGAACAGAATGCAGTTGGCCACATCCACCGCCTGGCCCGGTTCTCCCATGGGGACCAGGGACAGGCGTTCGGCCCAGTTGGCCTCCACATCGCCGTTGCCCATGCCCATCACCTGGTTACCCATGTTTGTGACGATGACGCCGGGATGGACGGAATTGCAGCGGATGCCCAGGCCCCGTTTGGCGCAATCTATGGCGACGGATTTGGTCATCTGCCGCACCGCGCCTTTCGAGGCGCCATAGGCCACCAGATGCGCCGTGGCGACCAGCCCGGCGATGGAGGACATATTGACGATGGCGCCGCCGCCGTCGCCGCCCTTGGCCCGGCCGCCGTTGGCAGTCATGGCCTCGACCCCATATTTGCAGCCGAGAAAAACACCTTCCACGTTGACCTTTTGCACGGCGCGCCATTGCTCCATATCGGTGACGGCCAGGTGCTGGTTGTTCTCCGTCGCCAGAATGCCGGCGTTATTGACCAGAATGTCCGGGCGGCCATGGTGTTGGGCCACGGCGGCGAAAAGGCTTTTCCAGCTATCCTCGTCCCGGACATCATGCTGGATGAATTTGGCGTCACCGCCCAGTTCGTCGACGATCTCCTGCCCGGTTTTCGCATCGAATTCGGCAATCGTAACTTTTGCGCCTTCTTCCGCCAAACGCGTGGCGGCGGCCCGGCCAATGCCGGTGCCCCCACCGGTTACGACAGCTACTTTTCCCTCTACGCGACCCATTTTTCTTCTCCTGTATTTGATTAAATTGCGGCGATGCCGCCATCGACGATCAGTTCGGTGCCCGTAATGTGCCGGGCTTCATCGGAAGCCAGGAACAGGATGCAATTCGCCACATCCACCGGCTGGCCCGGCTCCCCCATGGGGATCATCCGCATGCGCGCGGCATAACGCGCTTCCGCATCGCCGCCGCCCATGCCAAGGACCTGATCCCCCATATCGGTGCGGATCATGCCGGGATGCACGGAATTGCAGCGGATACCCAGGCCTCTTTTGGCGCAATCGATGGCGACGGATTTGGTCATCTGCCGAACCGCGCCTTTCGAAGCGCCATAGGCGACCAGATAGGGCGAGCCGATCATCGCAGCGAGGGAGGAGACATTGACGATGGCGCCGCCGCCGTCACCTCCCTTGGCCCGGCCGCCATTGGCGGTCATCGCCTCGACACCGTATTTGCAGCCCAGAAATACGCCCTCCACATTGACCGCGTTGACCGCGCGCCACTGCTCCAAATCCGTGTGGACCAGGGATTGATGATCTTCAGTTGCCAGAATTCCGGCGTTGTTGACCAGTATGTCCGGGCGCCCATGACTGTTCGCGACGGCGGCCATCAGGTCCCGCCAACTGGCTTCTTCCCGCACATCATGCTGAATGAATTGTGCCGCGCCGCCCAGAGCATCGGCGACCGCCTGGCCGCCTTCGCTATTAAATTCCGCGATGGTGACCTTCGCGCCCTCTTCCGCCAATCGC
>JABIRL010000119.1 GCA_018667855.1 Rhodospirillaceae bacterium
AGATAATTCGGCTGCCAGGCCTCCAGGGCCCGTTGCAGGCGCCGATCCTCGGACAAATCCACGTTGTTGGGGATGCGTTCCTGATAATCAATGGCCATGTTCAGACCCTCCTTTTGTCGAATTCGCTACGCTGGCCACTGCCATAAAGAGGCAGGGCGCCGGTTTCGCCGACCGCATTGGGGCGCTGGAAGATCCAGTTCTGCCAGGCGGACAGGCGTGAGAAAATCTTGCTTTCCATGGTTTCCGGGCCGCCGAAGCGTAAATTCGCTTCCAGGCCGGTCATGGCATCGGGGGAAAACGCAGCCCGTTCCTCGATCGCGATACGAACCTCGTCCTCCCAATCGATATCGTCGGGCGCGAAGGTGACCAATCCGGCCGCCTCCGCCGTCAGGGCATCCATGGCCTCGCCCTGGCGCGTCGCCAATGCGTCGACCGCGTTCGGATCATCAAGGCTGCGGGATTGCAGGCGAGTCAGGCCGTTGACCATTTCGTATGCGCCGAAATTCATCGCTGTCAGGCTCACCGTGGCTTCCGCCCGGTTGTCTCCCTCGAACTGGCCATCAAGCATGTAGCTACGATCAGCTGCCAGGGCCAGTTCCAGCAGGGTTCCTGTGAAGCAGGAACCCGGCTCGATCAGGGCGAAAATACTGCGGGAGGTGACATCGATACGCTTCAATGTGCGTTTCAGATAAAGCGTGATCTCTCGCACCAGCCAATGGTCCCGGTTGGCAGCCAGGGCGTCGTCGTGGGCGGCGACCAGTTCGCCGTCACCGGTGGTTTGAATCAGCCAGGTGCCGATCTCGTTCTCGTTGGTGCGCAGATGCAGAATGGCGTCATCCAGTTCCCGGGCCAGCCGTAGCGGCCAGAACGCATCGCCCAGGGCCTGAATAGCATCGCCATCAGCGGGGGCGGCTTCAGTTGGGGCTTGTATGACAATGGTCGCGGCACGGGCCGGGCGGTCAATCTCTATCGACAAGGTTGAATACTGAATACTGTCGCCGTCGATGGTGCGTTCCAGCGGTGAAAGGCTGATGCCCTGCCCCGATGCCGGGCGGTCCGATTGGCTGACGGCGTGGGCCGCGCGGTCGGCGACGGCACCGTCGTATTTGGAACGGGGCGCCGTCTCGTCGATCAGGCGCCAATCGACAGCGCGCTGGCCGCGAATGCCTTCCTCCAGGGTACAGAACACATCCGCCCGGTCCCGGCGGACCATGCGCTTGTCCGATAGCCGGGTGAGGCCGCCCGTGCCAGGCAGTACAGCCAACAGGGGCACTTCGGGTAGGGATACCGTGGTGGCGCCGTCATCGATCATGACGATCTGGTCACAGGCCAGGGCCAGTTCGTAACCGCCGCCGGCGCAGGGACCGTTCACAGCCGCAATATAGGTCTGTCCGGAATGGGCCGAGGCGTCTTCGATGCCGTTGCGGGTCTCGTTGGTGAACTTGCAGAAATTCACCTTGTGATCATGGGACGATGTGGCCAGCATGCGAATATTGGCGCCGGCGCAGAATATCCGCTCCTTGGCCGATGTCACCACGACGGCGGCGACTTCCGGATGCTCGAAACGCAGGCGCTGGACGGCATCATAGAGCTCGATGTCCACGCCCAGATCATAGGAATTCAGCTTCAACTCGTAGCCGTCCCGCAGACCGCCGCCTTCGTCAACCGCCATCGCCAGGGTGGCCACCCGGCCATCGATCGATAGCTGCCAATGACGGTAGGCCGACGGCTCCGTACGAAAGTCAATCATGCGTTTAGCTCCCCATTTGAATAGGCATTATAATGCATAAATTCGTTATAGCAAGCATTATTTCGCATGTTAAGCTTTCCCGCGAATACCCTCCCGGTAAAGAATGTAGATACCCGTCGAAATCAAAATCGCGGCGCCGCCAAGGGTCCAGAGGTCCGGCAGGTCGTCGAAAACCCAATAGCCGAACAAGGTGTTCCAGGGCAGGGAGGTATAGGACAAGGGCGCCAAAACGGCGACCGGGGCGAACTCAAATGATTTGATCAGGGCGTAATGGCCCAGGCCGCCGATGATCCCGAGGGAGCCCAGCATCAACCAATGTTCCGGTTCCGCCGGGTTTTGCCAATAGAACGGCACCACCAGGGTGGCCAGACCCGCGCCGATCGCCGCCGTGAAGAACAGGGATTTCACCGCATCGTCCTTGCCCGCGATCATGCGGGTGGTGATCTGATACAAGGCATAGCCGAATGAGACGCTGACCAGAAGCCAGGCGGCCCAATGCATGACGCCCATGCCCGGCCTAACGATGATTATGGCGCCGACAAATCCGACACACACGGCGCTCCAGCGGTGCCGCCCGACCACCTCACCCAGCAACGGAACGCTCAGTGCCGTGACCAGCAAGGGTGAGAGGAAGCTGATGGAGACCGCATCCGCCAGGGGCATATACTGAATGCCCAAGAAGAAAGCTATGGTGCAGTAGAGCAGCAATAAGGACCGGATAATCTGCAGGCCGAGATGTTTGGTTCGAACCAGCTCAAATCGCCGTTTCGGCCAGAACATGACCATCATGATGACAAAAAGCGTGGAATTACGGGCCCAGACGATCTGTGCGACCGGCATGGTCTGGCCCAGATACTTAGCCTGCAGATCCATCAGGCAAAACAGAAATATGGCGCCAAAGGCCAGCAGGATGCCGGCCAGCTGGTTGCGTCCCCGTGTGGCTGTTTTCGCGGCGGCTTCTTTTGCTGCCACTTAGTTCAGGCGTCCCAGAGCCTTGGCCATGAGCATATACAGCTTGCCCACATCGGAAGACAGCAGCACGGCGGCAAGGATATCCTCCGGCTCGTTTTCCTCCGCCTGCTCCAAAGCCTCCTGGAATTGGCTCAGGTAGCGGTCCACATGCTCGCGGAAGGCAAGATCGTCTTCATAGTTGCTGCGGATGGCATCAAGCGATATGCGGTCGCGGTTGCGCACGATGCGGCGGGCGAAGATGCCCCGGTCGCCGTCCAGATACCGCTCCCAGGCGTCTTCGGGCACATTCTTTTCCAAGGCCCGATCCAGATCCACGGCCAGGGAATTCATGCGCTCGGTAACAAAGGACATGTTGCGCATGAAGGCCTGCCGTCGATTGACGGTACTGTTTTCTTCGATCGCCACGGCATCGGCCTGGGCCTTTAC
>JABIRL010000265.1 GCA_018667855.1 Rhodospirillaceae bacterium
TGCGGCCCATATCGACGCCGGCTGCACCCTGATCGACGGCCCGGAAGGCCATGTCCAGGGCCTCGCCTTCGGGCAGTTTCTTGCCGCCCGCGATGACGATTGGGACCGGACAGCCCGCCACCACGCGCTCGAAACCGTCTTCGATGAAATAGCTCTTCACATAATGCGCGCCGATTTCGGCGGCGATGCGGGTTGCCAGGCCAAAATAGCGGGCATCCCGCGCCATATCTGCGCCAACCCCTGTAACCGCCAGGGTGGGGATGCCATAGCGGCTGCCTGTATCGATCAGTTTCACCACATTGGCGATGGATTTATGCTCGAACTCGGCACCCACATAAATTTGCGCGGTAATGGCGGCGGCGTTGAGGCGTATGGCGTCCTCGATATCCACGGCGACCAGCTCGTTGGATAATTCCGAGAGGATACTTTGCCCGGCGGACGAGCGCAGCACTACGGGCTTGTTGGCGGTTGGCGAGATGCAGCTGCGCAAGGCGCCGCGCGTGCACATCAACACATCGGCATGGGGGATCAATGGCGGGATCGCCAGATCCATGCGCTCGATACCCGTGGTGGGTCCCTGGAAATAGCCGTGATCAAAAGCCAACATCACCGTTCGGCCGGAAACCGGATTGAAAATGCGGGAGAGGCGGTTCTGCACGCCCCAGTCCAAGGCGTTGGAGCCTTTCAGGAAGAACGGCTCGTTCTTGGCCGGTGTATCGAGGCCAAAATCCTTGCCTTCTTTGATGTCGTCGAGATCCGCCACGGCAGGCTCCTTCAAGTGGGTAAATTCAAATCTAAATTTTGGGGATTGTAATGCGGGCAGCGCACGAATGCGCCGAAAAAGTTGCCTATTTCGGGGCCGCATTCACAAAAATATTGATCGCGCAGGAAATTATCAGGCGACGCGGAAACTTTCGCCGCAGCCGCACCGGTCGGATTCGTTGGGATTGTTGAAGACAAAGGTCGATTGGAACTTGTCGGTCTTAAAATCCATCTCCGCGCCGATCAGAAACATGATCGCCGTGGGGTCAACAAAGACCTTAACGCCATCTACCTCGACCTCTTCCTCGAAGCGTTTTTTCTCCGTGGCGTATGCCACTTCGTACATCAGACCGGAACAGCCGCCCGTCTTCACCCCCACGCGCAAGGCAAGGATGTCGCCGTCGCCCCGCGCCATCAATTCCTTGGCCCGCGTCACCGCAGCGTCCGTCATCGTTAAAACCGGCGGTCTTTCCATGACCTTGTCTTCCTTTTCCCCAATATGCCTAACTTATCCCCTGTCGTCTTGCCAATATATTAAAACATATCCAATTCGACCCGGGCTGCTTCCGACATCATTTCCATGCTCCAGGGTGGATCCCAAACCAGTTCCACCACGACCTCGCCCACGCCCTCGGCTTCCGAGACGGTGCGCGCCAGATGGCCCGGCAGAATGCCCGCCACCGGACAACCCGGCGCCGTCAGCGTCATCTGAATTTCGACCGCCCCCGCGCTATCGATCTTGTAATCGTAGATCAGGCCCAATTCGAAAATATTGACCGGAATTTCCGGGTCATAGACCTCACGCATGGCGTCGATAACGGCGGATTCCGAGGCCACAGCCACACCGTCCGCCAGCGCCGCGCCGGCACGGGCCTTGCCATCCTCGTCCAGTTCAGGGCCGTTCAGATGGCCAAAGGGGTCGTGCCCGCCGTAAAAACCCATATCAGTCATATCTATTCCTCAACTTTAATCCGCGGCTAGATCCGATTGCCGGCTCAATTTCTGCATATGTTTCAACATGGCCATCATGCCGACCTGGCGCTGCATGGTCAGTGCGCCCAGGTTCAGGCCACGTACGTGATCCAGTGTCAGCTCTTCCAGTTCAGTAATGGTCAGGCCGCTGAAGGCGCCCGTCATCATGGACACCAGACCCTTGACGATGATGGCGTCGCTCTGGCCCTGAAAATGATGCGCGCCGCCATCTTCCCGGTGGACGATCCAGACCTTGGACATGCAGCCATGCATCATGTGCGCTTCGTCCATGTATTCGGCGGGAAAAGGGACCTTGTCGGCCCGTTTGCCGATATCGATGATGTATTCGAAACGGCTGTCCTCATCCAATAGATCCAGAGCATCCACATATTCGTCATACTGGCTCAATTTTTCGGGCGCTATGGTCATGACAATCGCTAACTCCAACTCAACCAAACAAAGTCCGGGCCCGTTCCAGGGCGGTGATCATGACATCGATCTCGGCGGTGGTGTTGTACATGGCCAAAGAGGCGCGCACGGTTCCGTCCACGCCCAGGCGGGCCATTAATGGCTCGGCGCAATGCTGGCCCACACGTACCGCGACACCGGCCCGATCCAAGGTGGCGGCGGTGTCAAAGGGGTGGATGCCGTCCTGGATGAAAGAAAAAATCGCCGCTTTCTCCGGCGCCGTGCCGAACAGCCTGATATCCGCCATCGCCGTCAGGCGTTCCGTGGCATAGGCCAAAAGGGCCTGTTCATGGGCCGCGATCCTGTCCATGCCGATGGCGGTGACGTAATCAATGGCGGCGCCCAGACCAATGGCCTCCACGATGGGCGGCGTACCGGCCTCAA
>JABIRL010000008.1 GCA_018667855.1 Rhodospirillaceae bacterium
GGTGGCTGTAGCTTGAGACGGGAGTTTGTTTGATGACCAGACGGGATGAATTGGTGACTGAGGTGGTGGATCTGTTGGCGAGATATCAACAGGCCATAGAGACCGGTACGCGGGATGAAATCCAGACCATGGTGCACCTGCCGGTCGGCTATATCACCGAGGATGACGTGCAGATGCGGGAACGTTATCCCTTTGATCCCGTGAAACTGCGCGAGGTGACCGGTTTTCACCACGGCAAATCTGAGTACGATGTTATCGCCGTGGACGAGACCAAGGCCCATATTCAGATCACGGCCACCCGCATGCGGGCGGATGACAGCCCCATCGAATATGTCAGCGCCTTCTACATCCTGCAAAAGCGTGATGGGACGTGGAAAATAGCCGCATTTTCCGGCATCCGTACGGAGGCATAGGGATTAATTATGGGTATTTCTGCCCAAGAACTGGATGATTTCCGGGTCGAGGTTTCCGCCTGGTTCAGCGAAAACAAACCGGCCGATCCCGGTTTTCTGTTGCCCCAAAGCTTCATGGAAGTGGGCACGGATGAACAGTTTGATTTTCTGCGCGCCTGGCAGCGCAAGGTGTACGAGGCCGGCTATCTGGGTATGGCCTGGCCGGCGGAATATGGCGGCGGCGGCAAGGACCAGGCTTTCCAGGATATCGCCACGGCGGAAATGGTGCGCCAGAATGTTCCTTTTATGACCAACACCATCGGGCTTAGCTGGGCCGGGCCGTTGATCCTGAACATGGGGACCGAGGCCCAGAAAGAGGCCTATATCAAACGTATCCTCAGCGCCGAGGATATCTGGTGCCAGGGCTTCTCGGAGCCGGACAACGGCTCGGATCTGGGTAACGCGCAATTGCGCGCCATACGTGACGGCGATGAATTCGTCCTCAACGGCTCCAAGATCTGGACATCCCTTGGGGCCTACGCGGACTTCATCATTCTTCTGGCCCGGACCGATACCCAGACCAATACCAAATACGAGGGCCTTAGCTATTTCCTTGCGCCCATGAAGGTGGAGGGCGTCGATCCCAGCCCGATCAAGAAGTTGACCGGCGAACACGGCTTTACCCAGACGTTCTTCAATGACGCCCGCATATCGGAAACATGTCTGATCGGCGAGGAAGGCGGCGGCTGGCAGGTCGCCATGAAAACCCTGACCTTTGAACGTGCCGTCAGCGGCGGTCAGGCGGGCGGGGTACATTCCATGCAGGTCAGCGCCCGGGAGGTGGTTGACCTGGCCCGCCATGCCATGCGGGACGGCCGCCCGGCCATTGAGGACCCCTTGGTGCGGGATCAGTTGGTTGCCTTCCTGATGGAGGAGCGCGGCATGGATCTGAACAACAAGCGAGCCAAGATACCGGGGCTGATTTCCGAGCGGCCTGCTTCCATCTCCATGGCGCGGAAATTGACCAACTCGGAATGGCGCCGGCGGCTGAACCAGTTCGCCGTCACTTTGCAGGGCGCCAATGCCTCCCGCTATGTGGGCGACGAGGCGGTAGTGGATCGCGGCCGCTGGCAGCGGGGGTATTTCAATGCATTTTCCGGCACCATCGGCGGCGGTACCTCGCAAATTCAAAAGAACATTGTCGGCGAGCGGGTCCTGGGCCTGCCGAAGCAAGATTAGTCGAGTAGCGTATCATGAGCGAACAAGCGGACATCATCTTCAGCGACGAGCAAGCGCAATTGCTGGAAATCGCCGAGACATTCTCGGCCAATAAATCACCCATCGATGCGGTGCGCCGCCAGTTGACGGCGGCAAATTCGATCGAAGCCGATATGTGGCGCGAAATAGCCGACCTGGGCTGGCTGGGTATCGCCATTCCGGAAGAATATGGCGGCAGCGGCCTGGGCCTGGCGGAGGTGGTGACGATTGTCGAACCCATGGGCCGCAATCTGTTCTCTTCGCCATTGATTTCCACGACCCTTGCTGCTCAGGCGATCCTGCTGAGCGGCAGCGAGGAGCAGAAATCCCAATGGCTGCCGCGATTGGCCGGCGGCACCGTCGCCGCCCTGGCCTTGACCGAGGCCCACGGTGATTGGGACCTGTCAAATCTGACGTGTGCGGCCACTCGACATGGCGATCAACTGACGTTGAATGGCGGCAAGACCTTTGTCACCGACGCCAACCTGGCGGATTTGTTCCTGGTCTCGGTTGAACTGGACGGCGCGCCGGCCATGGTGATTGTCGAAGCTTCGGATCTGTGCGAGGGCGCCTTGCGGCAGGAAGTCGTGATCGACGAGAGCCGCCGCAGCCATGCCCTGAACCTGGATGGTGTTGCGGTTTCCAATGACAATCTACTACCGGCCGCTAACCTGCACCGGCTTCATCTGGCGGCCTGTCTGATGTATGCGGCCGAGATGTGCGGCGGCACGGCGGGGGTCATTAACGTCACCGTGGATTATCTGACCACGCGGCGGCAGTTCGACCATTTCATCGGCGCCTATCAGGCCCTCAAACACCCCATGGTCGATGCCTTGGTGGGGTTAGAGCAAGCCCGTTCCCACCTTTATCATGCCGCCACGGTGTTCGACATGGCCGAGGGGCGGGGCGAAGTGGCCGTGCGCATGGCCAAGGCCCAGGCGGCGGATGCTTTCGCATTTGCCTCGGACCGGGCGATCCAGTTTCATGGCGCCTTTGGTTTCACCTATGAATGCGACGCGCAGCTTTATCGCCGCCGCGCCCTGTGGTGCGAACAGCAACACGGCGACAGCGCCCACCACCGCAGACATCTCGCGGGATTATTGTTGGATCAGGCTGTTTAACTTAGCTTAACTGGGTTTGACTAGGTGCCGGCGATGGCATTCAGGGGCGCGGCATAGGCTGCGGCCGCCGCGGCGTGGGAGACGGCGGCGGCGGGAGATGATTGTTTATCCTCACCTTGGGCGAGGGCCAGGCCCAGGCCGCTTTCCTTATCGTCATCCGATTTTGGAATGGCAATGGACGTCGGTGCTTCATGTGCCGGTGAATTCTCGGCGGTCTTGGTGTCGGATGATACTGAAGGCGGCTGAGTTGTCTTGCCGGCGTCTTCGGGCTCGGTGTTGCCCTTTGTTTCCGTAAATTCTTCCGCCTTGAGCTGCGCCAGCTCGACCTGTGCCGTCTGCTTCGTGGCGGCCGCGTTGGCGGCCACGGAACGGTCCGCGCCTGATGGTTCGGCCGGGGCGTTGGCGGCGCGCTGGACCACGTCCATTTTTTCGATCGTGGCTTTCGGATCGCCGGCGACAGGCGACACATCGATGGAAACATGGCCGGAGGAGGCATAGCGCTTGCCATCCGGGCCGTCCGTATAGCCATACTGCGGCGCGCCGGCATATTGTCCGCCCGCCGCCGCGTGAGCCTGCTCATGGCGTCGTACCGCGGCGTCGTTTTTCTTCAATTCCTCGACCTGTTTCTGTTCCGCCTCGCTCAATTGCGGTGCCTGGTGCGGTGCCTCGTGCGGTGCCTGGCCGTCGGCCGGCTTTGGCGCCCCTTCGGCGCCCTGCTCCTGGGCGGCCAGCAGACTGTTCAGGGCAACAGGAGAGGTCGGTCGCGTGGGGCCGGCGTTATTGTTATTGGCGGGCTGCTGAGGGGCGGTTTTCTTGGCCGAATAGTCGCGACCACCGCCATGGGCATCCTGTCCCACGGACTTGCCGGCATGGTCCGATGCGCGCACGGGCGTGTTCGGGCCAATTCCAATTCCAGGCATGGCAACCACGTTTGAGGTCATTCAGTCCATCGTCCTGTCATAAGATCCTAGGATCCACGGACGGCGTTCGCCGTTCTAGCAACCTGTATTATCGCCCAGGGATCCCTAACGGCGGGTAAAGAAACATGATTAATAAACATGGTTAAGAAACGTGGTTAACAAATGTTTACGGCGCGTTTACAGCTCGTCCCGCACCAACCGGGCACCGGCCACCATTGCTTCGGTCTTGCTCCGCGCCAGCCAGCGGGGAATGGCGGAGAAGCCGCAATCGGCGGTGATCGTTAGCTTGTCGGCTGGCACGTACCGCAAAACCTCGCGGATCCGCACGGCGACATCCTCGGCCTCTTCCTGGTGAAAGGATTTGACGTCGATCACACCGGCGGCAATGTTATAGCGCTCCGACAACGGCCCCAGAATGTCCAGTTCCGCCATTTCCCGATTGGCGAATTCCAATACCAGCATGTGCGTGTCCAGCTGTTCCATGGCGCCCAGCAGCCGTCCCATGCCTCGCGGTGAAGAGGGGCGGGAGGCGTTGTTGCCGAAGCAGACATGCACCGCCGTATGCGCGCTCAGACCACGGATCACCTGGTTGATACAGTTGGCCGCCTCGTCCAGGGTGCGCCGTTCGGGCACAAAGGTCAGGCCCGGCTCGTCAATCTGGATGAAGTCGGCGCCGGCCAAACGCAATGCCTCCACCTCGGCCCGCAGCATGACGATGATATCATCCATCAACGGCTCGACGCCGGCGTAATGCGGCCCCGGCAGGATATTGGCGGCAAATGTCAGCGGCCCCGGAAAGGCGATCTTCAGGCGTTGTCCCGGCGCCAGGCGTGCCAGATCTTCATATTCCTTGACCAATCCCAACCCGTCCGGGGCGCCAACCTTGTCCGTGGCATAAAATTTCGGCGCCATGTCATAGCCCGGCACGCCCAGCTTGCGCGGCCGGTCCTGCCGCGCGATGCCGGAAATACGGTCATACATCTCATAGACAAAACGCTGCCGGCGCAATTCCCCATCGGAGACGATATCGATCCCTGCCTCGATCTGATCGGCGATGGCCAGCCGCGTCGCATCCTCGAACGCCTCCGCCACATCCATGGGCGCGGCGGCATCGCGCATATGACGGCGGAACAAAGCCATCCAGCCGGGAATGGCATAACTGCCCACGCCCATGGTGGGCAGAAGGGGCAATGCGGGCGGCGTTGGCGGGTTGGGGGGGATCGATGGGTCTGTCATGGCTTGTCCTATCGCGGCAGATTATCGAACCTAGATATAGCCGACTATATCGGACAGGTGAAGAAATCTCGCGGCAAAGTCCCGACGGGCGGAAAAACACCTCCTAGCCGCCGCATATCACTCTCTGAATAACAAAATTTCGAGGGAGGAAGATTAAATGCAAACTGTAGATCCCCTGTGCGGTCTCAATACGTTGGATGTCGAAGGCCCGTTTCGTCGCGCCATGGAAGCATATGATGCGGAAGACTACGTTGTGGCTGCCGAAGAATTTTCCGAGTTGGCGGAAGCCGGCGACACGGCCTCCCAAACCATGTTGGCGATGATGTATCACAATGGTGATGGTGTTTGCCAAAACGACGTTCAAGCCACGAACTGGTTCCAGGCGGCCGCGATCCAAGGGCAATCGGACGCCCAGTATCAAATGGCGGTTCGACGCAGCGTGGGCCAGGGAATAGAGGCGGATTTCAGCGAAGCCGCGGAATGGTTTCGAAAAGCGGCGGAACAGGGCCATATGGAGGCGCAAGCGGAACTTGGCATTGTCTACCGGATGGGCCGGGGCGTGACACGCAGCGATACCGAAGGTGCGAAATGGTATCGTAAGGCGGTAGCGCAAGGACACGCGATGGCGGCCCATGCCTTAGGTAATCTTTATTTGTCGGGTTCCGGTGTGTCCGAGGATCCGGCAGAGGCCGCAAGATACTTTCGCCTGGCCGCCGAACAGGGCGATGGCGAAGGTCAGACGGACTTGGGCCTCATGTACGCCAATGGCTCAGGCGTGGCTTTGGATCATGTCGAAGCCGTGAACTGGCTGCGCCTCGCCGCCGAGCAGGGGCACCCCAAGGCCGCCGGCGCGCTGGGTTATGCCTATGTCACCGGCAACGGCGTCGATGCGGACTATGGGGAAGCCGCGAAATGGTACCTCGTGGCGGCGGATCACGGTTTCGAGGATTGCCAGTTCAATCTTGGTCTCATGTATTTTTATGGCGACGGCGTCGAACAGGATGAAATAGAAGCCCTTAAATGGTTTGTGCTCTCGGCGGATGCGGATTCCGCCAAGGCGAAAGATGAACGCATGGCGGCGCGAGATGACTTGCAAGCCCGACTATCCGAGACACAAATGCAGGAGGCCGACAGGCGATTGCGGGCTTGGCATGAGACCCGACCGTTTAATTGGCGGTATTGAAAGCGCCGTTCAAGATATTTATCAAACCATCAGGATCATCCGGCACGCCGCCTCCGCGCCAGGCGACGTGCTGGTCGGGGCGGGCGATGACCAGGGCGTGGTCGTAGGTTCCGGTTGGCAGATCCAGCAGGGCCAGGGGCAGGCCCTGGGCGGCGGCCGCGTTCAACAGGGGCGCTGCGTCCATGTTCGGGTCCGACCGCAACAGGGTGTATTCGGGGCCCAGGGCGTCATACAGGCTGCGGCCCCACTTCCTGTCACCCAGCCACAGGTGCGGCAGGCGGCAGCCCGGAACCGTGGATGGGCTGTATTCGGCCATTGTGTAGCCGGGCGCGGTATCGCCCCGGGCGGCGGCGTGGTCGATGATCGGGGATTGGTCGTAGTAATAGCCGAAATTCAGGCCGGCGGCGCAATATTGCTGCACGTTCAGGTCATAGGCCTGTTGCCCCAGTTGGGCGCGCGCCGCATCGCCGTCCGGGCCGTCGTCTTCGATATTATCGGGCACGCCACCACGCTGGGAGGCCATGGCGTGGGCGTGGTTCATCACGAAATGTGAGACTTGTTCAGTGATCGGCAGGCGTTCCGCCTCATACGCATCCAGGATCGCCGCCGGGGCCCAGCCGTTCAGGTGCGCCGCCATCACCCACGAGAGGTTCATGGCATCGGCGATGCCCGCATTCATGCCATAGCCGCCATAGGGCACCCAGATATGCGCCGCGTCGCCGCAGATAAAGGCCCGGCGGTCGCGAAATTTATCCGCCACCAGGCGGCGGCCGATCCAGTCCTCCTTGGCCAGGATCTCATATTCGAAACTGTCGTCGACCCCCAATATGGTGCGGATGCCCCAGTCCCGGTCGATGGCGTCAAAGTCCGTTTCACCGGGACGCAGATAATTGTGGATGATGAAACGCTCCACCCCATCGATGGCATAGACATTGCCCGAGCGGCGCGGGTTCAGGGAAAACGTTGCCCAGGCCGGGGTTTCCGTTTGCAGTTTGGCCAGCCCCGGCGCGCGGATATAGCTGGATTGATTGCGCGATATGACCGCATCGCCCTCCAGCTTGGCGCCAATGGATTTGCGGATGATGGAGCTGCCGCCGTCGCAGCCAATCAGATACTGGCAATCGATGTGCGTTATGGCGCCGTTGTCCAGGTTCTCCATGGTCGCGGTGACCTGATCGTCATCCTGCGCCATGGCTGTTACCGCCGTGCGGGTCAGAATGGTGATCCGGCCCATTTGCGCGGCATGATCGAACAGGATCGGCTCCAGAAATATCTGGTTGATGCGATGCGCCGGCTCCGGCGTCGGCCAGCCGGTGTCCGGCCCCTCGCGGCTGTCATAGCGGTCCCGGCGGCAGGGAATGGGGATGCGGGTCAATTCCCGCCCGGTATAGGAGGTGCGGTACGAGATATCGTTGGGATAATCGGGCGGCAGCCCCGCATTGCGCAACTTCCCCGCCACGCCCAGGCGGCGGAAAATCTCCATGCTGCGGGCTGCCACGTGATTGCACTTCGGCGGCGGCGGCTCCCCCCGCGCCCGCGTCTCCGCCACCACCACGTCGATGCCCCGCCAGGCCAGATCCATGGCCAGCGTCAAACCCACCGGCCCGGCGCCGACGATCAAAACGGATGTGAATGTGGGATTGGTCGTCATGATCCGATCTTAGACCTTTGGCCAGATCTGTTCCATGAAATGGGACATGGTCTCGGCTTGGATGACCAGATCGGCCGTATCGGCGCTGATGACCATTTCGTCCAGGCCGGCTGATTGATAGGCCCGGATGGTTTCGATGATGTCGTCGTCGCTGCCCGTTAGGGCGGTGCGGTCGGGGACGGGGGCGCTGGGCGGCTTGTCGGTGAAGCGGATGGGCAGGGATATGGACATGCTTATCTTGTCCGGGTCCCGGCCGGCGTCCTCGGTCAATTGGCGAATTTTGTCTCGGCCCTCGGACAGCTGGCTTGGCGATTGGCGCAGGGTGTGCCAGCCGTCGCCGAAGCGCGCCGTGCGGCGGTGAGCGGCGGCCGAGGAGCCGCCGATCAGAATGGGCGGGTAGGGTTTTTGCCGCGGTTTGGGGGAGAACTTCAGACCTTCGTAGCGGTAAAATTCGCCCGCGAACTGCGGCGTGTCCTGGGTCCACAGGGCCTGCAGGGCGCCCAGGATTTCATCTGTGCGTTTGCCCCGCGTCTTGAATTCAACGCCCAGGTTCTCAAACTCGTCCTCGGTCACCGCGACCCCGACACCCAAATCCACCCGGCCGCGCGACAACTGGTCCAAGGTGGCGACCATTTTGCCCAGGCGCGCCGGGTCATGCCAAGGCAGCACCAGGACGGAGGTGCCGAGGCGGATGGTTTTGGTGGCGCAACCGATCGCGGTCAGTACTGTCAGGGCATCGTGATAAGGCCGGTCGCCTAGGCGCTTGGCCACATAGGTGGAATGAAACAGGTGCTCGCGGACCCAGACGCTGTCGAAGCCCAATTTTTCCGCCGCCACGGCCAGGGCGACAAGATCGTTGGGATCTTCCACGCCCTGATTATTGGGAATGCCAAAGCCTACTTTCATGACTGATGTCCTCTGAATTCTAGCTCTCGTACGGTGGCCGCAGGCCTTGATAGTGGAAATAGCTCAGCGCTTCCAATGCCGCCGGCGCGTGGGGCCTGTCGATGGGATCAGCCCGATCATAGAGGGAAATGCCAAAGACGTAGACCGCATTGCCGTCGCCATCGCACATGGGCAGCGCCAGACGTTCGGCGTGGCGAAATCTTTTTGGCTCGTGATGGGCGGCGTGCAGAACAAGTTTTTCGTCCATCACCCGCCTCCAGCGATAGGCGATATAGGTCAGGTCGGTGGCGTCAAGAATCTCGTCGGCCCATCGTTTCATCATGGGTTGTCGCCAGGCGCTGCTGGCGGTCTCGCCCACAATTTCGCAGAAAAATCGATCCTCGGCGGGGAAATATTGATACAGCCAAACGTGCGGCAGCAAGCCGGCAAGCTGCACCGGATCAATGTCCGAGCGTTTTGGCAGCCCATCGCCGGAGCCAAAATTCTGCCAGATCTTCAGGAACTGGTTCAGACGTTGATCCCGAAACGCCGGCCAGCCCGTGTCATGAATCCGCGGCTCCACCAACTCGTCGACCGCATGATCGCTGGTCGACCCGCGCTCATCGTTATCAGTCATCGTTTTCAATCATTCGACCCGTACCAATACCGGCTGCATAGGCAGTCCATTCAGCCTGTCTAGGCCTTGGCGCTGGGCCGGGATGCGACGGAGGCATGCCAGCGGGCCAGGTTGGGCCATTCATCGCTGACTTTCATCCCAACCACCCGGGCGAAATCGACGCCGATCATGGCAGTGATATCCGCGACGGAATAATTGTCGCCGGCCAGATATTCCCGGTTCGCCAGGGCCGCATCCAGCCAGGCGAAGCGCTCCGGTAATTTGGCCTGGTTCAATTCACCCCAGGCCGGAACCTGGTCTTCCAGACCTTTAAAAAAGTCAGAGGTATGGCGAAATGCGGCGGCGACACCTAGCAGCACGTTCTGCTCCGCCCGGCGGCTCCACATCTCCACCGCCGCCTTTTCCTTGGCGTCGTGGCCGAACAGGGGCGGGTCGGGCTGGACCTCCTCGAAATAGCGGCAGATCGCCATGCTTTCGGAGATATGGCTGCCGTCGTCCAGCTCCAGCGTCGGCACCTGTCCCATACGGTTGATATTGGCGATATAGTCGTCCGCCTTGTGCTCCCGCTTGGCGATATCCACGGCCACCAGCTCTACATCAATGCTTTTTTCGGCCAGAAAGACGCGGACCCTGCGCGGGTTCGGCGCCATTTGCATGTCGTAAAGCTTCATTCTCATTCTCCCATGAAATCTCCCGCTATCAGGCATGGGCAGGCACGGGAAAGCAATCAAAAAAAGTCACAGCTATTTCATTAGGATCACGTGCTTTGCTCGAACGCACGGCGCAGGCTGTCGGCCAATTCCGCGTGCCGGAAGGGTTTTCGGAGTATCGTTGCCGAGGCGTCCATTTCGATCCGCTCTGCGAGGGCGTCGCCCGTGTAGCCGGACATGAATATGATCTTTAGCCCGCCCATTTTTGCTTCGGCCTCGCGCGCCAATTCAGCGCCGTTCATGCGATCGTTCAGGATTACGTCGGTCAATAGCAAGTCGATATGAACGCCATCATCCAGCAGCGTTAGCGCTTCACTTCCCGAGCCGGCCGCCAGGGTCTCGTAGCCCTGTCTGGCAACCAGGCGGGCAACCAGTGTCCGAACATCGGGGTCGTCGTCCACCACCAGAACCTTTTTGCCCGTGGTGGCCGCTTTCGGCACAATCTCGACCTTGGGCGCGCGATCGGTGGCCGCGTCTGTATGACGCGGCAGGTTGAGAGCAATACGGGTTCCCTTGTTCTGTTTCGTATCGACAAGCACAAAGCCACCCGATTGGGCGACGAAACCATACACCATGGATAGTCCCAGGCCCGTTCCCTTGCCGCTTTCCTTGGTCGTAAAAAAAGGTTCGAAGATTCGCTCCAGCGCTTCCGCCGGGATGCCCGTGCCTTCATCGCCAAACGTGATGATGACATAATCGCCCGGCTCGGCATTATCAATCTGGCCGGCGGTCTGGCTGTCCAGTGTTGTGTTAGCAGCCTCTATCGTCAGGCAGCCGCCCGAGGGCATGGCATCGCGGGCGTTGTTGGCAAGATTAAGAATGGCCTGTTCCAATTGCCCCACGTCTGCATCGCAAAGCCAAAGGTCGGGGGCAATTTCGAGCTCGATATTGATGTCCTCGCCAAGGCTTCTGCTGAGCATTTCGTTGAGGCCGCTCAACAACTCACCCGCGTCCACCGCCGTGACCTGCAACGCTTGGCGCCGGGAAAAGGCCAACAGTCGTTGGGTTAGAGAGGCGCCCCGGTCGACGGCGTTCAAGGCAGGCGTGGTCAACTGCCTGAGTTCGCTGTCTTGGGGCAATTCCATATCCATCAGACTCAGATTGCCATGGATCACAGCCAACAGATTATTGAAGTCATGGGCGATGCCCCCCGTCAGTTGACCAATGGCTTCCATGCGCTGGGCCTGTTGCAGCATTTCATCCCGTTCCCGGCGTTCCGAAATATCCCGAAACGTGGCCGTGAACACCTCCTCGCCGTCGAGAGTCAGGCAGGCAATTGAAGCTTCGGCGGGAAATACATAACCGTCCTTGCGCCGCCCGGAGATTTCAATGCGGTCCCCGGCCAACCGGGTCGGCGACCCCTCATTGGCGAAGCGTTGAACGCTTTCGGCATGCGCGGGGCGGAGCTCTTCCGGCATCAGCATTTCGATGCGTTCGCCCAGCACCTCGTCGAGCTGATAGCCAAAGACGTTGACAGCACCTTGGCTGAACATTGTGATGCGGTAATTCAGATCCATGACGATGAAGGCGTCCGGCGCCAAATTCAGCAAGGTCTCGAACCGGGCGCGGTGAGCATGAAGCTGATGGCCCGCACGATCGCGCTCTTCCATGCGGCGTTTTATTTGACGGGTGCCAAAGCCGATACCGGCCAAACCCAGAGCCCAGATCAATCCGTGCGAAATGGCCAGCATGCGGGTGCCGTCCTGTTTGGCGTTGATATAAGGCGTCAGGGGCACTGAAACACTGACACCGCCGCGAAAATCGCCCAGTTTAAAGCCAAGATGGCCATGACATTTTTCGCAGCCCGGCTTCATGTACATCGGGCGCATCAGTCGATGGTAGGGCTTCCCGTTAATTTCGGCGTCGGATATGACCTCATCAGCGCCGGCTTCAAGTTGAATCAGCGCTCGTTTTTGCCATTCGTCCGGGGCATTTTCGGGGCGTAATACCTTTAGACCGGTGATCCGGCCGCGCACGCCGTATAGTTCGTTGTGATCTTCCATTAACTGGCGGACCATGTAGGCGGGGTTCATCAGCGTCAGCCGGCGGCCGGATGGCGTCACGATGTCCCGCTCGGGAATATGTGACAGATACAGGCTGGGCGGGGTTTCCTCGGTAATCGGAACATAGACGCCGCCGTGCTTCGTGCCCCAAAGCCGAAAACCCTGGTCTTTGTTGAAGTTCGCGACGGCTTCCTTATGCGCCATGGCGGCGAATTGATTGTCTTGTTGATAAATATTCCAGGCGAGGGAACCGCCCATGACCAAGGTCCAGATGAACAGGGCAGCAATCGCGTAGCGCCAGAACAAGCTGCGATAGGCATCTTGGCTGTCCGGATTATTGACGGCCCCGATCGTCATCGTGATCCCCGGCTTGCCCCTAAATTAACACTATTAATGTCAATCATCTGTCGGTTTCATTTACGATTACTCATGAACAACGAATTTAATATTTTTGAATTCGCCACAAGTATAACAATAAATCCGAATTTGTTAAGATTTATTCAAATTCACCTGGGTGTAGGGGTGGAATTTATTCAACCATATATTGCTTTATGATCGAATGAATGCTGCCGCGCCCTCCGCCTTGGCGAAGCGGGGGTCATTGGCACTGGGCAACTTGGCCAGACCATTACAGCGCATGACGGGGCCGTTGGGGCCAACCATCAGGCCCGAGGCGAAGCCAAGGCGCCGGGTGGTGTGGCGAAAATCGATCTCACTGACCAGCCATTCATCCTTGAAGGCGGGTTGCAGGAAATCATAACTCATCTGGATGGTGGGCGAGAAAGCCTCGGTCTTGGCGGCCAGTTGCACGTTCATGCCCACGGCCATATCCATTAGGGTCATCATCATGCCGCCATGACAAATCCCCGCCGGATTCATGTGGATCTCCTGAACCACGAAACCCATGATGCCGACGCCGTCTTCGACGCGGAAATACAAAGGGCCGATATGGTTGGTAAAGCCCTGATCCTCGGGAAAGGGTTGAAAGCCGTCTGGTACGTTGGGGTGCATGACGCCGGGCTGGACCTCTTGAAGACGAATGAAATGCCACGCCGAACGGCGCGCGGCTCTACATACGTCGAAAGCACGGAAAGGGGCAAGCCGGGCCGGTAATTTGCGGCTACTATCCTTTGACGACGGATTGGTCGACGAATGGGAGGTAAGCCATGCACAGAATTCTGCTCGTTCAAGGGGCAAATCTAACCTATTTGGGGAAACGAGAGCCGCATATTTATGGCACGACGACCCCGGCGGAACTCGATGGGCGTTTAAATGGGCATGCCAGCGATAACGGCTATGAGCTTGAGATTTTCTATACCAACATCGAAGGCGAGGCGATCAACAGGATCTACGATGCGGCGGACAGCGGCTTCGATGGGCTGGTCATGAACCCGGCCGGTTTTTCCTATGCCGGTTATGCGCTTCGGGATTGTTTGAAGGCCGCCGCGTTACCTTATGTGGAAGTTCATATCAGCAATATTGAAACCCGTGGCATTCACTGTGTGTTATCGGATGTATCCATCGGCATGATTACGGGTTTCGGTATGTACGGCTACATACTCGGGCTGGAGGCGATGCTCAATCTGCTGGCGGAAGCACAAGCCTGAATGCCCGTTGCCTTGCTATTCCACCGTGACCGATTTCGCCAGATTGCGCGGCTGATCCACGTCCGTGCCCTTGAGGACGGCGATATGATAGGCCAACAGCTGCACGGGGATGGAATAAAGGATAGGCGCCACGAACGGATGCACGTCGGGTAGCGTCACCGTGGCCCAGGCGGTATCCCCGGTTTTCGCCACGCCCTCGGCATCCGAGATCAACACCACCTTGCCGCCGCGGGCGGCGACTTCGGCCATGTTGGAGGCGACCTTGTCGAACCATTGATCATTGGGCGCCACCACGATGACGGGAACCTGTTCGTCGATCAGGGCGATGGGGCCGTGTTTCATTTCGCCGGCCGGATAGCCTTCCGCATGGATATAGGAAATTTCCTTCAGCTTCAGGGCGCCTTCCATGGCGATGGGATAGCCGGTACCCCGGCCCAGATACAGGGCATCCCTGGCCTTGAAGATATCCTGGGCCAGATCCTGGATGCGTTCGTCATGGTGCAGCACCTCGACGCAGCGCGAGGGAACTTCCGTGATAGCCTGGCTCAAAATGGCTTCCGTCCGGGCGTCCAGCTTGCCCCGTTGCTTGGCCGCCGTGATCGCCAGGCAGGCCAGGACCACCAACTGCGTCGTGAAAGCCTTGGTCGAGGCCACACCGATTTCCGGGCCGGCCAGGGTTTGCAGCACCACATCGCTTTCCCGGGCGATGGAGCTGTCGGGTACATTGATGATGGACAGGATATGCTGGCCCTGTCGCTTGCACAGACGCAAAGCTTCCAGAGTGTCCATGGTCTCGCCGGATTGTGAGAGAAAGATGGCCACGCCGCCTTCCGGCAAGGGCGCGTCGCGATAGCGGAATTCGGATGCCACATCCAACTCTACGGGAATGCGGGTCAGGCTCTCGAACCAGTACTTCGCCACCATGCCGGCATAGGACGCCGTACCGCAGGCCAGGATGGTCAGCTTCGGCACATCGGCGAAATCGAATGGTAACTGGGGCAGTTGGATGGAGCGCTCTTCGGGATTGAAAAAGGAATGGATGGTGTCGCCGATTACCGTGGGCTGCTCGTAAATCTCCTTCAACATAAAATGTCGGTAATTGCCCTTGGAGATATCACTCAGAGAGGACGCGGTCAGTTTGATCTCCCGCTGCACGACCTTGCCGGAGGCCTCGTGGATTTCAGCCCCGTCCCGGCGCACCACGACCCAGTCACCTTCATCCAGGTAACAGATGCGGTTGGTCCAAGGGGCCAGCGCGATGGCGTCGGAACCAAGGAA
>JABIRL010000016.1 GCA_018667855.1 Rhodospirillaceae bacterium
AAGCGTCTTGCGGGGGCGGCTAAAATTCTGTCCAACGTTCCCGAGTTGGCGGCGGCCTCCAAGGCGGCGCAGGCCGCGGGATTGAAACTCAACAACGATGCCCAGTTATCGGCGGCGGCGGATAAGGTCGCGGCGGCCGGAATGGCGATTGCCGCGAAATATGACGGAAGCACGTTTGGCGCTATCGATAAGGCGATTCCCGGACCCGCTAAA
Source organism: Rhodospirillaceae bacterium (assembly GCA_018667855.1). Classification (GTDB taxonomy): domain Bacteria; phylum Pseudomonadota; class Alphaproteobacteria. The sequence continues at coordinate 214 of JABIRL010000016.1, forward strand.
TTTAAGGGAAAGCCGGCTCGTTGAGCGCCCAATAGGGCAGGATCGGAGGCCGCAGGCTTTGACTGAAAAGGCTGGATTGTGAGCGAAGACCAGGCCGCGGGCAGGCCACAACGGTGGGATAAGCCCTTTGGTCTGCAATCCATGACGGATGCGGATGTTGATCGCGTCCTCGCCCTTCCGTCATTCGCATCCGTTGAACCGGATGAATTCCCCAAGGATTTGCCGCTTCGGGAAATTATCGCCAATGACGGCCGCATCCAGCGGTTTTCCCGTGGCGATATCATTGTCCAGCGTGGCGATTATGGCAGTTCCGTCTTCGTCATCCTGAAGGGCTCGGTAAGGGGCCTTGCCAGTGAGGAAGCGGAACGCGCGATCGCGCCGGCCGACACCGTCGCCAGGAAAAGCTGGTTCGGCGCCTTGGCTCAGCTTTGGCAAAATTCCAAAATTCCAGAATTCCGGTCGGCGGTAAAATATGAATTAGGCGCCGCCGGAGGAAAGAAGAGTTTCCGCCAAAGCGTCAACCGGGCCATCGTGGTGTCGCCGTCCTATATGGGACTCAACCGGCGTGGGCGAATGACCGGGGGCGCGTCGCCCGGTTCAAAGGAATATTGGGGAGGGAATCTGCGCTCCAACCCCGATGAGCCTGATGAAACATTCGTCACGCGGCTCGAAGATATCGATGACATCATTGCCGACTACAATACATTTCCCATCGCAGCGCCGGAAATGTTCGGCGAGCTTGCCGCCATGGCCCGGAGCCCGCGCGGCGCCACGATTTTTGCCGAAGCGGATGAGGTCGAAGTCGTTGAACTTCGCTGGCAGGCCCTGCGTGAAATCCGCCGCTGGTCGGAAGGTTTCAGCAAACGCATTGATGCGCTGTATCGGGAACGCGGCCTGATAACCCATCTGCGTTCGTCGCCGATCTTCAAGCATCTCGACGACGCCACGCTGGAAATTATCGCCGGCCAGACCCTGTTTGAAACCCATGGCGATTTCGAATGGAGCATGTCTTTTCAGCGCGCGCGCGATCGGGAAGGCCATGTTGACAGCATCATCGAACAGGAACCGGTTATCGCCGAAGAGGGCCACTATCTCGACGGACTGATCCTGATCCGGTCTGGGTTCGCCCGTGTCAGCATTGCGGTCGATCATGGACAAAAGACTGTTGGGTTCCTGGCCAACGACGATGCATTCGGGCTGGAGGAAATCGTCGCGAGCCAACGGGGCGAAAGCGATCATAAACTCCGCCGGAGCCTCCGCGCCATCGGCTATGTTGATCTACTGCGCGTGCCGATAAATCTGGTGGAACAATATCTGCTTGATGATCTGCCGTCCGGCCTTCTCGACGACTCCGTTCTGGTGCAGCAGTCCGAAATTCTCGATCAGGCATTGCCGACCGGGGACGAAACCGAAGCGGCGGAACAGCCCTTGCTGGATTTCCTGATTGACAACCGGGTGATCAACGGCACCGCCACGATGTTGATCAATACCGATAAATGCGTCAATTGCGATGATTGCGTCCGGGCGTGTGCGGCCACCCATGACGGCAATCCGCGTTTTGTCCGCCATGGGATTGCCTACCGGAATTTCATGGTCGCAAATGCCTGCATGCATTGCGTCGACCCGGTCTGTTTGATCGGCTGTCCGACCGGCGCCATCCATCGTAGCACCACAGTCGGCAATGTGGTGATCGACGACACCACCTGTGTCGGATGCGCGACCTGTGCGACGTCGTGCCCCTACAACAACATTCGGATGGTCGAAACCAGGGATTCCAGCGGCGCGTTGATTGCCGACGATCAGTTCATGCCGATCGCCAAAGCGACCAAATGTGATTTGTGCGCCGGTCAGCAAGGTGGCCCGGCATGCGAGCGGGCCTGTCCCCATGATGCTCTGACGCGAATGGATATCCGTGATTCGAAGGCGCTTGGCGAATGGCTACATCGTTGACAGTCGCATCCCGCAGACGGTGGCGCAACCTGGCCATAACGGCGGTGGCGGTGGCGGCATTCGGCTGGATATCGATCCTTTATGCCGATGCGCTGCGCCAGCATGAATTCCTTGATGGCTGGGCTTTGGCCGCTGGGATGATCGTTCTAGCCGGGTTTAACATGCGCAAGAAGCTTCCCATGCTGGCCCTGGGCAAGGCGTCAACCTGGACCCAGATCCACATATATCTGGGATATTTTACGGTTTGCATGTTTCTGCTTCACACCGATTTCGAAATACCCATCGGCGCCTTGAACTGGGCTCTGTGGGCGGTGTTCCTGATTGTGGCGCTTAGCGGTCTTGTCGGTCTTTTCCTGTCGACTTCAATTCCGCCGAAGCTGGAACGAGGCACGGAACGCATTTTACTGGAACGGATCCCCGGATTTCGCGCTCAATTGGCGCGCGAGGTCGAGGAACTCGCCATGCGGTCGGTGGTCGATGAAGCGTCCCTGACCATTTCCCATTTCTATACGGATACGTTGCATCATTTCATGAGACGCCAGCGCAACCGGTTGGATCATCTGCGCGGGTCACCCCGTCAGCTAAGCCGGATTCGGCAGGATATTGACAATCTGAAACGGTATCTTGACCCCAAAGGGGTCGAGATATTGCAGGAAATTGAAGACCGCGTCGTGGCCAAGGATAATCTGGATTTCCACTATGCCCATTATATGGCCCTGCGGTTATGGCTGTTTGTTCATATTCCAGCCACCTATAGCCTGATCATTCTTGCCTGCGCGCATGTCGCCACCGTATATGCATTTTCGACCGGGGCGCCGTGATGCGCATACTTCAGCAATTTGATTTTCGCGCCAGCAATTACGAGCGGCCCAACCAGAAATGGATTTGTGGACGAACTCAACTGGGCGACCCCTGTCGAATCGGTCCCGATGGCAAGGGCTGCTGTCAGGCGACCTTTGAGTGTGAGCCCCGGCGCGACGACGACCGTTGGGAGTGCACCCGACCGCCTATTGCCGGCGGGGCCTGTGATATGGGACCGCTGCCCGACGGGACCTGTTGCCGGACCATCCCTACCTGTACGCCGCGCCGCAGCCTGCGGGCGATGCGCGGGCTATGGGTCCGATGGGCGACGGCGCTGACCATTGGGTTCCTGGCCGTGATCATTGCATTTGATGGCGGGACGCTGTTCATGCCCGGGCCCATGACCGACGGCCACAGCTCGCTCACCACCTGTTCCGACTGTCATACGTCCGTGAAAAGTGGACCGTTTGGCTGGATGCATTCGGTGTTTGCCGACATACGACCCGGTGAGGACAGCAAGGCCTGTCTGACCTGTCATGTGGTCGGCGTAAATTCCGGCAAAGCCCATGGGTTGGCCGGCGACAAATCGGCCAAGATGGGCCGGATGATTGCCGCCCGGGCCGGCGGCAAGCCCCATCCCATGTCGGCGCGAATTCAGAAATCCATGTTTCCCATGGACCGGTTCGTCAAGAACGATATCAGCTGCGCGACCTGTCATGTGGAACATAAGGGGCGGACGTCGGATCTGAAGGCCATGACAGACGCGGAATGCCAATCCTGCCATACGGCGCAGTTCGCGAGTTTTTCCAGCGGCCATCCCGAATTCAGCAATTACCCCTATACGCGGCGCACGCGGATCATCTTTGATCACAACGCACATATCAGCGTCCATTTTCCAAAGGCGGGCGCGAAGAATGACCCGGCCATCAAGCCGCCGGAAAGCTGCGCTGACTGTCACGAACTCGGCCCCAATCGTCGGCTTATGGCGACCAAATCCTTCGACCAGACCTGCAGCGCATGCCATGTGAACCAGATTACCGGCGCGGAACGCGCGTCCGGGCCACGCGGCGTGCCGTTCCTGACCATTCCCGGCCTCGACGTGGAAACGCTGCGGGACCGGAAAATCGCTATCGGGGAATGGCCGGAAGACTCCGAGGCCGAACTGACGCCTTTTATGGTGATGCTGTTGAGCGCCGATCCGTCCTTCAAGGATGACCTGGCGCTACTTGGGACGCGTGACCTGCTGGATCTGACCGATGCATCCGATGCGGAGATCGCGGCAGTGGAGCGTTTGGCGTGGGGCGTCAAATCACTGCTGTTCGAAATGTCGACGGAAGACCCGGCAAGGCTGAAGGAGCGGCTCACCGCCGCCAAAGGTTCCGGCGATATTCCCATTTCGCGGCTGATCGCGGCATTGCCCCGTGACGTCCTGATGGGCGCCCGGCGTGACTGGATGCCCAACCTGGCACAGGAAATTGCCGACCATGCCGCCGGTAGGCGGGTGTTGATTCCCGTTGCGCCGGACATCGAAAAATTCGCTAATGCACTGGCCGATCCACCTTCCAGCGCACCATCATCGCCGCCCGCCAAGGATGACGTCCTGTCCGGTGGCGGCGATGACAAGTCCGACATCCTGTCTGGCGGCGGCGGCGACAAGTCCGGTATTCTGTCCGGCGGCGACAAGTCCGGTATTCTGTCCGGCGGCGACAATAAGCCGGCGATCCTATCCGACGATAAATCGGACATACTCTCCGGCGGCGATGATAAATCTGACATCCTGTCCGGCGGTGATGACAAATCCGATATTCTCTCCGGCGATTCTAATGCGGTTGAAACAATAAAGGTTGAAGCCGTTGCGCCTCCGGCCAGGGTGGAACCTGAAGTCGACGCAGAAAAATTTGCCCGGCTGGGCGGTTGGTATCGGCGTGATTATGGCATCCTGTTTCATCCCACGGGGCATGTGGATCGCTTCCTGGTCTCCTGGCTTGATTATGCCGGGCGCACGGCGAAGGCCAATGGTCCGGGTGCGGCGGTCTTCAAGTCCCTGACCGGCAAGAATGCGCAGGGCAGTTGCGCCAAGTGCCACAGTGTTGATGAGAGACCGGATGGGAGTAAACAGGTCAATTGGGGTCCTCGCGCGATTGGGCAGGTCCATGACCGCCTGACGGCGTTTTCCCATGCGCCTCATTTCGGCGTGGTGGGCGCCAAGGGCTGCCTCACCTGTCATCAGATCGACGACAAGGCAAAATACCAGGCATCCTATGCGCAGCCTGATCCGAAAAAAATTGCGTCCAATTTCAGCCCGTTGCCGCGCGCCGTCTGCACCGATTGTCACAACGCAAAATTCGCCGGCGAAACCTGCCTGACCTGCCATAACTATCATGCCGGCAGAATCGAGACGCCGTTTCTGACCACGAAAATTCCAGATCACAAGCGCTAGTCAATTTCATTCCGGAAACAGGGGAAACATGATGTCCAAAATCGCCACGCCAGAAAAAACAGCGGAGTATCTGCAACGCTTCATCGAAGGCGTCCAGCGCCGCAATCCCGGCGAACCGGAATTCAACCAGGCGGTTTTCGAAGTTGCACAGGATATTTTCCCCTTTATCGCGGACAAGCCGGCCTACCATGACATGCAAATTCTGGAACGCATGTCGGAACCTGACCGGATCATTATATTTCGCATTTGCTGGGAAGATGATGACGGGAATATTCGGGTCAATCGCGGCTATCGGGTCCAGAACAACAATTCCATCGGCCCCTATAAGGGCGGGATCAGGTTCCATAAAAATGTCACCCTTTCCATCCTGAAATTCCTGGCGTTTGAGCAGACCTTTAAGAATTCACTGACCGGCCTTCCCATGGGCGGCGGCAAGGGCGGGTCGGATTTCAACCCGAAAGGCAAATCGGATTCCGAGGTCATGCGGTTCTGCCAGGCCTTCATGACAGAACTCCATCACCATATCGGACCGGATATGGATGTACCGGCCGGTGACATCGGCGTGGGCGGACGCGAAATCGGGTATCTGTTCGGACAGTACAAACGCCTGACAAACCAGTTCGTCGGCGTGCTGACCGGCAAGGGGCTGGAATTCGGCGGCAGCGAGATCCGCACCGAAGCGACCGGCTACGGCGCGGTTTATTTCATGGAGAACATGCTTACGTTCCAGAATAATTCGGTCGATGGGAAAACCTGTCTGGTGTCCGGGTCAGGAAATGTTGCGACCCATGCGGTGGAGAAAATCAATCATCTGGGCGGCATGGCTGTCACGCTGTCCGATTCCTCGGGCTTCATTCATGATCCGGCGGGGATCGACGAAGAAAAGCTTGCCTTCGTGAAGGATCTCAAGGAAGTCCGCCGTGGCCGGATTTCCGAATATGCCGACAAATTCGGCGCTACGTTCCACGAGGGCGAACGGCCCTGGAATGTGCCCTGTGATCTTGCCTTTCCCTGTGCGACGCAAAATGAAATCACCAAGGAAGACGCGGCGGCCCTGGTCAAGAATGGCTGCATCGGCGTTTCCGAAGGCGCCAACATGCCGACCGGGCAGGATGGTATTGAGATTTTCCAGGATGCCAAAATTTTCTACGGTCCAAGCAAGGCGGCCAATGCGGGCGGCGTCGCGGTTTCCGGCCTGGAGATGAGCCAGAACAGCGCGCGCATTTCCTGGTCCGAGGACGAACTACAGCGGCTCCTGAAAGACACCATGCAGTCCATCCATGACAGATGCGCGACCTATGGTCAGGAAAGTGATAGCTACGTCAATTACATGAAGGGCGCCAATATCGGCGGTTTCGTCAAAGTTGCCGACGCCATGCTTGCCTACGGAGTCGTCTGAAT
>JABIRL010000050.1 GCA_018667855.1 Rhodospirillaceae bacterium
ACGCCGCCCGCCGCGCCATGCACCAGCAGCCATTCGTCCTGCAGCAACTTGCCCATTTGCATCAGGGCATAGGCCGACGTGCCGTAAGTCAAAACAAAGGCGGAGCCCAACTCGTAACTGATATCGTCGGGCAGATGCAGGCATTTGAGGGCCTTGGCATTGACCTCTTCGGCAAAGGCGCCGTGACCGGTCAGGGCGATGACCCGGTCACCGGGCTTGAATTCCGTTACTCCGGGGCCAACGGACAGTACATCACCGGCGCATTCCGAACCGGGAGAAAAGGGATGTTCCGGCTTAAACTGATAAATGCCCTGGGTGATCAGGATGTCGGGAAAATTGACGCCGGCGCAGCGCACCCGAATGCGCAATTCACCATCGGCGGGCGGCGGCAGTTCAAAATCTTCCAGCACCAGGCTTTCAATGGGGCCGCTTTCCTTACACAACATCGCTTTCATCAGTGTCTTCCCTACATATTCGAGCGTTATTTGATCTGCTCAGGGAATTAACACAAAGCATGGGCCTTTGTCGCCATAGGCGTTATTCTAGTGTCAGACAACACAATGGGATGATCATGCGCGGCTATTTCGGCATTGGCGTGGAACGGTTGAGCAAGCCCATGAACGCGGGCAACCTGTTTCGTTCGGCCCAGGCCTTTGGCGCCGGATTCCTGTTTACGGTGGCCGGCAGCTATTCCCAGCGCAAGGCCCATTCCGATACCTCGCAATCGACGCATCAGTTACCGTTCTACCAATTCGATGATGTATCGGGGATGCTGCTGCCGGACCGATGCCAGTTGGTGGGTATAGAATTGATCGATGAGGCGGTTGACCTGCCCACATTCAAGCATCCGATCAGGGCGGCTTATGTCCTGGGGCCCGAGCGGGGCAGCCTGACGCCCGAAATGCTGGCGAGTTGCGACCATGTGATCAAGATACCCACCACCTTTTGCATCAATGTCGCCACCGCCGGCGCCATCGTGATGTATGATCGCATTGTCAGCCTGGGCCGGTTCGGCCAGCGCGCCACGTTCAGCCGCAATCCGGGCGAGCCGCCCACGCCCCATGTCCAGGGCGCACAGAAATTCCGCACCAAGACTTCGTAACCCGGCGTAATTATCCAGTGGTGCGAACCATGATTCTATTGAGGCTAGTGGTCTTTCGATCCTCACGGATGATTTTCATCCGTTAGTATAGGACCACTAGAAAATGCCACGATCCGCGCTTATGTTGTCGCTATGAAAAAAATCATACTCATGATGGCCGCGATAGCGGTTCTGTTCGCCGCCTCGAACGTCGCGCAGGCCGCGAAGCCCAAGGGATTGTTGAAAAATCCAGGCGTCTGGGGCGCCTTCTCGTTAAAGGAAGGCAAGGGCAAGGCCTGCTATATGGCCGGCCAGCCCAAGGACAGCAAGCCCGCCGGGGTCAAGCGCGGACCGATCTGGTTGCTTGTGACCCATCGGCCCTACAAGAAGATCAAGGGCGAGGTTGGGGTTTATGTGGGCTATCCCCTGAAGGCGGGCAGCACGGTCAAGATCAATGTGGATGGTAAGACCTTCAAACTCTATACGGTGGACGATACCGCCTGGGTCGAAAAACCCAAGGCGGAGAAAAAGCTTGTCGCCGCCATGCGGGCGGGCCGGAAAATGGTCGTTCGCGGCATCTCCAAACGGGGGACGAACACCACGGATACCTATTCCCTGAAAGGCTTTACCCGGGCGCACAAGGCGATCAACCGGGTCTGCAAGGTAAAATGACCGACGCTGCCAGTGCGGTTTCATCGGGCGGGGCGACCGCCCCCTCTCTGGTGGGCCTGACTCGTCCGGAACTGACGGCCGCCGTGGCCGCGCTCGATGTACCCGAGCGGCAGCGGAATATGCGGGTGCGGCAACTTTGGCGGTGGATGTATAACCGCGGCGCATCCGGCTTCGAGGAAATGAGCGACCTGGGTAAGGACCTGCGCGGCCGTCTGCGCGAAGGCCACAGCGTGGCGCGTCCCGCCATTGCAACGACACAGAAGTCCACCGACGGCACCATAAAATGGCTATTGCGCCTGGCCGACGGCAACGAGATCGAGATGGTCTATATCCCCGACCAGGAACATGGCGCGCTGTGCATGTCGAGCCAGGTCGGTTGCACTTTGAATTGCAGCTTTTGCCATACCGGTACCATGCCTCTGGTGCGCAATCTGACAGCCGGCGAAATTCTGGGTCAGTTCATGCTGGCGCGGGATTGCCTGGATGATTGGCCGACGGATGTCTCTCAACGCAAGATCTCAACTATTGTCATGATGGGCATGGGAGAGCCGTTGTTGAATTATGACAATGTGGCCCAGGCCCTCAATATCGTCATGGACGGCGATGGCATCGCCCTCTCGCGCCGAGGCATCACGCTGTCCACGGCCGGCCTGGTTCCGGCAATGGAACGCTGCGGGCGGGAATTGCGTGTCAATCTGGCGGTTTCCCTGCATGCGGTGACGGACGAAGTGCGCGATGTGCTGGTGCCCCTGAACCGGCGCTATCCCATCGCTGAATTGATGCGGGCCTGTCGCGATTATCCCTCCGCTAACAATGCCCGGCGCATCACCTTCGAATACGTCATGCTGCAGGAAGTCAACGATAGCCTGGAAGATGCCCGCGAACTGATCCGTCTGCTGCGGGATCTGCCGGCCAAGATCAATTTGATACCCTTCAATGCCTGGCCCGGCGCGCCGTATGAATGCAGTTCCAACAACCGTATTCATCGGTTTGCGAAGTTGCTGAACGATGCCGGCTACTCCGCCCCGATCCGCACGCCAAGAGGCCGTGATATCATGGCCGCCTGCGGGCAATTGAAATCAGCCAGCGAGAAAATTCGCGCGGCCGCGCGGTAAGTTTGCCGTCGCTCTGTACGGCCTAGCGGGTAACGCCCGCTTTCTTGAATGCACTTAGAACCCGCCTCCGACGATTTTCCCGTGCCAGATCCAGCGCCGTGCGGCCGGTAAAATCCGTCAACGTGTGATCGGCGCCGGCCGCCAACAGGGCGACGACGGCGAAATCGCTGCCGGTCCCGGCGGCGCGCATCAGTGCTGTCTCCCCCTGCCGGTTGGCGTGATTGATCGCGGCGTCGCCATCAAGCAGCACATTGATGACTTCGTCATGATCTTTCAGGGCGGCATGGATCAGCGCCGTATTCCCTTCATCTTCGACTAAATCAGCAATCGCGCCATGGGCCAGCAGCAATTGCACCACATCCACGGCCCCGATTCTGGCTGCTACGATCAAAGCGGTCAGACGGTCGCCGCCGCGAATATTGGCGGACGATCCGGCCAGAATAGCTTTTTGCGCATCGGAAAAATTACCCCGTTCGGCGGCATCGTACAGCGGGTCGGGTCCCAAGATCTGCGCTCCGGCGAGGACCGGGAACAATACCAGGGTCCCCAAAAGCGTTAACAAGGACAGCATATTTTTCAAGGTCGTCACAAACAATCCAATCCCTCTGGCCAATCCCCAGATCACTCCCTTCGGTCGAAGCCGGCAAGTCCGGACGCGGGCCTTTTCTCCGGTTCCGCCGCCCCGTCCTGGATGCAATGTGCTAGATTACCGCCATGGATGGGAAAAGATACAAAATTGCGGCAAGTCTGATATTCGCAACGGTGTTGTTTGGCGCTGGGGCCGGCCGCGGCAGTGATGCGTTCGTGGCCGGGGTCACGGACCTACCCTTGATGCCGGGTTTGCACCCGTTGCCCGAGGCCACCCTGATCTTTGACAAACCCAACGGCCGTATCGTCCAGGCCGCTGCGACGGGGGCAGGCAGCAGGGACAAATTGTGGGAATTTTACGACGAAACCCTGCCGCAATTGGGCTGGCACCGCCGGGGCCCGGGGCATTTCACCAGGGACGGCGAACGGCTGCGAATAACCGTTGAAAAAAATGACTCCCAACTGACCGTGCGCTTTGCTATTGCGCCCGGTAGCGAATAGCGCGACAGCCTTCGCAAACTTCGACAACAGACATTTTGACAACAGATATCGCAGTGAGGAAATCGGGTCATGGCATATGACAATATCCTGGTGGAAACCAAGGGCGGCGTGGGCATTATCACGTTGGATCGCCCGGAAGCGTTGAACGCCTTGAATTCGGCCCTGATCGCCGATGTGGGGCAGGCGCTGGACGGGTTTGAGGCGGATGAAAATATCGGCTGCATCATCCTCACGGGCAGCGCCAAGGCATTCGCCGCCGGGGCCGATATCACGGAAATGGCGCCGAAGTCCTATATGGATGTCTACCGCGAGGATTTTATTACCGCCAATTGGGAGCGGGTCAGTCAATGCCGCAAACCGATCATTGCTGCCGTCGCCGGCTTTGCCCTGGGCGGGGGCTGCGAAATGGCCATGATGTGCGACTTTATTATCGCCGCGGACAACGCGAAATTCGGCCAGCCCGAGATCAATCTGGGCATTATTCCGGGCGCCGGCGGGACCCAGCGCCTGACACGCTTTGTTGGTAAATCAAAGGCCATGGAAATGGTTCTGACCGGGCATATGATGACGGCGGAAGATGCCGAGCGCGCCGGACTGGTCAGCCGTGTCGTCGCCCTGGATGATCTCATGGAAGAGACCCTCGCCGCGGCGGAAAAAATCTGCAAGCTGTCCCAGCCCATGGTGATGATCGCCAAGGAATGCGTCAATCGGGCCTATGAAACCACCTTGGCGGAAGGTGTCCGATTCGAACGGAGAATGTTCCATTCCACCTTCTCAACCGAAGACAAGGCCGAGGGCATGGCCGCCTTCTTGGAGAAGCGGACCGCGCAGTTTAAGCATCGTTAGGGTGTTGGAATTATCTATCGATTTGCAGGCGGTGGATTGATTGATTAAGACTCCTGTCTGTCCGGTCCAGCCGCGCCGGACCGTCTAAGTGAAATATTGTAGAGTGTACTTGTCGTCAGGAGGTCGCCAGCCGTCATGAAGCTGCTTTCGGGAAATAGTAACCGGCCTTTGTCCGAAGCCATCGCGGGCTATCTGGAAACCCCATTGACGGACGCGGATGTGCGCCGGTTTTCGGATATGGAAGTGTTCGTGGAGATCCACGAAAATGTGCGTGGTGAGGATGTTTTCATCATCCAGTCGACTTCCTCGCCGGCGAACGACAACCTGATGGAACTGCTGGTTTGCATCGATGCCCTGCGCCGCGCCTCGGCCCGACGCATCACCGCCGTGTTACCCTATTTCGGCTATGCCCGCCAGGATCGCAAACCGGGCCCGCGCACGCCGATTTCGGCCAAACTGGTCGCCAACCTGATCACCACCGCCGGTGCCGACCGAGTTCTGACCATGGATCTGCATGCCGGCCAGATCCAGGGGTTCTTCGATATTCCGACCGACAATCTGTTCGCCGGGCCGGTTTTTACCCGGGAAATAGCGGCCCGGTATGGTGATAAAAAACTGGTCATGGTTTCGCCCGATGTGGGCGGCGTGGTCCGCACCCGGGCGTTGGCCAAGCGGCTGAACGCCGATTTGGCGATCATCGACAAACGGCGCGAAAAGGCGGGCATGTCCGAAGTGATGAATATTATCGGCGAGGTGGGCGGCCGCACCTGCGTTCTGGTGGACGATATCGTGGATTCCGCCGGCACCCTGTGCAATGCGGCCGAAGCCCTGACGAATGCCGGCGCCGAACGGGTCTTTGCCTATGTAACTCACGGTGTACTTTCGGGTGACGCCGTGGCGCGGGTGACTTCGTCGGCCCTGGAACACTTGTCGGTCACCGATTCCATTGCCGCGACAGAGGCCATGCGTCTGGCTCACAATATTCATTCCATCCCCATCGCATCGTTGTTGGGCGAAGCGATCCGCCGCATCAGCGAAGAAACCTCCGTTTCGTCACTATTCGAATAGATTGAATTGATTGTCCTATTGGGCCGCCAAAAGGTTTGAGTTTTCACCGCATTGGGGCTATATGGGCGGCTTCCAACGGCAGGCGCGGGCTTGACCCCGGAAATATCCTAGGCTGACGTCGGCACCCCTGGAGGCCGCAAGCCTGGTCCGGTTATCGCATCGCCCGCACGAACGCCGTTTCTAATTGGAGCGAATTGAAATGTCTGAGAACATTATTACTGTTGAACTACGTGACCGGGTCGGCAAGGGGGCCGCCCGGGCGGCAAGGCGCGAGGGTCTGATCCCCGGCGTCGTCTATGGTGACAAAACGCCGCCCCAGCCGATTACGGTCGACCGCAAACAGATGGACAAACTGCTGCAACAACCAGGGTTGTTCAATACCCTGTTTGAATTGCAGACGGGCGACAAGAAACAACAGGTTCTGCCCCGCGACGTGCAGTTGGATGTGGTCACGGATGTGCCTTTGCATGTGGACTTTCTGCGGCTGTCGGACGAGACGGAGATTACCATCAACGTCCCCGTGGTCTTTTTGAATGAAGAAGAATCCGAAGGTCTAAAACAGGGCGGCGTGCTGAACATCGTCCGCCATCAGATTGAGGTGCGCTGTAAGGCCGGCGCCATTCCGCAATCGCTGGAGGTTGATCTGACAGGTGCGGAAATGGGTGATTCCATTCACATCTCCGCCGTCACCCTGCCCGATGGCGTGGTGCCAACCATCACCGACCGCGACTTCACCATTGTCACCGTCGCCGCCCCGACCATCCATGTGGAAGTCGTGGCGGAAGAGGGCGAGGAAGGCGAAGAGGGCGAAATCCTGGAAGGTGCCGAGGGCGAAGAAGCGGCCGCCGCGGATGCTGGCGAGGACGGCGGCGAGGAATAACCCTCCCGCGCCGTTGGGCAAAACCTGGGAGCGAACACCATGCTGTTATTGGTGGGGTTGGGTAATCCCGGAAACAAATATGCCGACAACCGGCACAATATTGGTTTCTTGGCGGTGGACGAGATCGTCCGCCGCCATGGCTTTGCCCCTGCTCGCAATCGCTTCCAGGGCCTGATCAGCGAAGGCAAGCTGGCCGGGCAAAAGGTCATGGTGCTGAAGCCGCAGACTTTCATGAACGAATCCGGCCGCAGTGTTGGCGAGGCGGCACGGTTCTACAAGGTCGATGCCCAAGACATCGTGGTCATTCACGATGAATTGGACCTCGCGCCCGGCAAGCTGCGGGTCAAGCGGGGCGGCGGTTTGGCCGGTCACAATGGCCTGCGCAGCCTGGCGGCCCATATCGGCAAGGATTTTCGCCGCATTCGCCTGGGCGTCGGCCACCCCGGCGACAAGGCAAAGGTTTTGAACCATGTTCTGCGGGATTTCGCCAAAGCCGATGATGAATGGCTGGATCCTTTGCTCGACGCCATGGCCGAGGCCGCGCCCCTGTTGGTGCGCGATGATGATGCGGCCTTCGCATCCAAGGTTGCCTTGATCCTGAAGCCGCCCGTCCATAAGCCTCCGCCGGAAGAAGCCAAGGTAACGGCCGCCAAATCGGTGAGCGCCGAAGGCGATCAGTCCACGGAATGATCACCCCGCAAATTGCGCCATGCGCGGGTGACCGCAAGTAAATTGCCGTAATCGTCGGTCCAGACCCGGCGTCCCCGGCGGGCCTGCAAGCCGCGCCATCGTCCGGTATCGGTCAAGGGCGACAGGTCCGTCTCGTCCCGCGTCATGGCGACCCAGGTGGAGGGGAAATAGTAATTCCGCTGATCGCCCGCATCATGCTGAATCAGCGCCTTTAATCCCGCATCGCCGGCCAAATCCGCCAGAACCGGCGCGAGATTGAGGTGACGGTTGGAGATATGGAAGGCGAGCAGACCTTTCGGCGCCAGGTGATCGAGATAGACCGCCATGGCTTCACGGGTCAGCAGATGGGTCGGGATGGCGTCCGAGGAGAAGGCGTCGATAATCAGCAGATTGAAAGCCGGGCCTTGATGCCGCGCCAGGGCGAGGCGACCATCGCCGATCACCATGCGGGCCCCGGGCGCGCAATCTTCAAGATAGCTGAAGTAGCTACGATCACGGGCCATGGAGATGACCAGCGGATCGATTTCGAAGAACGTCCAGGATTGGCCGGGCTGGCGGTAACAGGCGGCCGTGCCGATGCCAAGGCCAATGCCGCCGATATGTCCCAGGCCGGGTCCGAATGCTTCAAACACCTGACCCAGCGGTCCTTTCCGGTGGTAATAGGCGAGGGGTTGCCTCCGCCGCGCCGGGTCGGTGTATTGCACGCCGTGTCGCGTGGTGCCGTGTTTGAAGATATGTACCTGGTCCCGGCCCAGGCCTTTTTCGATAACCCGATTGACGCCAAAAAAACCGCGGGTCACGGCAATCTCATCGCTACTTCGATCAAAGGCGCCCGCCAGTAATATCGCCGCGATCGCGAATGCGAACATGATGGGGCGGCCGCGGCAGCCATAGCACAGCAAGGCAACAGGGATCAGATAGGCCAGCAACCGAGCAAGGGGCAGATCGTCGGTGGCGTAACCAAGCAGACGCGGCAATAGCAGCAGCACCAATAATATCGCCAGCGGCAGCGCCCTGATCCAGGTCAGGGCCGCCCCCTCCTGTCGCGGGCGCAACAGGCAGGCGGCTACGATCGCCAAGGGATATTCCACGACAGTATCGAACAGCAGCGGCGCACACAGGGCCGTGAATGCGCCCCCCAGGACACCGCCCAGCGACATCCAGAGATAGAATTCCGTCAAGCGGCTGGGCGCGGGCCGGCGTTTCGCCAACTCACCATGGCAGACCAGGGCCAGAAAGAAAAAGGCCAGTAAATGCAACGGCAGGATCAGCCGCAGGTAGCGGATCTGCCAGTAAAACAACAGGGCCAGAATCAAGACCATGGGCGCTTGTACAAACACGGCCAGTCGGTGGGTTATCGCCGGCCGGCGGGCAAACACGATGACAAAGGTGCCAAGGAAAAGGATCAGCGGCAAAACCCACAACATCGGCGCCGAGGCGACGTCAGTGGTGATGTGCTGGGTCACGCCGAGCAACAATGACGAGGGCACGAAGGCCAACGCCAGCCAGTGCAGCCTGCGGCCCCAGTCAACTTGATCCGATAGGCCGCTCTCCCGCGCGGCTCGCTGATCGGCGCCCCCGGCCTGATATCGCCGCGCCAGCATCCAGGCACATGCGGCGATCAACAATGTCAAAATAAAAAACCCGGACGCCCAGGCAACGCTTTGCTGTCGCAGGGTCAGGTTCGGCGCCAGCGCCATGGGATAGGCCATCAAAGCCAGGATCGAACCGAAATTGCTGACCGCATACAGGATATAGGGATTGGCGGCATCACGATGCCCGGTATGGGCAAACCAACTTTGCAGCATTGGTGCCGTTGCCGAAAGAATGAAAAACGGCAATCCAAGCGATAGCGTCAGGATACCCAAAAGCCAGACTGCCGACTGACCGCCCGCGGGTGGCCGCAAATCCGCCCCGAGGGTAATCGGCAGGGCGGCGAACGCCGCCGCCAGCAATCCCAGATGTACGATGGCCTGCGCCCTTGGCCGCAACCAACGATGCCCCAAATGGGCATAAAGATAGCCGGCCAGCAGGGCTGCCTGGAAAAACACCATAGCGATATTCCACACCGCCGGGGCGCCGCCAAGCAGCGGCAGCACCATCTTGGAGAACATGGGCTGCACCCAGAACAGCAATAGGGCGCCCAAGCCCAGGGTCATGGCATAAAGTGCTAGCACGATGCGCGATGCTCCACGTCCGACGAAATCCTCCAAGCCTAGCCTTGCAACCAACACTGGACAAACGGGGATGTGGGCGGTATGCCCCGCCGTCCCCAAAATTCTTGCGGCCCGCGCACGATCACCAAGTGGATCATCAGGTAATAGGAGTATCGAATGGGTTTTAAATGCGGCATCGTCGGTCTGCCCAATGTGGGTAAATCGACCCTGTTCAATGCCCTGACCAAGACGGCGGCCGCGGCGGCGGAAAACTATCCCTTTTGCACCATCGAACCCAATGTGGGCCAGGTGCCGGTACCCGACCCGCGTCTGCAGCTGATCGCCGACATCGTGCGACCGAAAAGCATTGTGCCCACATTGCTGGCCTTTGTGGATATCGCCGGTCTGGTGCGCGGAGCTTCCAAGGGTGAGGGGCTGGGCAATCAGTTCCTGGGCAATATCCGCGAGGTGGATGCCATTCTGCATGTGCTGCGCTGTTTCGAGGACGAGAATGTCACCCACGTGGATGGCAAGATCGATCCAGTGGGCGATGCCGCGACAGTGAATACGGAATTGATGCTATCCGATCTGGAGAGCCTGGAAAAACGCACCCAGGGCGCCATCAAACGCCAGCGGGGCGGCGACAAGGAAGCCACCGCTCAACTAAATTTGATGGAACGCATTATCACGGCCCTGCAGGATGGGCGGCCGGCCAGGGACGTGGAAATCTCCGCTGAAGAAGAAAAGCCGTTTCGCCAACTGCAGCTGCTGACCGGCAAGCCGGTGCTTTATATCTGCAATGTGGACGAGGACAGCGCCGGCACCGGCAATGAATTCAGTCAGGCGGTCGCGGATATGGCGAAATCGGAAAATGCCGGCGTCGTGGTTATTTCCGCCAGTATTGAGGCGGAATTGGCGCAACTGGATGACGGCGAGGAAAAGAGCGCCTTTCTGGAAGACCTGGGCCTGGTCGAGGCCGGCCTGGACCGGGTTATCCGGGCCGGTTATGACCTGCTGGGACTATTGACCTTTTTCACCGCCGGGCCCCAGGAAGCCCGCGCCTGGACCATTCCCGACGGCACCCTGGCGCCCAGCGCCGCCGGCGTGATCCATGGCGATTTCGAACGGGGCTTCATCCGCGCCGAAACCATCGCCTATGACGATTTCCTATCCTGTAACGGTGAGCAAGGCGCCAAGGATGCCGGCCGCATGCGGGCCGAGGGCCGGGACTATCTGGTCAAGGATGCCGACGTGTTGCTATTCAGATTCAACGTTTGATCCGACCGGGCGGGCCGGCGCGGCTATTCGTGTTCCGCGGCGCAGGCAACGCATTCGGGTGCATAGGGCATGGCGTCCAGGCGTCCGGGATTGATGCCGTTGCCGCAATTCGTGCATAGGCCATAGGCCTCGGCGTCAATGCGTTCAATGGCCTGCTTGATCTGATTGGCTTCGACAATGGCGGAATGTTCCAGAGCCTGGGTCACTTCGCCGCTTTCCATCTGCGTTGCCTGTTCCGCGAAGTCCGCTTCCAGCGGTTCACGCAAGTCATGTTCGAATTCTTCCACCCGGTGGCCTAGCTCGGCAAGCCGGTGGGTGAAATCCCGACGCAATTGTGTCACGTCGATTTGTTTGGCATCCATTTCGTGAACCCTCCTTGGCGCTCAATCCGTCTTCAGCTTTTCAAAGTATGCGGCGATGTTGTCGATCTCGCCCTTGGTCAGATTCATCTTCGGCATGGGCGGATGCGGATCCGCCAGCCAAGCGGCAATGTACGAAGATGACTTCGCCGGATCGTTGGCGATGTCGATGAACGGAGGCGCGGCATCGCTGGCCATTTTCTGCCCCGCATCGATAACATGGCATTGGCTGCACCACATGGCGGCCAGCTTGTGCCCCGCGGTGGCATCGCGCCCATACGACGGCATGGCCAACAATGCGATGGCGCTAATCAGAATTATCGCTATCAAAAAGCGTTTCATGGCCTGCCCCTCGGTCTGACGAGCGGCGTCGGTTGGATACCACTCGCCCCGAATACATGGTGCCGTGCCCGCGCTGAACGAATACGGCAAAATGTCGCGGCCTGCCGCGGTCGATAAAAGGTCAGGCGTAGGAGCGGTTAGACCACGCGCTGTTTCGGATCATCTGGTGTTTCCACGGCAACTATGGCTGTTCCCTCTGTTCGAAAATCGGTTTGCGGTCTTGATGATATTCCGTGCCGCTGATTGTGTCATAGCAATGAAAGCTGGCCGTCGTGATCCGGGGGTGGGCAAAATTGCGTGCAATCAAGCGTCCCTTCCTCGCGCCCCCGGCGCAGGTCCAGGCGTTTGCAGGTCAGCTCAAAACGCTGGGCGATCAGCGCGGCGTATGGCCCGGCCCCCACCATGCGCTGGTGAAATTTGCTGTCATAGTCCTTGCCGCCCCTGGCCTCGCGGATGTGGCGCATGATGCGCTCGGCCCGGTCGGGGTAATGTTCCGCCAGCCATTCCCGCCACAACGCCTTGATCTCCAGCGGCAGGCGCAACAGGATATAGCCGGCCCCGACGGCGCCATTGCCAGCGGCCCGGCCCAGGATCGCCTCCATTTCCATATCCGTCAGGGCCGGGATCACCGGCGCCACCATCACGGCGGTGGGAATGGCGGCCTTGGACAGGGCGGCGATGGCGCCCAGGCGCCGTTCCGGCGTGGCCGCGCGGGGTTCCATGCGCCGGGCTAGCTTCCGGTCCAGGGTGGTGACGGACAGGGCCACCTTGACCAGGCCGCGCGCGGCCATAGGCCCCAGAATATCGATATCCCGGCAGACCAGGTTGGATTTGGTCACGATGGAGACCGGATGATTGAAGCGGTCCAGCACCTTCAGCAATTCCCGCGTCACCGACAGCTGCCGTTCCACCGGCTGATAGGGGTCCGTGTTGGTGCCCATGGCCATGACCTGGCATTTATAGCTGCGTCGGCGCAATTCCCGCTCCAACACCGCCGGAGCATCGGGCTTGAACGACAATTTGCTCTCAAAATCCAGACCCGGTGACAGGCCCAGCCAGGCGTGGGTGGGCCGGGCAAAGCAATAGACACAGCCATGTTCGCAGCCGCGATAGGGATTGATGGAGCGGTCGAAACCAATGTCCGGGGATTCGTTGAAACTGATGACCTTGCGGCTGGAATCCTTGGTCAACGAGGTGGCGAGGCCGGGCGGCGCGGCGTCAAGACCGCCCCAGCCGTCATCGCACCATTCCCGTTCGTGCGCCTCAAAGCGGCCCGACTGGTTGGAGGCGGCCCCGCGGCCACGGCGGCCCACGGGGTGCATGCGGGTTGTGGTGCTGTCATCCATGATCGGCGGACTCTACGCTCGGTCGTGATAGAGTCAAGAACAAAACAAGAACAAATAATTCCCCGGCAAAATTCGGTTATGATGGAGCCATGATTTCAATCGTCATACCCACGCTGAATGCCGCCGCGACCCTGCCGGCGACATTGGCGGCCCTTGCGCCGGGGCGGGACAGCGGCCTGATCGAAGAAATATTGATCAGCGACGGCGGTTCCACCGATGGCACGATCGAAGTCGCGCAGGCGGCCGGGGCGCAGGTGATCGCGGGACCGCCGGGGCGGGGCGGTCAGTTGCAGCGCGGCGCCGTCGCGGCGGCCGGCGAATGGCTGCTGTTCCTGCATGGCGATACCGTTTTGGACTCGGAATGGCTATTCGCCGTCGAGGAATTTACCGCCGACAGAGACAACAACCAACGGGCCGCCAGTTTTCGCTTTGTCCTTGATGACGATCATCCCGCCGCCCGGCGTCTGGAACGCATGGTGGCCTGGCGCTGCCGCAAATTCGGGCTGCCCTACGGCGATCAGGGCCTGTTGTTGAGTCGGCTGTATTACGGCCGCCTCGGCGGCTTCCGCGACCTGGATCTGATGGAAGATGTGGATTTGGTGCGCCGCATCCGGCGCCGGCGGTTGGTGATGCTGCCGGTAGCGGCCAGAACCTCCGCCCGGCGTTACAGGCGCGACGGCTATTGGCGCCGCCCGGCGCGCAATCTGGTCTGTCTGGGGCTCTATTTCCTACGGGTTCCGCCCCGATACATCGCAAGGCTTTACGGATGAGGCGGGGCCATGTGATTCTGTTCGTGAAGGCACCGCGCCTGGGCGCGGTAAAGACCCGGCTGGGGGTGGAGATCGGCGCCCCGGCCGCCTGGCGCTTTTACAACACAATGCTGGCCCGCTTGTGGCGCCGCCTGGGTCATGATCGCCGCTGGCAAACCCATCTTGCCGTCAGTCCGGACCGGGGCGCGGCCCGCTGGCCCCCCGGCCTGCCACGCCAAGGGCAGGGGCGGGGCGACCTGGGCCGGCGCATGGCGCGGGCCATGCGGGGTCATGGGGGCCCGGTGGTTCTGGTCGGCGGCGATATTCCGGATCTTAAGGGCCATCATATTGCCCAGGCCATGCGGTCCCTGCGCCGCGCCGATGTTGTTTTCGGACCGGCGGCGGACGGCGGCTTTTGGCTCGTTGGTCTGCGCCACGGCCAGCGGGGGCGCGATGGGGCGCGGCTGTTCAAGGGTGTGCGCTGGTCCAGCCCCCATGCCTTGGCCGATAGCCTTGCCAATCTATCGGGCACCGCGCGCGTGGCATTGCTAGAAACCTTGTCGGACGTGGACACGCCGGCGGATTATGCCGCCTACCTTGCCGGCCAGTCCTAGAGCAATTCCGATCAATTGTGAATCGCCTAAACCAACCGGGGCGATTCTAAGTGATTGGAAAAATTGCTCTATTCTTAAAGACTGGGGCATTTCTAGTTCGGAAATGCTCTAACCCGCCTCGAGGTGCTCCCGCAAACGGGGCATAAGCTCGGCGAAATTGCAGGGCCGGAAGCGGATGTCTAACTGATCCTTGAGGATATGGTCCCAGCCGTCCCGACAGGCGCCGGGGGAGCCCGGCAGGGCGAACAGATAGGTGCCATTGGACACGCCGGCGGTGGCCCGGGACTGGATGGTCGAGGTGCCGATAAACTTAAAACTGATCTGGCGGAAGATTTCGCCAAAGCCGGCGATCTCTTTCTCGTAAACCTGGGCGAAGGCCTCCGGTGTGACATCCCGGCCCGTGACGCCGGTGCCGCCGGTCGAGATTACCGTCTCCACGCCCTCGTCCGCGATCCAGCTGTTCAGCTGCGCCGTAATGGCGGGGATTTCGTCCTTGACGATGGCCCGGTCGGCCAAATTATGACCGTAGTCAGTCAGCCGCTGGACCAGAATATCGCCGGATTTATCGTCCTCAAGGCCGCGGCTGTCGGAAACCGTCAAGACGGCGATGTTGATGGGACGGAAGGTGAGTTTCTCATCAATTCCCGGCATTGCGCGCCACCGAATCTGTTGCCTTGCCCAGATTAAAAAAGATGGGCCAGTGGCCCGAGGCGGCCGCATCCAGGGATGGGCTGTCCTGGGAGAGGCGTTCCCGGTAAATCCAGAAGTTGGTTAATACTCGCTCCACGAACAGCCGGCTTTCCCGCCAGGGGATGCTTTCCACGAACAGCAAGGGGTCGCCGTCGAACTTCGCCTTGCGCAGCCATTTGCGCAAGTTGCCGGGACCGGCGTTATAGGCCACGGCAAGGCGGAATAGATCGCCCTTTATCTGGTCGTCGGTCAGCAGGTGGGCCAGATATTTCTGTCCCAGTTCGAGATTGAATTCCGGGTCATATAGTTTCGATGTATTGCGCCGCCGCAGGCTGCGGTCGCCGGCCACGTAGGACGCCGTTCGCGGCATCAACTGCATCAGGCCGCGGGCGCCCACCGGGCTTTTGGCGCGCGCGTTAAAGCCCGATTCCTGGCGCATGAAGGCGAAGATCAGCGCCTTGTCCACTGCGAAACCTTTGGTCGGCTGCCAGGGCGGCATGGGGAACAGTGCCTGATCATAGGGCCGGTCGTCGCTGCTGCGAACGCCATGGGCCATACGCATTTGCACCGCCGGCAGCTCCAGCTTATGGGCCAGGGCAAGCAGCGCCGGGCCGGTCAAATGGTCGCCGTTCAGATAGCAGCGGCGCAACTCACGTTCGGCCTTGTGCGTTTGGCCAACCTGAACCAACGCGATGGCGCGGCGGGCGCCGGGAATACTGTCGACCCGGGCGATGCCGTCGTCGGTCAAGGGCGGCGCCTTCCAATGCAGGTCCAACTCCACACCCAATTGCCGGGCCGCGATCAGGCCGTAAAAAGTGCGGGGATGTTCGGCCGCCATATGCAGCAAGGGGTTCACGCGCCGCGGCTGGCGATCAACCAGATAGGCCCGGGCGGCCCAAAAGGCCCCCGCCGCGCGGTTCCAGCCGTCGGCCTTGTTTGACTTCGCCAGCGCCTCGAAATGCCGGGCCGCCCGTTTGACATCGCCTAGACGCCACGCTGACAGGCCGGCGATCCAGTCGCCGTTGGACAGATGGGCGCGGGACCGATCAGCCGCCGGGCCGGCCAGGGCCAAGGCCTTCTTGGCGTTGCCGCGATAGAACCAGCCGGCGCCGATCCGTGTCAGCAGGGCATCCCGCTCCACCGTATCCAACACCTTGATGACGTTCTTGCGGGACAGATACTTTTCCGAAACGGTCAGAATTTCGCGGCGGACATTATGGCGAATTTTATTTTTGATCTGGCGGACCAGGCGGCGTTGGGCCCGGCTGCGTTTGCGGGGCGAACGGTAGGCGGCTTCCAAGGCCAGATCGGCATAACCGCGGGCGCTGCGCG
Organism: Rhodospirillaceae bacterium; assembly: GCA_018667855.1. Taxonomy (GTDB): domain Bacteria; phylum Pseudomonadota; class Alphaproteobacteria. Next base: position 16,308 of record JABIRL010000050.1, read on the forward strand.
GGCCGACCGGCGACTTTGGCGCGCGGTGATTCTTTGGCCGGCGGTGCATGGCCAGCCTGTACACCCGCTTTGCGCCCGGATGATCGGCGTACCGCGCCAACCAGCCCTTCAGTTCCTTGTATTTGGAGCGGTATTTCCGTGGGTGCATGTAGCGCTGAAACAAGACATGGCCCAGCAACAGATCATCATCCAGACGCTTGATCAGACGATCCGCGGCTTTCCATTTTCCGGATTTCTGTAAGGTGAAAATGCGCCGGTAAAGTTCAATATCTTTGACGCCGAGGATCTTGGGCAGGCCAACATCTTGGTTAACGGCCGGTGGATTGACGCCGACTACCGTATTCACCGGCGTCAGCAACTGATTGGCCTCGGCGGCTGAAATCCCCGCGGTCGCCCCAGCCATGCAAACGCCCATGGCCAAGCCCAGGCTCAGGAAAAGTCCCGCGCCGGGCCTCAAACCGCAAATCCACTGGTTACGATTGTGCATGTCCTCCAACATAGGCTTGCTAATAGCCCATCGACGCCCGCCCGGCAAGCCGGTCAATCCGCATACCCTACCGTATATGGGTGAAAATAGCTGCACGACCACTAAATGTAGCCGTCAAGATATATCTTCCAACCGTGCCTTGATGGCCAGCAGGTCGATCCAGGCCAATCGCTTCAAGGCCGGCTGGCGCAACAGATAGGCGGGATGAAAAATCGGCATGGCGGAGATGATTGCTCCCGCCGTTTGGTTTCCCGCCGGGTAGTCAAACCAGCGGCCGCGCATGCGTGTGATGCCGTCACGGCTGTCAAGCAAGGTCGTCGCGGCCGTCCCGCCGACAAAAACCAATACCTTGGGCCCGACCAATTCGATGTGGCGGCGAATGAATGGCAGACACATGGTGGTTTCCTCGGGCGTCGGCTTGCGATTGCCCGGCGGCCGCCATGCCAACATATTGGTGATGTAACTCTTGTCACGGTTCAGCCCGATGGAGGCCAGCATGCGGTCCAGCAATTGCCCTGACACGCCCACGAAGGGTTGGCCTTGGCGATCTTCGTCGGCGCCCGGCGCCTCGCCGACTAACATAATGTCCGCCGCCGGATTGCCGGCGCCAAAAACCGTATTGGCGGCGGTCTTTTTCAGGGGGCACAGATCAAAGCCTTCCATGGCCACGCGCAGTGCCTCGAGATCGTCCGCCGCTGCCGCCAGGGCCTTGGCCGATGCCTCGGCCTGGGTTTCGCCGCGCGGGCCGGCCGGGGCCGGTGCGGCGACAGACGTTCGGGCCGGCCGCGGCGGAGTTGATGATGCCTTTTCGGGCGCCGGAGCCTGGCTTTCCGCGAATCGATCAACGGGATCGATGCCGATAACTTCGTCCACCCCGGCATCGATATAGAAGTTCAGCGCGGCAAGGTGATTAGCTGTATGTTCCATACCGGGAAATTACCATGGCATTGGTTTTTGCAACAAGGTGCCGCTCGTACTCGATTGTTCCGTGTTGCTTGCCTGGGACAGGCATTGACCCAGATATGGGTTCGGCGGCATAACGGACCGAAGCTATTGGCTGGCGGTGTAGGGATAAGGTGACGATGGAACGCGAATCGATGGAAGTGGACGTGCTGATCGTGGGCGCCGGACCGGCCGGCCTGTCAGCGGCGATCCGCTTGATGCAGTTGGCCGAAGGGGCCGGCGCGGAATTATCGGTTTGCGTGATTGAAAAAGGTTCGGAAGTCGGCGCCCACATCATGTCCGGCGCCGTCATGGAACCCAGGGCCCTGGACGAACTTATTCCCGATTGGCAGGAACGCGGCGCGCCGCTGAATGTGCCCGTGACGGCCGAGAAATTCATGTTCCTGACGGATGTCAATTCCATCCCCCTGCCCAATTTCATGTTGCCCAAGGCGACCCATAACAAGGGCAACTACATTATATCCCTGGGCAACGTCTGCCGCTGGATGGGCGAGCAGGCGGAGGCCATGGGCGTGGAAATTTATCCAGGCTTCGCCGCCTCCGAGCTGTTGTTTCACGATGACGGCCGGGTCAAGGGCGTGGTGACCGGCGTTATGGGCATCGATGCCAAGGGCGAGCAGAAGCCGACTTTCGAGCCGGGCATGGAACTACACGGCAAATATGTGCTGTTTGGCGAAGGCTGCCGCGGGTCGCTGTCGCAGCAATTGATCGCACGCTTTGATCTGGAAAAGGACTGCCAGCCGCAGACCTACGGCATCGGGCTGAAAGAGCTTTGGGAAGTGCCCGACGATGTCCACCAGGAAGGCCTGGTGGTGCACACCGCCGGCTGGCCCATGGACATGGCAACTTACGGTGGCTCGTTCCTTTATCACCTGGATAACAATCAGATTGCCATCGGCTTTGTTATTGGCCTGGACTATCAAAACCCGCATCTCTCGCCGTTCGACGAATTCCAGCGCTACAAAACACACCCCGATATCAGCCGTTATCTTGAAGGCGGCAAGCGCATTGCCTATGGCGCCCGGGCCCTGAATGAAGGCGGCCTGCAATCCATTCCCGGTCTGGTTTTCCCCGGCGGCGCCCTGATCGGCTGCAGCGCCGGTTTCATGAACGTGCCAAAGATCAAGGGCAGCCACAACGCCATCAAGACCGGTATGCTGGCCGCCGAAGCCGCGTTTGAAGCCATCCAGGACGCGAACGGGGCCGGCCAGGATATGCCGGCGCCGGTGCTGGAAAACTACCCGGTCGCGCTCCGGGAAAGCTGGGTTTGGAGGGAATTGACCGCCGCCCGCAACTTCCGGCCGGCGTTCGCGAAGTGGGGCCTGATCGGCGGTACATTGTACGGCGGCGTTGATCAATTTCTCGGCGGCCATGTACCCTGGACCATGGCCCATCCACATGTTGATCATGAAAGTTTGAAGCCGAAGGATCAATGCAAGGCCATCGATTATCCTAGACCCGACGGCGTCTTTAGCTTCGACAAACCGTCGTCGGTATTCATTTCCAATACCAACCACGAGGAAGACCAGCCCGTACATCTGCAATTGGCCGACCCGCGTAAACCGGTTGATCATAATTTGGCGTTATATGATGCGCCCGAGCAGCGCTATTGTCCGGCCGGGGTTTATGAAATTCTCACCGATGACGACGGCGGCAATGCGCGGCTGCAGATCAACGCGCAGAACTGTTTGCATTGCAAGACGTGCGAAATCAAGGATCCGACCCAGAATATTACCTGGACAGTGCCGGAGGGGACGGGTGGACCGAATTATCCAAATATGTAGCCCAGGCGAAGTCGCTGAGAAATCTACGGCGCGTCGCACTGCAAATCGTGGGGCGAAACGGGCAGCGAAACAGGCTGTGATTTTCGCCGCCGCGGCGACGCTATGTTTATCAGCATTGCCCGGTTGCACGGCTGGTAGCGACAACGACAAACTGGCGGCCATGCAAGCGGAAGCGAAGGCGCCGCTCTTGGCCTCGCCGTTGGGACATTATCTTTCGGCACGGCTGGCCCGGGATGAATTGGATTCAGGCCGCGCCGCCAATTTCTACGATGTTGCCCTGGCCGCCAATCCTGAAAATCAGGCGCTGCTGCATCAGACCATGGTGCTGATGCTGGCGGAAGGGCGTATGGAAGAAGCCATCCGCCTGGCCAAGCGCCGGGTCGCCAAACGAAGCGATGCGGCCATGGCCCGCTTGATCCTGGCGGCGGAAGCCCTTCGCGGCAATGATCTGGGCTCGGCGCGCGATCATATGGCGCAAACCAAGCGCAAAAACTACATGTCGCTGTTGCAACCCATGCTGATGGCCTGGATTGATGCCGGTGACGATAAATACGAAAATGCGATCGAGGCGCTCGAACAACTTGGCGATCGCAAGGTTTTCGCACCCTTCCAACACTACCACACCGCCATGGTCAGTGATTTCGCGGGCCATGATGGACCTGCGCAGGCGGCCTTTGTCGCGACCCTCAAAGGCAATGCGCCGCGCGCGACCCGGGTCAGCCTGAATTATGGCGGGTTCTTGAGCCGAAGCGGCCGGGAGAAAGAGGCGTTGGCCCTGTTCGACGGCATTCTGGCGCGCAATCCGAATAACCCGGTGATCTCGCGCGCCCATGAAAAACTGCAAAATGGTGATCCGCTCTGGCCACCGATAACGACCGCGGCCCAGGGTGTGGCCGAAGCATTTCTATCGGCCGGTTTCGCTATTTCAGGATCTCGGGGCGGCGAAACGGCGCGAATTTATTCGCAGCTGGCGCTGTATTTGCGCCCCGATCTCGACGCCGCGCGCATGTTGCTGGCGGAAGTCCTGGAAAATGAAGAGCGGTTCGAGGACGCCATAGCGACCTATGAAATGGTGCCGGAGGGATCAGCCTACTATTGGAATGCCCGCATCCGCATTGCCTCGAACATGACGAACCTGGACCGGATCGACGAGACGGTCGTCCTGTTGCGGAAAATGGCTTCGGAACGTCCCGACGATACCTCGGCGCTGCTGACTGTGGCCCGGGTCTTGCGCTCACAGGACCGCTTCGAGGAAACCATTGCCACCTACGGCAAAATCTTCGAGCGAATTCTGAGCCATGCCAAAGAGCTGAAAAAGCAGCACTGGATCCTGCTTTATGAACGCGGCGTCGCCTATGAACGGGCCAAACAATGGCCGGCCGCGGAGGCTGATTTCCTTAAGGCGCTTGAGCTTCGTCCCGAAGAACCCAGAGTGTTGAACTATCTGGGCTATTCCTGGATCGATCAGGGCGTCCACCTGGACCGGGCGCGCGGGATGATTGAAAAGGCGGTCTCGAAACGGCCCAACGACGGTTATGTCGTGGATAGCCTGGGCTGGGTCTTCTACCGCCTGGGCCGCTACGAAGAGGCCGTCAAACATCTGGAACGGGCGGTGGAATTGCGTCCCCAGGACCCTATCATCAACGATCACCTCGGCGATGCCTACTGGCGCGCCGGGCGCAAATTGGAAGCGCGCTTTCAATGGAGCCATGCGATCGATCTTGGCGCCGAGGAGAAATCAATTCCTGAGATCATGGCCAAACAGGCCAACGGCCTGGGGCCAGCCAAACCTCTAGGCCACGACCGGAGCGGCAAAAGCGATAGCGGTGGCTGATGCCGAGAATATCGTGGGCCGCGGCAGTGCCCACGGCGACGGCCGGTGGTGGCCGGCACGGGCGAAAGTAAACCTTTTTCTCCATATTACGGCCCGCCGGCCGGACGGCTACCACTGCCTGGATAGCCTGGTGGTCTTCCCGGAATTGGCTGACTTCATCAAGGTCGAAGCCGACGATGACCTGAACCTCGAAATTACCGGTCCTTTCGCGGCGGGCTTGCCCGTGGATGGAAGAAACCTTGTCATGCAGGCCGCCGAAATTCTGGCTGATGCGGCCGGGATCAAGGCCCGCGCTCGTATTGAATTGCAAAAGGCGCTGCCGGTGGCCGCGGGCATTGGCGGCGGATCGGCCGATGCAGCGGCGACATTGCTGGCGCTGCGGGATTTGTGGCAAGTGCCAATTGATTGCTCCGCACTGCATGAATTGGCCGTTCGGTTGGGCGCTGACGTTCCTGTCTGCCTTAGGTCTCGGTCCAGTTTAATGCGCGGCATTGGCGACAAGATCGCCGACGTGGCCGCCTTACCGGCATTTGCCCTGCTTTTGGTTAATCCGGATCGGGCTGTCGCCACGGCTGATGTATTCCGGCGCCTAACGCAGCCCCTTCGCGCGCATAAGCCATGGTCGGGAGCGTCGGGCGGGGACCTCGCGCCGGTATTGAACCGGACTCGAAATGACCTGGAAGCGGCAGCCCTTGAACTAGCGCCGGTGGTGGGCGAGGTGCTGACCGATCTGGCCGCCCTGCCCAGTTGCCGGCTGGCCCGAATGTCGGGATCGGGCGCCACTTGTTTCGGTCTGTTCGATAATTTGGCGAAGGCCGAGGCCGGCGCCGCATATCTGTCGGCAAGGCGAGGGGACTGGTGGATCCGGGCCAGCGCTGTTCAGGGGTGCGGATGATGCCGCGGTGGGTCGGGAATAAGCTGTTGGGGCGGTCTCTGGCGGTGGGGTTGGTTCTGTTGCTGGCGGCCTGCGATCGGGAAATGTTCAATCAGAGCGAATTGTTGAACCCCTCCCTATTGACGGAAGGCGGCAGCGACATTTCTCGTACCTTCGACGAGGCGATCGTTGTCCTGCCCCGGCAGCGGGGATTGGAACCCTTGGTCGGCAAGATGTCGGCGCGGTCCATACGGGATCATTTGGCGGACTTGCCGAAGAATTGGCGTTACTCGACCATCGTGTATATGCATGGCTGTACCGGTTATGGCGGCATGGCGCCGCTGGTGGCTTTTGCCAGGGCCGGCTTCGCTGTCATTGCACCGAACAGTTTTGCGCGGCGCTTCCGGCCGTTGCAATGTCGGCCATCAAGAAATACCGGCGGCGAAAATATTTTTGTTTACGACTTCCGCCTGGTGGAAATCAGCTATGCGCTGCAGCGCATGGCGGCATTACCCTGGATCAACAATGATCGCCTCTATCTGATCGGTACTTCCGAAGGCGGCGTCGCCGCCGCGTTATATCGCGGCGAGGAATTTCGCGCCCGCGTCATTGCCCAGTGGACCTGCCACGGTCTGCCCTTTGTGCGCGGCCTGGCGGCGCCCGAGGGTGAGGCCGTCCTGGCCATCGTTCGCAGTAATGACCCCTGGTACCATCCGGATCGCACGGCAGGTCAGCTTGGCCATTGCGGCGCCTTTTTCAAAACGCCCAAGCTGTCCCGGTCACTGGTTATCGACGGTGACAGCGGACACGATGTCTGGGGCCATGCTGGCGCCATGGCGGCGACCTTGGAATTTCTGCGCGGTCATTAGCAACTTTCCAACCGACATTGAATCGCTACACCGTCGGCCGCCGGCGTAATTTTTTTGGCGACTTTATTGCTGCGTTTGGGAATCGACATGATTGCCGCCGGCGGACGAGCCCTTTTCCGGCGTGGTCCCGGGCGGGGTTTTGCCGGGGGGAAATTTGCGGCCGCCGATCGACACGAGATCTACGACTAAATCGGCGATACCAAGATCAGCGTGCATCCGCACCGGTAAATCCGGTAAGCCTGCCTGCACCGGCGCCAGCCATATGTCTATTCCGGTCGGGCGTGCGAACTGGGGCAGCCACGTACGCCGCGATGCGCCGGCAATCATTTTTCGCCGGGCCCGGCAGAGCCGCGCCGGACCGGTGTAAAGTGGTCCCGCGACCGCCCCGCCAACCAGATCTTCCAGCAGAATATCAAAGCGCCGCCGGCCGTCGAAAACGGCTAGCCGGGAATCACATGTCGCGCCTTTGGGGCGGTGCAAAATTGCTTGATAAAGGGCGCTGAACGGATCGGTGGTGCCGGGCAGTTGCTTTTGCGGCACCTCTTCCCGCTCATCCTCAGCCGCAGATGGCCGCGCTTCGTAACGCACGCTGCCGTCCACGCCATAACGAATG
>JABIRL010000074.1 GCA_018667855.1 Rhodospirillaceae bacterium
GATCCTGCTGGATGAACGCTGGCGGCGGCGGCCGGTCGGCCTGGTTTCGGGCGGTGGGGCGGCGGAGCGCTCCCAACCCCTGCTGTCAAATTTGTATTATTTGGACCGCGCCCTGGGTCCGTTCGCCGAATTGCGCCAGGGCACGATTGATGAATTGCTGCAACGGCCCTTGGCGGTTCTGGTCCTGGCCGATATCGGCCGTTTGTCGGAGAGCCAGCAGGATCGTCTGGGGGCATGGATCGCCGCAGGCGGCATGTTGATCCGTTTCGCCGGATCACATCTGGCCCAGGGACCCGATAGCCTGATCCCCACCACCCTGCGCCAGGGCGGCCGTGCCTTGGGCGGCTCTTTATCCTGGTCGGAACCGGCGGGGCTGGCCGCATTTCCCAAACACAGCCCATTTTATGGTCTGAAAGTACCCAGAGATGTGTTGGTTAAGCGGCAAATTCTGGCCCAACCGTCACAGGATTTGGCGCAGCATACCTGGGCCAGCCTGGCCGACGGCACGCCCCTGGTAACGGCGGCGCCCAGGCAGCAGGGATGGCTGGTGCTGTTCCATATTACCGCCAATGCATCCTGGTCCAATCTGCCCCTGTCGGGCCTGTTCGTGGATATGATGCGCCGCCTGACGGCCATGTCCCGAGGCGTGGCGGCGGACGGCGAGGCAGGGGTGCGGCGTGAATTGCCGGCGGTGGCCAGCCTGGATGGTTTTGGCCGCCTGGGTCCGGCCGCACCAGGGGCCGAGGCGGTCGCCGCCGCCGAAATTGGAAAGACCATGGCCGGCCCCAAGCATCCACCCGGATATTACGGCCGCGAAGATGACCGACGCGCCTTGAATATCAGTCAGACCTGGCAGGCCCTGCAGCCCATGGGAAATTTATCGGCTGCCGCCTTGGTGACAAATTATCAGCAAACCAGGGAAGTTGACCTCAAGCCGTGGCTTCTGCTCGCCGCCGTGTTGTTGGCCTTGATTGACCTGGTGGCCGTCTTAGCCCTGCGCGGCCTGTTGCGCCCAAGTGTCCGCGCGGCCGCCCTGATTCTGGGCGCGGTCTTGCTGCTGTCCAACGGCCTGCCCGGCGCCAGGGCACAAAATTTCAGTCCCGCCGAACGCTTCGCCATGTCAGCTGCCCTGGATACCCGCCTGGCCTATGTGCTGACGGGCGACCCTCAGGTTGACGAGATGAGCCGGGCCGGTCTGACCGGGTTGAGCAATACCCTGCGATTGCGAACATCGATCGAACCGGAAGCTCCCATGGCGGTGGATGTGGAACAGGATCCCCTGGTGCTGTTTCCCATTCTGTACTGGCCGATCACCGCCGACCAGCCGCCCTTGAGCGAACAGGCCATTGCCCGAATTTCACAGTTCATGCGCACGGGGGGCACAATTGTGTTCGACAGCCGAGACGGCGGCAACAGCATGCCCGCCCTGCGCCGCCGCCTTGGCGTTAGCGGCGGCGGCAGCGGCGATAGTGCCGGCCGGCTGCGTCGCCTGTTGTCGCGGCTTGATACCCCGCCCCTGGCGCCGGTACCCCAAGGCCACGTGCTGACCAAGGCATTCTATTTGCTGCAGGGTTTTCCGGGGCGCTATGCGGGCAGCCCCGTCTGGGTGGAGCAACGGCCCGCCGGTGTGAATGATGGCGTTTCATCCGTCATTGTCGGTGGCAATGATTGGGCCGCCGCCTGGGCCATGGATGAGCGGCATAAGCCCCTGATTCTGCCCACGCCCGGCGGTGCCAGGCAGCGGGAGCTGGCCTTTCGCTTCGGCGTAAACCTGGTGATGTATGCCCTGACCGGCAATTACAAATCCGACCAAGTGCATATTCCGGCAATTCTGGAGCGGTTGGGACAGTGACCGCCTTTTCCCGCATAAGCTTTGACCCGGCTTTCCCCTGGTGGGTGCTCGCCCTTGTTGCCGTGATAGCCGCGGGGCTGCTGGCCCTGGCATTTTGGCGCCGATCCGGTGGCGCGGTCTGGCGCTTGCTGGCCATTGCGGCGGCCCTGCTGGCCCTGGCCAATCCGTCTCTTATTCAGGAACAGCGCGCGCCTATACCGGACGTCGCCCTGGTCGTGGTGGATCAATCGATTTCTCAGCGTATCGGGCAACGCGTGGTTCGGTCCGAGGCCGCCTTGGAACGGATCGAAACCAAATTGCGCGGCCGCAAGGACCTGGAATTACGGGTGGTCCGGGCCGGCATGGCGCCGGGCGGTGATCGCGGCGATGGCAATCTGCTACCCGATGGCACCCATCTGTTCGGCGCCATCAGGCGGGCCTTGCGCGACGTCCCCAAACGGCGGGTCGCCGGCACCATCATCATCAGCGATGGCCAAATTCACGACATACCCGACGCCAAGACCGGCGGCGATCTGGGTGGCCCGGTGCATCTGCTGCTAAGTGGCGATCGGAACGAACGCGACCGCCGCCTGGTGGTGGTCAAGGCGCCCAGCTACGGCATCGTGGGCGAAGCCCTGAACCTGACCCTGCGGGTGGAGGACAGTAAAAGTGATGGCACCGCAGACGGCGGCGGCCGGACCCGTCTACGCCTGCGCCGTGACGGCGGCAAGGCGGACACCCGCAGCATGCCCGTTGGCGTGACACGAAGTTTTCCCTTCCGCCTCAGCCATGGCGGCGCCACGGTGTTGGAGTTGGAGATTGATCCCGGACCAGGCGAGCTGACCCTGAAAAACAACCGCGCCGTCTTGATCATCAACGGCGTGCGCGAGCGCTTGCGGGTGCTGCTGGTCTCGGGTGAACCGCATGCGGGCGAGCGAACCTGGCGGAACATCCTGAAATCGGATCCGTCCGTCGATCTGGTGCATTTCACTATTCTGCGCCCGCCCCACAAACAGGACGGAACCCCCATCAACGAGCTTTCCCTGATCGCCTTCCCAACCCGGGAGCTGTTTCAGGACAAGCTGGATGATTTTGATCTGATCATCTTTGACCGCTACCGCCGGCGCGGCGTACTGCCGGACATCTATTTACAAAACGTCGCCGAATATGTGCGCCGCGGGGGCGCGGTGCTGACCGCCGTGGGGCCGGATTTCGCATTACCCATCAGCCTGTACCGCACGCCCTTGGGCAAAATTCTTCCCAGCCGGCCTACCGGGGCCATACAGGAAGTGGGCTTTCAGCCCCTGCCCACGGACAAGGGCCGCCGCCATCCGGTCACCGCCACCTTGACCGGCATTGGCAGCCGGGACAGCCGTCCGACCTGGGGGCGGTGGTTCCGGCAGATCGATGTTACCGCCGTCAAGGGTGATATCCTCATGCGCGGCGCGGGGCAAAAACCATTGTTGATTACCGCCCGGGTCGGTGACGGCCGGGTGGCGCAATTGTTGTCGGACCACGCCTGGCTGTGGACCCGCGGCTTTGAAGGCGGCGGCCCGCAAGCGGAGCTGCTGCGCCGGATCGCCCATTGGCTGATGCAGGAGCCGGACCTGGAGGAAGAAGATCTGCGCGCCCGGGCCAATGGCAATCAACTGCTGATCCAGCGGCGCAGCCTGACCCGGGCGGAAGGTCCGATACAGGTCGTCACGCCGTCGGGGGAGGTGCAAACCGTTACCCTGAAAGACAATGGCCGGGGCATGGAAGTGGGCGCCCTGGCGGTGGCGGAACCGGGCCTTTACCGCCTGCATGACGGCAAGCAAAAGGCGATCGCGGCGGCGGGCGATATCAACCCGCTGGAATATGTTGATATGCGCACTTCATCCAAGCCGCTTCAGCCTTTGCTGGGGCAAAGCGGCGGCGGCGTCTTCTGGCTGACCGATGGCATGCCCGATATCCGCCGGGTCAAGCCCGAGCGCACCAGCCGTGGCCGTGGTTGGCTGGGCCTGCGGGCCAGCGGTGAATACACGGTCAATGGCGTACAGCAGAGCCCGGTTCTGCCCGCCCTGGCCGTCCTGCTGCTTTTCCTCGGTCTCACCATGCTGGCCTGGCAACGGGAAGGGCGCTAGTGGTCCGGCAATTGAGTAAATACCAACGACCGTGGAGCGATGAAGGACAGTAAATGATGGAATTCAATTTTGGCGACTTGTTGGATTGCGCGGCCCGCGCCGTGCCCGGCGATCGGCCCGCCACGGTGCATGGCGACCAGGTATTGAATTGGGCTGAGTTTGATCACCGCACGAATAATCTGGCGGCGGCCATGCGCGCACGCGGCGCTAAAAGCGGTGACAAAGTTGCGATCTATATGCGTAACCGCCCGGAATATCCGCAAGGGCTGGCGGCCTGTTTCAAGGCAAGGCTGGTGCCGGTGAACGTCAATTACCGTTATCTGGATGACGAGCTGTATTACATCTTCGACAATTCGGACGCGGTCTGCGTCATCTACGCGCGCGAATTCGCCCAGAACATCAACCGTCTGCGCCCACGTCTGCCGAAGGTTCTGCTGTGGATACAGGTTGAGGACGGCCACGATGAAGAGAATGGCGACAACGTCGATGCCTTCGAAGGCCTGGCCAAGACGGGAGACGGCGCGCCGCTGGATATAGAGCGTTCGCCGGACGATCAGTTATTTATCTACACGGGCGGAACCACCGGCATGCCGAAGGGCGTTATGTGGCGTTCAGGCGATCTGCGCGAAATATCCATGCGAGGCACATTGGTCGACATACGCGTTCATAGCTTGGCCGAACATGCTGAGTTGATACGCTCCCGCGAGCAGTACTCTGTTTTCCTGCCCTGCTGTCCAATCATGCACGGTACCGGGTTGCTGCCGACGATTGGCGCCTTGGTCATGGGCGGCACCGTCGTCACGGCCGAGAGCCCCAGCCTTGATGCGGACGAGATTTGGCGTCTGGTCGCGGAACATGGCGTCACCCAGCTTGCCCTGGTCGGCGACGCTTTCGGCCGGCCGATGCTGAACGCATTGGAATCCGGCCAGGATTATGGAGATCTCTCGTGCCTGGGACTGATGTTTTCCTCCGGCGTGATGTGGAGCCGGGAGAACAAGTTGGGACTGCTGAAATATCTGCCCAAGGCCGTCTTGTTCGATGTCTTTGCCGCCTCCGAGGCGCTGGCCGTCGGAGCCTCGATGTTGACCGCCGAGGGCGAGACGACGACGGCGAAATTCGCCCTGGGTGAGCAGGTCAAGGTGTTTGACGAGGATGACAATGAAGTCCTGCCGGGCAGCGGCGTGCCCGGCATTGTCGGGCGCTGTGGCCCGATCCCGTTGGGTTACTACAAGGACGAAAAGAAGACCGCCGAGACCTTCCGCACCATTGATGGCGTGCGCTATTCCCTGCCGGGGGATTGGTGCCTGGTCGAGGCGGATGGCACATTGACCTTGCTGGGGCGGGGCAGCGTGTCGATCAATTCGGGCGGTGAAAAGATTTACCCGGAGGAGATCGAGGAAGTCCTGAAACAGCATCGGGACGTGGCGGACGCCCTGGTCGTCGGCCTTCCGGACGAAACCTGGGGTCAGGCGGTTACCGGCATCGTCGAATTGCGCAACGGTTGCGTATTGGATGAGGGGGATTTGCGTTCCCATGTCCGCGGCTTGCTTGCCGCCTACAAGGTACCAAAGCGCATCGTGTCCGCTGAAATCGCCCTGCGGGCCGCCAACGGCAAGGCTGATTACAAGCAGGCCAAGGCCTTCGCCGCGGCGGCTGTCGCCGGCTGAGCCCGGTTTACGCTTCCATCAGGATCGGCAGGGCCTGATTGTAGGCGATCTCGGCCCGGGCCTTGATTTCGGGCAGGGTACGGCTGCCGATGGGATGTTCGACCATGACGAAGGGATAGTCAGGCAGGCCCAGCATGCGGGCGATGTTCTTGACCGTCACCTCGAATGGTTCCGTGCACACGACCACCGCGCGTTTGCCCAGTTGTTCGAAGCTGATGCCGTCATGCAAACTGCACGTCGAGCAACTGCCTCAATCACCCAGGCCGGTTATGAGAAAATCCACATCATTAGCGGCCGCCTGAATGGTTTCGCTGGGCGCCGGCGCGCTGGCATTGGTTTTTGAGAACACGGGCAAAATGGTGCAGCCATGGCGTTGTTCGAACAGCAGGGCGGTTTCCCGCAGCATGTTGACGGCGTTCAGCTTGCCGTTTTCCAACAGGCCGATGGTCTTGCCTTCTAGGCTGACCAGGGCCGCCGCGCGGGCGTAGTTCCGCTCTGGCCCGGTTACGGTGGGATCATAGAGTTGCATGAATAATCTCCAGAAATTCTTACTTGTCAGTCGCAGTCAATGCAGACGCCAATGGGCTTGGACTGCATGATCGAGCCGCGGCCCCGGCTCCAGGACGGGATGAAACAGGAATGACCGCCGGCATCGCCGCCGCCCATGAGGACAAGGATATCGTCCGGGTTCAGGCCCCGGTGCATCTTGCCTTCCTCCACCAGCGCGCTGGCTTTGTCCGCCGCATGCTGGGTGTCGTATTCGCGCTGCCGGTACTTGCCCACGAATTTCATGCCCTCGACCGTGCGGGCTGCATGGGAGAACAGGAACTCCTGTACCTGCTTCCGGGTCCAGTCCGCGCCGGCGATGACGCGCATATGTTCCGGCGACAGCACGACCACCGATTGACCCAGGGTGATGCAGCCGTAATTAGCCATGGCATCGGCGATGGAACCCAGCACCTCTTCAGGGGTGTTGCCACCATGGTTTTCCACATTGCAAAAACCGCCGCCCGCGAAAACGGTCACGCTGCTGACGCCGGGGGGATAATCCTGATCCTCGACCAATAGGGGCCAGGGATTGTCACGCGCCCGTTCGGCGATGCAAAAACTAAACTTTCCGGGATTGCCCTGGGTCGATTTGTCCGAGATGCCGGGGATCATGCGGAATACGTTCATCAGGATCAGGCGCACGGCGCGGCCGATGGTGGCGTTGGCGCGGTTTCCGGGACCGAACAGGTTCACATCGGCGTTCATGCCGATATCGTCGATCACCGGCCCGCTGACCACCAACAGGGGCGCCGAGCCACCGGTGCTGGCGGTCGAGCCGTGGAAGTTAAAGCCGGGCTCATTCATCGCCTCGAACGCGGCGACGACGACCGGAAAAAATTCCGGCTTGCAACCCGCCATGACCGCATTCACCGCCGCCGCATGAACCGTGCATTCGAACCCGGTGGCCGGATGCGTGGCGATCACCGTTTCCGCCGGCCGGCCCTCGAACAACAACATGGCCTCGACCCGGGCAACGTCCGGCGGAACAACGGGTAGACCGTCGGTCCAACCCTGCTCGTAGCAATAGTCGATGGCGGCCAACAGGCCGTCCTCAACTTCATGAATTCGCGCGGCATTGAGCGACATCCGATTGCTCCCAATATTAAATGTCTGATCACCAGACTACACCGTGGCCGAACCTTGCGCGCTAGGAAAAACCCAAAACCGCTCCGCCTTGTCCTTAAGTGAGAGGTGCGGCAAACTGGCGGTCGAAGCAAAATGGAATATGGTTCGTAAAGGGTTCAATAAAGCATGATCGATCTGTTGCAGGTTTCACAGCTGCCGCCGTTTCTGGTAGAGCGCCTAGAAAAGGAATTCCGGCTGCACGACTTCGTCAACCCGGCCGACCCGGACAAGCTGCTGGACGAGGTGGGTCCGCAAATTCGGGGTATATTGGCCGGCGGCATGAAGGGGCCGAATGCCAATTTGATCAACCGGCTGGAAAATTTGGAGATTATTTCGTCGTTCAGCGTCGGCTTCGACGCTACGGATGTTGTCGCCGCCCAAGCCCGCGGCGTGATCGTGACCCATACGCCTGAGGTGTTGACCGGCGATGTCGCCGACCTTGCCATGACCTTCATCCTGATGGCGCCGCGGCGGATTGGCGAGGCGCAGCGGTTTCTGCGGGACGGCAAATGGTTGCAGGGCCGCATGGACCTGGGCACCACGGTACGGGGCAAGCGGCTTGGTATTCTGGGATTAGGCCGTATCGGCAAGGCGGTCGCGCGCCGGGCGGAAGTGTTCGGCCTGCACATCGCCTATCACGACATCAAACCCATGGGGGATCTGCTCTATCGATCCTATCCAACCCTGGGCGACCTCGCCGCTGCCAGCGATATTCTGCTGGTCGCCTGCGAGGGCGGCCAGGCCACCGCCGGCCTGGTCGACGGCGCGGTGTTGGATGCCCTGGGGCCGGATGGCTTCCTGATCAACGCCGCGCGGGGAACCATTATCGATCAACCGGCCCTGGTATCAGCCCTCCGTGACGGCCGCATCGCCGGCGCCGCGCTGGATGTCTTTGATGGCGAGCCGGAGGTTCCAGCCGAAATGATGGCCATGGAAAATGTCATCCTGACGCCGCATATCGCCAGTTCAACCCATGAGACCCGCCGCGCCATGGGTGATCTGGTTTACGACAATATTCGCGCGCATTTTGACGGCAAGCCGGTGCTGACGCCGGTTCCGCCGCAAATTTAGAACGACCCCGGGTTATCTTCCGAATACAGATGGCAGGCCACATGGTGCCCTTCGCCGTGCGGCCGCAGGGCTGGTTTGAGGTCCCGACAAACGGCCATGGCCTTGGGGCAGCGCGGGTGCAGGGCGCAGCCGCTGGGCGGGCTCAGGGGGCTTGGCACTTCGCCGGGCAGCAAGATCCGTTGCCGGTTAATCTCGGCATTGCGGTCGGGAATCGGCACCGCCGACAGCAAGGCTTCCGTATAGGGATGCAGGGGATTTTCAAAAAGATCGGATTTCGCGGCGATTTCAACAATGCGGCCCAGATACATCACGGCCACCCGATCGGAAATATGCCGTACCACCGCCAAGTCGTGGGCGATGAACAAATAGGTCAGATTTAAACGGGTACGAAGTTCCTCCAGCAGGTTGATGATCTGGGCCTGGATAGAGACATCCAGCGCCGAGACCGCCTCGTCACAAACGATGAAGTCCGGCTGGGCCGCCAGGGCCCGGGCGATGCCGACCCGTTGCCGTTGCCCGCCGCTGAATTCATGGGGGTAGCGGTCGATCATGGCCGGGCCAAGGCCGACGATATCGAACAGCTCGGCGACTTTCGGGCGCCAGTCGTCTTTGCCCGCCAAACCATGGATAAGCATTGGTTCCGCCACCGCCTCACCCACGCTCATGCGCGGGTTGAGAGAGCTGAAAGGATCCTGGAAGACGATCTGCATGCGGCGGCGCAGTTGCCGAAGTTCGATTTCATCCAAGTCATCAAGTGCGCGGCCGTCGAACCGGACCTGTCCGCCGGTCGGTTTGATCAAATGCAGTACGGTCCGTCCCAGGGTCGACTTGCCGCAGCCACTTTCACCGACCAAACCCAAGGTTTCGCCCCGGCGCAATTCCAGACTGACGCCGTCGACCGCCCGTAATTTTGTCTGTCCGGCGCGGGCGAACAGCCGGCCGCCGACTTCAAAGTCGACCTCCAGGTTATCTATCTCTATCAGAGGGGCGCTGGGATCAGTCATCGACATCCACCCAACAGGCAATGGACTGGCTATCGGTCAGGCGCCGCAAGGGTGGAATATCTTCGTCACAACGCGTAACGGCGAAGCGGCAGCGGGGCCTGAACGGGCAGCCCGGCGGCGGATTAATGGGATCGGGCGGCTGCCCTTCGATCGGTGTCAGCTTGTCGCCGATGGCCTGGTCGATCCGGGGCACCGATTGCAACAGGCCCAGGGTATACGGATGCCGCGGTCGGTCGTAAATATCTTCGGCCTTGGCCTGCTCGACGATGCGGCCGGCATACATCACATTTACCCGGTCCGCATAACGCGCAACGATGCCCAGGTTATGGGTAATCAGCAGGATCGACGTCTGTTTTTCCACGACCTGCTGTTGCAGCAGTTCCAGCAATTGGGCCTGAATTGTGACGTCCAGCGCCGTGGTCGGTTCGTCCGCGATAATGATATCGGGTTCACAGCCCATGCCCATGGCGATCATCGCCCGTTGCTGCATGCCGCCGCTGAATTGATGGGGATAATCACGACTGCGGCGCAGGGCTTCGGGTATTCGGACGGAGCGCAGCAGATCGACCGCCTTGGCCAGGGCGTCGCGCATGGGCATGGCCCGGTGCAGGCTCAGCGGTTCGGCGATTTGCCGGCCGATACGGTGCACCGGGTTGAGACTGTTCATGGCCTCCTGAAAGATCATGGCGATCCGATCGCCACGAATGTCACGCAACAGGGGCAGCGGAATTTGGAGCAGATCCTCGCCGTCGAAATGAATACTGCCAGCGGTAATACGGCCTGGCGGATCGGCCACCAGACGCAGCAGGGCCAGCGCCGTCACGGACTTGCCGCAGCCGCTTTCGCCGACCAGCGCGACGATTTCGCCCCGGTGCAGATCGAAGGAAACACCGTTGACCGCCTTGACCACGCCGCCGTCGCCGCCGAATTCGACGGCCAGGTCGCGCACCTGCAACAAGGGTGGTGCTTGTGCGGCGGCGGTCAACGCCGCTCCTCGCCACGCAGGCGTGGATCAAGGGCATCGCGCAAACCATCGCCCAAAAAATTGCAGGCCAGCACGGACAGGGTAATCAGAATTCCGGGCACGATCGAATAAAGCGGCGCCAGCTCCAGGTTGTCGAAGCCGCTTTTCAATTCCTTGCCCCAGCTCGCGGTCGGCGGTTGCACCCCGAGGCCAAGAAATGAAATCGCGCTTTCGGCCAGGATGGCGTTGCCGATACCCAAGGTGATCGCCACGATGACCGGCGCCAGGGTATTGGGCAGAATATGCCGCCACATCAGCCGGGCCGACGAGGCACCGGCGGCGCGCGCGGCCTCCACATAAGGCAATTCACGCACCAGCAGGACCTGACCGCGAACAATGCGGGCAAAGAACACCCAGCCGAACAGCACCAGGGCAACCCCCAGATTGATCAGACCACCGCCCAGCGCCGCCGCCATGGCGAGCAGGAAAACCAGAAACGGAAAACACAGAATGGCATCGACGACGCGCATGATGGCGGCATCGATCAGCCCGCCCTTGAAACCGGCAAGCAAACCAAGGGAGACACCGATCGCCGCCGCCAGCAAGGTGCTGACCAAACCCAGCAACAGCGATACCCGCCCACCGTACAAAAACCGCGATAGCAAATCGCGACCCACATTGTCCGTGCCCAGCCAGTGCGCCGCCGACGGGCCGGACAGCACGTTGTAGAGGTCTTGCTCGTACGGCTCGTAGGGCGCAAGCAAAGGTGCAAAAGCCGCCGTCGCAACAAGGAACAGTATAATGAAGAAACCAATGGTCGACAGACGATGATGCCGGATGGCGTGGCCTAGCGCGCGCAGCAGGACCATGAAACCACCACTCAGGCGAATGTTTTCAGGCCCCGTCATCGCAGGCGTACCCGCGGGTCGAGGTAGGCGTAAAGCACATCGACGATAAAGTTCATGAACAAGACATTGAGCGAGACAATGATCAACATGGCCTGGATAACCGGGAAATCCCGCTGATAGATAGCATCAACGGTCATCCGCCCCAGACCGGGCAGGGCAAAGACGAATTCGAGGATGAACGACCCGCCCAACAGGCCGGCCCAGATCAGACCGACCACGGTCACCACAGGTATCATCGCCGGTTTCATGGCGTGCAGGGTCACCACGGCCCGTTCGCCCAAGCCTTTGGCGCGCGCGGTACGGACGAAATCCTGGCTCATCACCTCCAACAGGCTGGAGCGCACATAACGGGCCAGCAGCGCGGCGCCGCTGGTGCCCAGCACCATGGAGGGAAGCGCCATGGACATGACGTTGCCCATGGGATCCTCGGCGAAGGAGACATAGCCGGACGGCGGGAAGATCGGCAGCAGCACGGCAAACAAATAGATCATCACGATCGCCTGCCAAAAGGGGGGGATGGCGAAGCCGATCAAGGCGCCCGTGGTGATCGCCATGTCGGTACGGCTGTTGCGCTTCAGGGCGGAGATGACGCCGGCGGGAATGCCGATCAGGAATTGCCACAAAGTCGCCCAGAAAAACAGCTGCAGCGTTATCGGGCAGCGATCGAGAAACATCTCCAGCACATCGCCACCCGTGCCAATGGATTCACCCCAGTCGCCCGATACGAAATTCACCAACCAAATAAGAAACTGTTCATAGAACGGTTTGTTGAGGCCGTAAAATTCCTCCAACACCTTCACGGTCTTGGCGCTGTCGACTTCTACGCCGCTGGCAGCCACCGCGACCAAGAAGGCATCGCCCGGGATCAGCCGGGTGACCAAAAACACCAGGACGATGACGATGAACAGGACGATCAGGGCATGCATCAGCCTGATCGCGATAAACCTACCCATCAGCCCATCTTACTTTCGGCGTTGACGCACCGGCAGCCCGAGATCGTCATACGCAACCTGCTACACACAGACGAATGCGGCGTTACTGTTTGCCGTCCGCGAACCACAGGGGATGGGAGAAATAGTGCGGGTCCTTGTATTTGATGAAGGTCGCGTTGTCCCAGCCCATGACCTTCTTGCGGAAACCGAAGGGAATTTCCTCCCACCACAGAAATACGTCCTGGTAATCGTTGTAGACGGCTTCCTCCAGCTTCCAGTAGATGCCTTGCCGCTTCTTGCGGTCGGTCTCTTTCTTGCCGGCTTCCACCAGGGCGATGATTTCCGGGTTGTTGCTGCGGCCAAAATTGAAGCCGCCCTTGGGATGATATAAGCCGGTGGCCAGACGGTCGGGATCATAGATCCAGCCCCAGCCCCCCTGCGCCAGGTCATAGTCGAGAGATTTCATTCTGGCGGCGGCGGCGGGCGGCGGCATCATTTCAACCTGCCAGTCGATACCGACTTTTGCCAGCATGCCCTTGACCGCTTCGGCGATGGTCGTGCTGTTGGTGGTGTTATACATATAGCCCTTGATCACCAAGCCGTCGCCGTGACCGGCCTCGGCCAGAAGCTTCTTGGACAATTCAGGATCGTAGGTCACCGCCTTTAGATTCGGATTATGGGCCCAATGGTCGTCCGGGTACATAGCGCTGGCGATCCGGCCCAGGCCGAACTGGGTGCCTATAATCAACGCCTTGCGATCAATTGCATGGCTGACCGCCTTGCGCAGACGGATGTCTTTCAGCACGCCTTTGGTTGTGTTGAAGCGCAATCCGGCCATGGCTTCGCGATTGTACTTAAAGGCTTTCAGTTTGGGATCTTTCAGGGCGATCGCGTATTGCGATTTTTCCAGCCGCATGCCATCCAGCTTGCCGGCCCGCAAATTGGCCAAGCGCACCGTGGGATCGGGAATCACCGATACGAGAATACCGTCGAAATACGGCATGTCGGGATTGCCGGACGCCTTAGCGAACCACCAGTTGGGATTGCGTTTGAATTTCACGTAGTTGCCGGGGCTGGCCTCTTCGAAGATGTAAGCGCCTGTGCCGACGGGATGGGTGTCAAAACCGGCAGCGTCTTTCTTCAACGCCGCAGCCGACAGCACAAAGCCCGGCGCCGTTGCCAGCATGCCCTCGAACCCAACCCACGGGAATTTCAGATTCCAACGAATAGTGTGTTCGTCCACGACCTCAATCGATTTGATCGGCGCGGTGGAGCCCCTGGTCCAGGTCTTGTTCTTCTTATCGCGGATCCAATCAAAGGTGTATTTCACGGACTCGGCGTTAAAGGGCGAGCCGTCATGGTGCGTTACACCCTTGCGCAACTTCATGATCGCGACCGTCGGGGTCTGGTATGTTACCGATTCAGCCAGCCACGGCGCTGTGGGGTTATAACTGCCGTCGTTGAGCTGGAATCTTTCCAGCATATAGACCAGGCTGACCCAGTCGTTGACCGGCCAGTGGTTGGGGTTCATCTTGCCGATATAAACCGGCGCTGCGGTGCGGTAATAGCCGCCTCGTTTCGGCTCCCCATCCCACTTCGCCCACGGTTTGGACGTGATGGTCGGGTCAGCGGCGAACGCGGTTGTTGAAACGGTTACCGAAAGCAGCGTCGCCAGGAAGAAAGATGTGACGACGCGAATGCATCGAGTTACAGACATGGACAACCCCCCAATTGTTATGCGTTATTTCTTATCCCTTCGATGTTTCCATAACAGCAAGTAGCACGCAACTCTAATATGGAAGAGTCCCGGCGGGAATGTGGAGAAACTGTAGGGTTTGGAGAGTTGGTCAGCGACCTAGCTGCGACTGCTGTGCATGTAGCGCGGTATGCTGACCGCTAGGCAGGGAAATCGTAACGGTGGTGCCCTTGCCAACAACACTGTCGATATCAAGATCGCCGCCATGAAGATCGGTCAGGGATTTTACGATCGCCAAGCCCAAACCGGTGCCTTCCTGGCTGGCGTAGGAGTTGCCACCGGATTTAACGAAAGGCTTGGTCAAAAACGGCAGCTTTTTCTTGGGCACACCGATCCCCGTGTCGGAAATCGTCCAGACATGACGCCCGTTTGATGCGCGCAAATTTAGCTCGATGCTGCCGCCGTCATGGGTGAACTTGACCGCGTTGTACAACAAGTTCAGCAGGATCTGCTTGAGCGCGCGATCGTCCGCATATATCGGTGGCGCGCCGGCGGTAAGCCCGATGACAAAGTCAATGTCCTTCTTTTCAGCCGCATCCGCAATGATCGGCACGCAGGCATCAACAACATCTTCCGGCGTCAACCATTCCTTGTTCAGATGGTGTTCGCCGGCTTCAATCGCGGAAATATCCAGGATATCGTTGACCAATTGCAGCAGATGCTCGCCGCTGGCATGGATATCATCGGCGTATTCGCGATACTTCGGCGAACCCAGTTCACCAAAATATTGATGCATCATGGTTTCTGAAAAACCGATGATCGCATTCAGCGGCGTGCGCAATTCATGGCTCATAGTTGCCAGAAACTCCGACTTGGCCTCGTTGGCGCGTTCGGCGTCAATCAATGCCAGGCGAAGGTTTTCCTCGGTCAGCTTAAGTTCGGTGATATCAGTGATTGAGCCCGCCATGCGTTCGGGCTCGCCATCCTTGTCACGGAAGACCCGGCCCCGCGACCGCACCCAGACATATGTGCCGTTCTTGTGGCGCAGACGAAGTTCGATATCGTAGGGCTTCTGGTTTTGCAAATGAGCCTGCACCGCCGTCTGCATTCGCTCCCGGTCGGTTGGATGCATCAATTCCACAAATGTCCTCATTCGTAGAGGCAATTCGCCAGTGGCGTAACCAAGAAATTCAGCGCATCGCGGCGAGAAATAGTCTTCCCTGCCATTAATATTCCAGTCCCATAAGCCGTCATTCGTGCCAAGAACGGTGCGAGCGAACCGCTCATCGCTTTCCTGCAACGCCTTAGTCATGGCATTGACGTCACGGGCCAGTTCGCCAACTTCGTCCTCCGATTTTTCCGGCAATCGATGGTCCAGTTCTCCGGCCGCGATCCTTTGCACCCCCTGACGTATTTTCGAGATTGGCTCCGTGACGATGCGCGACAGGATGTAACCCACCATACCGGCCAGGACGAGGACCACGGCGGCCACGACCAGAATTCTCCAACCCAGTGTATCGGAGGGTTTCAAAGCCTCGGCCGCGTCGATTTTGTTCAGCAAACAGAGGGAGTACTCATCCAGCCAGCGATATGCGGATATGACGGTTACGTCACGAAAATCTTTCGCGGTGACGACGCCGGACTGGCCAGCGAAACAGGGCCGAATGGCCCGCAACAGAAAATCCCGCTCCAATACCACTGCGTTGCCCGCGGTCCGGGGCCTGGTAACCGGCAGCCCGGCTCGGTTAACCAGAAATGTGTCGTCAGTTACATAGCCGCCCGCACGGCGGCCGACCACATGACGGATCGTGTTCATTTCCAACCGGGCGACAAGGACGGCCAGCAATTTGCCGCCTCTGTTCCGCACGGGTGTGGAAACGGCGATGCTCTGCTGGCGGAGTGATATGGAAAAATAGGGGCCTTGCACGAAGGGCGCGATCTTGCCCTCGCGGAAATAGTGCCGATCCTCCTTGAAGCGATCCAGATCCCGTTGATGGCTGGCGGCGAGCACCGCGCCATCCCTGGCGCGCAACAACATGATGGAATGAAACTGGCGGCCGGGACCGAACCAGGGCGCAAATTGATCATTCAGACGGCGGCCGGCGAATTCTCTTTCCAGGTGCGAGGCCGCCCGGTGCGTCAGAATTTTTGCGGCGGCGCGTACGGCGGATGTGTTCGACAAACTGGTTAAATCATTCCGTCGCGTGACGATAAAATCCGTCAACTCGGCCTTCTTCTCCGCCGCATTCGAAACCAAATGAGCGACCGCCGCCTGGTGCAGCGCCTTGCGGCCACTGTTGAAGCTGAGCAAGCCCAGGACCACAACGATCGTCGTCGCGAAAACCAGCAACACCAGCGCAAGTTTCGGCGCCAACCGAATCCGATGCATCATGGCCTCACCACGGTTCAACCTCAAAACAAATGTTTATTGACCGTTGGATCGCAGCACCTCCCGCAGAAAGCGCAACGTGTACGCGCCGAATGCCAGCCGGTCGCCTGCACTGCCGGTGGCCGCCAGAAAGGTTTTGGCGCTGCCCGACCAGATTTCAGATTTCATCCAGCCAATTGAATCTTCGCCCGTATCGATTAACGGCAAGGCCCGTAGGAATTTCTGAAGTTCATGATCCGCATTCGCCTTTGGATTGTTCGCCAACACCAGGGCGCTGACCTCGGATGGATTGGCAACGACAAATTTCCAGCCCCAGACGCTGGCGGCTAGGAACTGGCGGACCAAATCGGGGTATTTCTGCAGCAATTCTTCCGTCGTCGTTAGGCAATTGTGATAGGTATGAACGCCAAAATTGTCGGGATGTATGATGATCAGGTCCGGCATCACTTTTTGCGCGCTAAGAATAGCACCGGGCAGATAACCGCCGAATACGTCAATTTCCCCGTCATGGAATTTGTCAAGTTCGCGGGTATGGACGACCTGATAGGCATCGTCGGACAAACCGAAGCGCGCCGTCATGGCATGCAGGATCTGCACACTGTGTTTGGCGACCCGTATTGTCTTACCGGCGAAATCCCTGGGATGGCGAATGCCTGAACCGGGTTTGGCCGCGAATGCCAGCGGACTGCGGCGGTAGAAGCAGGCAATGGCCTTGATGCGGGCGCCCTTGGCTCGGGCGTTAAGGATGGCCGAGGCTGTGCTTGTCGCGAAATGAGCCTTGCCAGCCGAAAGCGCGGCCAGCGAATTGGCTCCGGGGCCACCTTCTATGAACGTGACCCGCAAACCCCCGGTTGAGTACCGGCCTTCACGCTCGGCGGCATAGAAACCGGCATAGGTTTGCTCATGCCACCAACCCATCTTGAATGTTACGTTTTCAAGGCCGCCGGCCTTCGCCGTCGCAGCCAAAAAGAACGCAGCTGCAATGGTCAGCATCTTTAGAACCAAAATGGTAAAACGCCGGCTCGTTGCATCCATGTCAGTTGCCCTCTTCTTAAATGCGATACGTCAAATCAATCGCCAGAATACTGAACATGCAAAAGAAATATGAAACACCCGTCATTGTTGAAAACACAATATCTTACTCATAATTTACTAATATTATCATTAACAAATTGTTAATAAAAAGATCCACTATGATCGACTTACCCAGTCGGGAAGCGTCTGCGGAGCCGGGTCAAATCGTGCCGAAGTTGGATGTGAGCAACCTCGAAAGTATTAACTTTCAGTTCGGAAATTGTGTGCCCGAAAGGGGACGGGCCGCAGCCGAGAACATGCAAGGCGTTGCAGACGCAAAAATAGGCCGGGACAGACCGGTACGTTCCGGACGGCCGATACCTCTAGACTCTAAGAAATCGTCGTGCGCAAGTCACCAAACAGAAGGACGCTTCTGTTTGGTTCGTACCACTAGCAGGCTGCTAGGGGCGGCGATTAATCGATGACGTCGTCGGCAGGCGATCCTTGTGGCGGGCGTTGAAATACCACGACAACAGGACAAAAGCGCCAATCGCGACGGCACCGACGCTCAGGACAAGATAGAAGGTGAATTCCGACCAGGTGATCCACAGGGCCAATGGCGTCAGCATGCCGACGAAGCCGAAGAAGATCAACGCCATTTCCAAGGCCTTGTCCGGGATACTGGCTAGGGGAATTTCACGCATTTTCCTACCTTCGATTTAACCGGCCGCACGTGGGGTCGCGGAATAAATTGGTTGGGGCGGCAGGGATCGAACCTGCGATCACGGGATCAAAACCCGATGCCTTACCACTTGGCTACGCCCCAATTCGACGTCGGGCAATATAGGCATCGAAGGTTAAGGAAACAACGCCCTTGGCAACAGAAAATTCAGCTATTTTACGGTATCGCCCGCTTCCCGGACCCGACGCTCCGGCCAGGCGATGATGACACCGTAACAGCACAGGGCCGCGATACCCCAGGCCAGGGTGGTATCGGGCGCGAACGAAGCCAACAGACCCGGCACGCCCGCCAGGCCCAAATAGACGGCAAGGCCCCAACGCCAGGGCAGACGGCGGTAGAGGAAATGGTGCAAATGGCCGCGGTCCGAAGCAAAGGGGGATTGACCGCGGGCCACCCGCGAGGCCATGACACGCAGGCAATCGACCACCGGGATCAGAAACCACAGCACAATCAGATCCGCCGGCAGGGTCGTGAAGGCAATGTCATAAACATAAATCGCCAACAGGGCGATAATGAAACTAAGGGAATAACTGCCCGAATCACCCAGGAATATCCGTCCGCGCAGATTAAAGGCCAGCGCCACCACCAGCGCCGCGCCCAGGGCGAACAGCACCGGGCGCACATGGTCCGGTGCGAACAACAACAATTCCAGACACCAGAACAGGCACAATCCCATTACGATGCCATTCTTTCCATCGGCCATGTTGACGGCATTCTGCAGGCCGACGATGCAGATGGCCGTGAATACAAGGGCGAATTCCTCCAGAAACAGAACCTGTCCCAGGAAACTGAAATGCAGGAAAGTCACTTTCAACGCCGGCACAACTTCCAGTACCGCCAAGGCCAGCAACAAGGACAACAACAGGCGATAGGTGGGGCGAATATGGGCCCGGTCATCCAGCAGCCCCAGCAGCAGACAGGCCAGGCCCGCTGCGGCCATGGCGAGATAGAGCGGCAGAAAAGACGTCGCCAGGGCGCCATGAAGAAGTGCCAGAAGGGTCGGCAATCCGACCGCCAGACCGCCTGTCAAAGGGGTTACGACGGGATGGATTTTACGCATGCCGTCAGGCGCGTCCATGACACCAAGGCGGGCACCGATGGGTCGGGCAAAGACGGAAAACAGCGCACTGATAACCGCCGCCAAGACGACCGCGATCAGTCCGGTTGCGCCCCCGACCATCTCATTGCTCCAGCCTTCGATTGTCCCCTCCTTCACGTTGACGCATCTCATGGGACAGCGTACTTAATGTGCCTATCGAACCGCGCCCGCATAGCAAGTTATGTTGCAAATTATGGGGACGGTGTAATCGTCTATCCGATTCTAGGCCCGAATGGAAATATAGGCTAGTGCCTCGTTTAATTGCCGCCTGTTTGCCACGCCTGCGACGTCACCGGATAGACCGTGTCGGGTTTAGGGTCAAACCCTGCTGCTTGGAGCGAATTTTCCAATGACGGTTCTGCTAACCGGCGCGGCCGGATTTATCGGTTTTCATACCGCCCAGCGTCTGCTGGCGCAGGGTGAGCGGGTGGTCGGCGTCGACAATCTAAATCCCTACTATTCGCCAGCTCTGAAAGATGACCGGTTGCGCCAGTTGGTGGTGCATCCGAACTTTACATTTCATCAAATAAATATCGCCGATCGCATCGCGATGGAGGAGGCTGTCGGCGGCCTGAAATTGACCTCGATCATCCATTTGGCGGCCCAGGCGGGGGTCCGCCATTCGATCGAGAACCCCTTTGCCTACGTGGAGGCGAACCTGATCGGCCACATGGTCATATTGGAACTGGCCCGCCGGCAGACCGCTCTGGATCATATGGTTTATGCCTCGTCATCATCGGTTTACGGCGGCAACACGAAACTGCCGTTTTCCGAAACTGATCGTGTTGACCATCCGGTATCGCTCTATGCGGCCACCAAAAAAGCGGACGAATTGCTCTCGCAATCCTATGCCCATTTGTATGGCATCCCCCAGACGGGCTTGCGTTTCTTTACGGTCTACGGGCCCTGGGGGCGCCCGGACATGGCGCTATGGCTGTTTACGGAGGCGATCCTGGCCGGCCGGCCCATCAAGGTCTTTAATCATGGCGATATGCGGCGGGATTTCACCTATGTGGACGATATTGTCACCGGCATCCTGGCGGCCCGTGACAAACCACCGAAAAAATCCGATGCAACAACCGCCCCGCACCGGGTTTTCAATATCGGCAACAATCACCCCGAAGCTCTGTTACGTCTGATCGCGCTATTGGAGGATGCCCTGGGCAAAAAGGCAGAACGCATTCTCGAACCCATGCAGCCCGGTGACGTCAAGGAGACCTATGCCGACCTGACCGCCATTGATCGCGACCTGGGCTTTCACCCCACCACCACCATCGATGACGGCATCCCAAAGTTCGTGGCCTGGTATCGGGACTATCACAATTTATAGCGCTGCCTGTGGCGCCGCCCCATGAGCCGTTCTATGAGCCGTTCCAAGAACATGGGAACAACCAAAACCGGGCGCATCGAGGCGCCGGGCCGGGGCATGGCCTGCATGATGGGCGGCGGCCTGCTGCTGACCATGAACGATGGCCTGGTGAAATGGGTCTCGGGCGATTACCAGGTGGGACAGATCCTTGCCTTTCGCGGCGCCGCAGCCCTGATCCTCATCGCCGGGGTGCTGCTGTGGCGGGGGGAATTCAATATTCTTCAGGTCAAATACCCCAAGGCGCAGTTGATCCGCGCCGTCCTGATGATCGCCAGCACCTTCCTATTCGTCAACGGATTGCGCCGGATGCCCCTGGCTGAAACCATCGCCATTGCCTTTGTCGGGCCCATATTCGTGACCGCATTGGCTCCGGTCATATTGTCCGAACGGGTGGGATGGCGCCGCTGGGCGGCGGTGCTGGTAGGCTTTGCCGGTGTCATCGTTATCCTGCGGCCCGGCGGGGGTGAGCTGAATTGGGCGGCACTGTTGCCCGCCGGCGCGGCGCTGTGCGGGGCCAGCCGCGATCTTCTGACCCGGGGCATTTCCCACGGTGAAGCCTCGGGCACGACGTTGTTTTATTCCACCCTCGGCGTCGCCCTGGCCGGTGCCGTGATGATGCCGTTCGGCTGGCAAACGCCAGCGGTTGGCGATCTGGGACTGTTCGCCCTGGCCGGCCTGTTATTGAGCGTCGCGCATTTTCTGCATATCGAAACCTTCCGATTTGCCGAAGCGGCCGTGGTCGCGCCTTTCAAATATTCCTCCCTGCTGTGGGCCATGGTTATTGGCTTCCTGATCTGGGGCGACATCCCCGACAGCCGGACCCTGCTGGGCGCCGCCTTGCTGGTCGGCAGCGGTCTCTACATATTTCACAGGGAAGGCAGACAGTCTGTTAGATTATCCACATGACCGCGCAAACCGACAGACCCGTCCTGATCACCGGCGGCGCCGGCTATATCGGCAGTCATGCCATGCTGGCCTGTCTCGATAGCGGCCGGCAGGTCGTCGTGGTGGATGATCTATCCACCGGGCGGCGCGCCGCCGTACCCGAAGGCGTGCCGTTTTATCATGGCAAGGTCGAGGACGGCGCCCTGATTGGGCGGATCATCACGGATCACGGCTGCCGCGCGGTGATGCATTTCGCCGGCTTTATCGTGGTGCCGGATTCCGTGGCACGCCCCTTGGATTATTATTACAACAACGTGGTTGCCAGCGCGCTGCTGCTGCGCGCATGTCTGGACAACGGCATCGAGCATTTCGTCTTTTCCTCCACCGCCGCCGTCTATGATGGCGATGTCGCCGACGGCCGCCCCTTGGCGGAGGACGCCGCGCTGGCGCCGGCCAATCCGTATGGCCGCGGCAAGTTGATGACGGAATGGATGCTGCGCGATGTTGCCGCCGCTTCCGACTTGCGTTTCGCCGTGTTGCGCTACTTCAACGTGGCGGGCGCCGATCAGGCGGGGCGGGCGGGGCAATATTCCAAGGACGCCACCCATCTGATCAAACGGGCCTGCCAGACTATACTGGGCGCCCTGCCCCATATCGATGTCTTCGGCGACGATTACCCCACGGCCGACGGCACCTGTGTGCGCGACTATATTCATGTCAGCGACTTGGCCCAGGCCCATGTGGCGGTGTTGGACCACATCGGCAACGGAGATGGCAACGTCACCATGAATTGCGGCTACGGCCACGGCTATTCGGTTCGGGAGGTGCTTGATGTGGTGGACCAGGTGGCCGCCGATATGCTGGCCGCCGCCCCGATGACCCGGCGGCCGGCGCCGCGCCGGGCCGGCGACCCGGCCAGCCTGGTGGCCGACAGTAGTCGGATTAGAAAGACCCTGAACTGGCAACCGAAGTATGATGATCTAAACGTCATGGCCGCCACGGCCCTGGCCTGGGAAAAAACACTGCTGGATGGAATGAACTGATGGATCTCTCCGCCCGGATCGAGGCAACAATCCGCGAGTCCGCCGCCGTGAAGGAACGCCTGCTGGCAATGGACGTCGGCGGGCAACTATCGGCGATGGCGGAAACCGTGGCCCGGTCCATTGCCGATGGCGGCAAGGTATTGTTGTGCGGCAACGGCGGCTCGGCCGGCGACGCCCAGCACCTGGCCGGAGAATTTCTGATCCGCTTGCGGGCCTCACTGAACAGGGATGCCCTGCCGGCACTGTCGTTGATCACTGATAGTTCGACCCTGACGGCCTGCGCCAATGATTATGGTTTTGAGCAGATCTTTGCCCGCCCCCTGCGGGCCTTGGGGCAAAAGGGCGATATATTGTTGGCGATCACCACGTCCGGCAATTCCGCCAACGTCCTGGCCGCCCTTGACGCAGCCGGGGACCAGGGACTGACCAGCCTGGGCTTTCTCGGCGGCACCGGTGGCGCCGCCCTGGACCGGTGCGACCAGGCCATCGTGGTGCCCAGCGATGACACCAATCGGATCCAGGAAAGCCATATCATGCTGGGCCATGCCCTGGTTCAGGGGGTGGAGGAGCTGCTTTTGGTGCAAGGCCACATCAAAGCCGTTCCATAGTAGTTGCCAGGGCGGCGGGCAGGCCCTATTTAAGGCGCCCGAAACAACACCCGAATTTTCATTGGGGGACATTTTGTCATGACGGAAACAGCCGCGGGCAGGCCGATGAAATTCGCCGCCCGGGACAGCGTTGAGCAGGTCGAGGAAGGTTTCGACCTGGCGCCGAAATTTGACGGCGACGGCCTTATCCCCGTCGTTACCTCGGATGCCACCAGCGGCGAAATGCTGATGCACGGCTATATGAATGACGAAGCCCTGCGCCGCACCATCGAAACCGGCGAGGCTCATTATTACAGCCGCAGCCGCAAGGTTCTATGGCACAAGGGAGCGACATCGGGGCTGGTGCAGCGGGTCGTGGAAATGCGCATCGACGATGATCAGGATTCTGTCTGGCTTCGCGTCGATGTGGCGGGCGGCGCCTCATGTCATGTGGGCTATCGTTCCTGCTTCTATCGATCGGTTCCCCTTGGTCCGGTCGAAAACGACATCCCGCCGCGCCTGAATTTCGAAGAATCCGAAAAGGTCTTCGATCCGGTGGCGGTGTACGGAGATGCGCCAAACCCGACCAAGCTGTAGTGGCTTTCAGCCCAAATTCTGCAGCAGGAAACGGAAGTTGATGGACGTCGAGGGTTCCACATCCCGGTCACGGGTGAAATTTCGCTCCACCGTCAGGCCAAAGCCGATACATTCGTCCAGGTACTGCATGCCGGCACCGGCCCGGATCTGATTGCCACCATCCCTTAGATCACGACGGCTCTCGGCCGTGGCGTTCCAGCGCTTATCAATCTTCCAGCGCACATTATTGTACAGTTCCTCCCGCGCGCCCAACTCGTCCACCGTCTGTTCTCGTTCCAGGGATATATAGGTGGTGTTGAAGCGCAGGTAGTCAGGACCGACGGAAAAATAGATCTCGTTGCGGCGCAGGGAAAACGTGTTGCGGTCCAGGCGCAGGCGGTTGGTCAGGTCAAAGAACGGTGACGGCGAGACGGTCAGGGCCGTGACATAGTCGGACCGATGATCGTCCAGTCCGGTCTGTTCGGCAAAGGTATCGTCATCCCTGGCCCGGAATACCTGACCCACCGTGAGACTGCTGTAGCCGCCCGATATACCATGGACAGAAGCTTTCAGGCCCAGATTGGCGCGAGGTCCACCTTCCACCCGGTCGTGTCCGGGGAAGCGGTTTAGACTGAACAGATTGGTATCATCAAATTCCAAACTGCGGCTGTCTTCGTTGGGAATTCCCTTTGGATTGCCGCCATAGGGGGTAAGGATCAGCTGCGCCACCGGTTCGATCACCTGGCGCACGGTGCCATCGCGCCGGACAAAGGGAAAGCGCCAGTCAAGTGCCACCGTCGGGCGCAGTCGGGCTTGAAATTCGTCGCCGGAGGCCGCCTCTTCCGACCCGCTTTCGACAAAGTCATCCAAATGGTAGAGATCCATGCCCAAACCGGCGATCAGCGTATAAATATCGCCGGCATCAGCGACATAGGGCAACTGCCAGCGGCCGTCCATACTCAGGCGCCGGCTGTCAAAGCCGTCCTCGCGATGAAGCGACACGGCGGAGGCATCCAAATACACCCGACCTGGAAATTGTTCGGGCTCGAGGCTGGCCGAATAATCCAACAATGGCGCCACCAGGGGCGTGGTTCCGGGGTCGTCATCGATCTCTAGGCCCTGAAAAGTATAGGCTGATGCGGCCATGTAATGCCTACCGCGAAAGCCTTCCGTAAACAAACTCGATGTCAGGGTATCTTCGCCGCTGAAATTATAGCGTTTGAGATAGGTGTCATCCGTCGATCGCTCCAGATCAAAGCCCCAGCGCCAGGTTTGATCGATGTCAAAGCGGCCAAAAGCATCGATGTGACCGCGAATTTCCTCCTCATTCAGACGTTCATTGTTGTCGTTGCGCTTGTCTGTGTAGGTCAGGCTGGCCTCGCCCTCATAGCCTCCCAGAGCGGTCAGGGCACGATACTCGCCGGTCAGCACCACCTCCTGTTCGCTGGTGATAATCGGCGCGAAGGTCAGATCCCGCGCCCGGTCAATGGCCCAAAAATACGGTATTTGGATGGTTGTCCCGAGCTCCGACGATGAACCAAGTTCCGGCGCCAGAAAACCGCTCTTGCGCGGCGTCAAGGGATCGGCGTGACGAAAATACGGTGTATAGGCGACGGGTATGCCAAAGAATTCCAGGATCGCATGCCGGTATTCAATTTCGTGTTCGTCACGGCGATGGATAACCTTGACCGCCTTCAGTTGCCACAATGGCGCGCGGTCGGGATCTTTCTTGCAGATTTCGCAGGGCGAATAGACAGCCTTGTTCATTTCCATCTGGTTGACATCGCGACGTTCGGCGCTGTTCGCGGCGAAGCGGGATTTGTCGGTGAGCAGAATGCGAATGCTCTCGATAAAACCAGTGGTCAGGTCCTCCGATAGCCGCAGGTGCTCGGCGAAGATGACTTCACCGCTGGGTTCCATGAGGGTCAGATTGCCGTTCGCCGTAACCACGCCGTCGCGTTGATTGTAATTGACGCTGTCCGCCAACAAGGTCCGGCCGGCGCTGGAAATCTCCACGCTACCCTTGGCGGTGACCTGGCCCAGCTCGTTGTCGTAAATCACTTGATCGGCGGAAAGCAGAAACGGCGCCTCGCCCACCTCCTGGGATTGGTTTTGTGCAATGGCCGGAACGGAGGCCGCGGACCACAGCATGGAAAACATCAAGATTGCGCCAAGCCATCGCATCTGGTCAGCCGTCCTCCAAATGCAACAACAGCGACAGACCCAGCAGGGTACAGATGCCGGTGGGGGTCCAGGCCGCCAGGATCACGGGCAGATTGCCGGCAATGCCAAAGGCATGCACCACGTCGGAAACGAAATATAGCAAAAAACCGGTCAATACCCCCGCGCCCAGCAGCAGGCCGGTGTGGCCGCGTCGGGTCAGACGCAAGGAAAATGTCGCCGCCAGCAGGATCATCGCCGCCAGCAGCAACGGCATGGCCAGGATGTTATGCCAATGCAAACGGTGCCGGGTGGCGGAAAAGCCGGCCATTTCCAGGGTTTGGATAAATCCCGGCAGGGACCAGAAAGACAGGGTTTGCGGCGAGGCGAAGCCTTCCTGAATCTGGGCCAAGGTCAAAGTTGTTTCGATTTCGTAACTAGGTAGGCGCTGGGCCGGTTCCTGGGGCCGGGTCAACAGCGCGTCACTCAACTGCCAGCGACCGTCCAGCAGCATGGCCCGTTCGGCATCGATCCGGCCGACGAATTCATCCCGTCCCTTGTACATGAAGACGATGACCTCACGCAGCTCCGTTCCGGCGGATGAAACATGGCGGGCATGGATCACTGATTGTCCGAATTCGTCCGCCTGACGCAGCCATAATCCGGTGGCCGATACCGCCAAAAGACTTTGCCGGCCCTCCAGATACCGTCCTTCCAGCTGTTCATAACGGGCCGACATAATAGCTGCCAGAGGATTGAACAACGTCACCACGAATGCGCCAAGCAGCACGGCGATAACCAGGGCCGGGGCCAGGAATTGCCAGACCGAGACGCCGGCGGCCCGCGCCACGATCAATTCATGGCTGCGGGTCAGGCGCGAAAAGGTGGCAATGGCGCCAAACAACGTTGCCACCGGCAATACCTTCTGCGCCAAGTTCGGCAGGTTCAGCGCCGCCATGCCCAGGACCAGGCCAAGGCCCGCCGATTCCCGGCCGGAGGCCCGGCGCAGCAGCTCAACCACATCGATCAGAAATATCAAGGCCAGCAGAATGCCCAGAACAAACCCGATGCCCAACAGAAACTGCCGTCCCAGATAGAACGAAAATGTGGGTGATAGGCGCATCAGGATGGTTCCAAACCCGCGGGGCGCATATCGTGCCGCCGGCGCGGCCAGATCCCGCCGCGCAGCAGGGCGAAGAAGCAAACCGCCATGACCAGTAAAATATTCACATACAACAACGGGATCAGGGCCGGGATCTTGGCCGACAACCCCACCAGGCCCAGGCCCGCGGCCCGCACTAATGCAATACAGCCCACCGCGATGACGATGCGCCAGCGCCGTCCGCGCCGGTTAAATTCCCCCGACAATACCGCCGCCAGGGCGATCAGGGTAAAGGCCAGGCCGTACAGGGGCGCGGCCAGGCGGTCATGGCCCTCGGCCCGCATGCGGGCGGCATTGGCCAGATCGTCGGCGCCCGTGCCGGGCCAGAACAATTCGTGCAGATAGCGCTCGCCCGGCTCCAGCCAGCGGTCCTCGTCCCGCTGCACGAACTGGCTCAAATCCAGGGCATAACTGTCGAACTGCAATAAGGACAACTGCCCGGCCGCATGGTCGATTTCCTGACGGTTGCCATTGACCATGACAAACCGCGGCCCCGACTTGGTCCGCACCATGGCGCCTTTCTCGGCGATCATGGTCACGGGACGCTGTTTCACGCGGCTATCGTGCACCAGAATGCCCAACATCTCGCCGCCTGACTGCCGGGCCCGGATATAGACCGTCAGGCTGTCACCGATGGTATTGAAGGTGCCCTCCTGCAACAGAACATAGGACAGATTGGTGCGCAGGGATGTCTTCATATCCTTGAACGCCCGCTGTCCCGTCGGCATCAGGTAGAGGGACAGGAAATAGCCGAACACCGTAACGACCAAGGCCAGGGTCAGGGCCGGGCGGGCCAGGGCCAGATTGCCCAGGCCCGAGGCGCGCATGACGACGATTTCACTATCCCCATCCAGGTTGTTGTAGACGTACAGCACGGCGGCGAACAGCGCGATGGGCAGAATGATGGTCAACACGCCCGGCAGCACCAATAGGGTTAACTGCCCGAAATAAGAGGCTGAAAGGCCCTTGTTGATGATCAGATCGACAAAGCGCAGGGATTGCGTCAACCAGATCACCCCGGTCAACGACAACAGAAAAAACACGAACGGTCCGGCCAGTTGGCGGAGGATATATCGCTGCAGTCTTTGCACGATTCGAATCATACAGCGAGGCGCCGCGGAATGACAGAAACAAGGTCACGTTTCGAAAGCCGATATCCTGCGGCCGGCCCATGGCATGGCGCTTCGCGCCATTTGCAGCTTCATAGCTATTCCCGGTCTGAACCTGATGGCCGAATAGGATGTAGCGACGAGGATCGACTGCGCTATGCTGTGGACCGGCGCAAGACATCGCGGGAGGGGTTATGACAGCTGATACGCAGGCTCGGACGGAACAGGTCATCGACGGATCGGAATTATTGGCGCGCGTGGCGTCATTGACGCCGCTGATCGAAGAAAACGCCGGGCGCTCGGAAGCCATGGGCACACTGGCGCCGGAGGTGGTGGCGGCACTGCGCCAAGCCGGCCTTTTCCGCCTGTGGAGCGCGGCCGAAGTCGGCGGCTACGACATAAATCTGGCTGATCAGCTGGAAATACTGGTGGCGGTGGCCCGGGCCGACATGTCGGCGTGCTGGAGCCTGATGATTGGCGCCTCCAGCAGCGCCGTGATGGCCGGGCGCCTGCCCGACGAAGGCATTGCGCGGCTGTTCGGCGATGGACTTTGGCCGACGGCGGCGTCTTCGTTGACCCCGAGCGGCCGGGCCCGCCGTTGTGCGGGCGGCTACCGGGTAAGCGGGCGCTGGGGCTTCGGCAGCGGCATTCGGCATGCCCAGGGGGCCATGGCCAATTGCCTGGTCGAAGATGCCGAGGCCGTGGCTGCAGGGGGCGACGGTCCGCGGCAGATTTCGGCCTTCGTGCCGATTGATGAGGTCGAGATCCTGGACGATTGGAACGTTGGCGGTCTATGTGGCAGCGGCAGTAATTCCTATGTCATCGACGATGTCTTCGTGCCCGACTGCTTTATCGGCATTTTACGGCCGCTCACCGTGCTTCGGGGTGGCGCCAGGGCGGCTATCCTTCATTTGCGGTTGCCTATCGAGCATGGGGCGGTGGCCTTGGGCGGCGCCCGCCGGGCGCTCGACGAAGTTACCCTGCAGGCCGCTGGCAAGCGGCGGCTGACAGAGACCCGGACGGTAGCCGATACCCAGTTGTTTCAGGTGGAACTGGGCCGGATGGAGGCGCAGTTCGCCGGGCTGATGGCCGGCGCGCGGGCGGCGGCCGCCGCATTCGATGCGGCCTTGCCCGGTCCGGAACCTGAAATGATCGACGCGGCGGCGCACATGCGGGCGGTCTGTGCCCATGTGACCGAGGCCTGCCAGACAATCGTGACCCGTTGCCTGCGTGTGGCCGGTGCGGGCGCCATCATGCCGGGCAATCCGCTGGAGCGTCTGCAGCGGGACATGACGGTGGCCGCACAGCATTATATGATTGGCGACAGCAGCTACGAGGCACTCGGCCGCTTGCGGCTCGGCATCGCTCAGTGATACCGGAGCGGCGGAAAAGAAATGGAGCATATGCTATGGGTTTGAAGCTTTCACACGCTTTCATCAATGTCGCCGATGTCGACAAGGTGGTGCCGTTCTACACCGATATTCTGGGCTTTCAGGTCACTGACCGGGGCCATATCAACGGTGATATCGAGGCTGTATTCATGAGCCAGGATCCCGATAACCACCATCAGATCGCCCTGGCCGGCACCTTGAAGGACGACCTGGCCGGCCGCAATCTTGGTCATGTGGCGTTTCGCATGGAGGCGCTGGACGATTTGAGGGCGCTGAAGAAACGTCTGACATCCGAGGGCATCGCGATCGGACGGGAGATTTCACACGGCAATGCCTGGTCGCTCTATTTTACCGATCCGGAAGGCAACGGCATCGAATGTTTCGTCGACACACCATTTCATGTCAGCCAGCCACAGGGTAAGCCGACGGACATTGAACTTGATGACAAGGCGCTGCTGGACAAGACCAGGGAAGATTTCAGGGAAGAGCCTGAATTCGGCGCCTATGCCGACTGGCAAGAGGCGATGCGCAACAGACTGGCCGACTAGCCCGCATTGGACAGGAAAGGCCTTAAACCTGAGCGACCTTCTC
This sequence comes from Rhodospirillaceae bacterium, assembly GCA_018667855.1. Classification (GTDB taxonomy): domain Bacteria; phylum Pseudomonadota; class Alphaproteobacteria. Next base: position 29,988 of record JABIRL010000074.1, read on the forward strand.
CAACGGTACATCGCGGCCCGCCGGCAGGTTGTCGTACAGGTCCGCGATGAGGTCGGATTTCAATGTCCGTCTATCCGGATCGTCCCACAGATTTTGCCATTGATGGGGATCGTCCGAGAGATTGTATAATTCGCCCACATCGCCGCTATCGTAATAGTTCGTGGGCTCGTAAACCGTACAGATATAGCCGTCCCGGTACAGCGTACGCATGGTGATGTCGTTGCCGGCGAAACCGTCCTGCCATTCGGTGATGGTGCGTTCCCGGCCCGCGGCCCCTGCGAATGATTGGGGCAGCGGCGTGCCCTGCATCCAATCCGGCACCGCCAGGCCGGCCACCTCGCAGATGGTCGGCGCCAGATCCACATGGCCGACCGGGGCATCGATCTCGGCCGGCGCAATGGCGGCCAGGGGCGCAGGACGCCAGATGAACGGCAACCGCATCAGGCCCTCCACATGGTAGGGGCCTTTAAACAACATGCCGAAATCACCCTGAAATTCGCCGTGATCGGTGGTGTAGAAGACGTCCGTTTCATCGCCCCAGCCACGTGCCTGGATATGATCCATGACCCGGCCCACGGCCTCATCGATCAGTTCGTTGGAGATATGGGCCATGGCGTTGACCTCACGGATTTGATCCGCCGTCAGATGTGCCGGCACCAGATCGGCGGGCACCTCGAAATTGAATTGGCCGCGCCCTTCGTACCATTCCAGCCAATGGCGGGGCTTGCCGGCCAGGATTTCAGCCGTCCGCTCGGGCGAGCCCGGATAGCCGTCGGGCAGCGTCAGGTCCCGCCAATCCACCCGGCCAAGTTCACTTTGCGGCGGGTCCCAGGGATGGTGGGGGTCGGGGAAACTCATCCAGACGAACCAATCCGCCGCCTCGTCCAGACTGTCGAGAAAGGCCATGGTCCGGGCCGCCGTCCAGTCGGTGTGATATTGCTCCCGCGGGATCGGATTATGCCAGACCTGGGGTGCCCCGGTATCGCCGCCGCCCCGGCCGCTGGGCCCGCCCTGGGCAGTATATTCGTGAAAGCCGTCAACGGCGTCGGGGTGCTGATCCCGCAGCCAACGGGGATAATGGGTCAGGCTGCGCCCCGCCCGCCCCGTATGGCCGCACAGCTCCATATGATCGAAGCCGCGATGCGGCCCGGTCTTGCCCCAGGTGGCGGCCCAGTTTTCGAAATAATCCGTGTGCGAGGCCGGCTCGAAATGCGCCTTGCCCAACAAGGCCGTTCGGTAGCCGTTCTGTTGCAGATGTGCGGCCAGGTTCGGCGCATCCACGGGCAGGGGAATACCGTTCGAGGTGACGCCATGGCTGCGGATATATTGCCCGGTCAGAATGGTGGCCCGTTCCGGCATGCAGACGGTGTTCTGATTACGGGCCTGGCGAAAGTTCAATCCCGCCGCCGCCAGGGCGTCGATGGCCGGGGTTCGGGCCACCTCTCCCCCGGTACAGCCCAGGGCGTCGTGGCGCTGCTGATCCGTGGTGATAAGCAAAATCTTGCGGCCCATAATTTCCGCCCCCTCAGGTGCATACCGGCTTGCGCTGTAGTGGCATCACCTTAAGATACGGTGCAACCAAATTCCAATTCCGCAAGAGATCAGGGGACGTCCATGAAGATCACCATTTCCGAACCGAAACTGCCCAACTCCGGCGCCCTTGTCATTGGCGTTCTGAAAGGCGGCACCTTGCTGTCCACCGGCAAACAGCTGGACAAGGCCTCCAAGGGCGCGCTCAGCAAGGCCATCAAGGGTTCCCGCTTCACGGGCGGCAGGGGGCAATGGCTGGACGTAATCGCCCCCGCCGGCATCGGCGCCGACCGGGTCTTGATGGCGGGGATTGGCGAGGCCAAGACGATCAAGCGTGAAACAATGGAAAACGTGGCCGGCTCGGCCCTGCAGCGCCTGGCGGGCAGCGGCGTCAAGACCATCTCCATCGTCTGCGATCCCGTGAAGGGCGCCAAGGTGGATGCGGCCCTGGGCGCGGCCTCTCTGGCCTATGGCGCCCGATTGGCCAGCTATCGCTTCGACAAGTACCGCACCAAGCTAAAGGCCACGGACAAGCCAAGCGTTACGGCAGTGAATGTTCTGGCGAAGGGTTCAGCGGCGGCGCGCAAGGAATTCAAATCCCTGGATGCCATCGCCAGCGGCGTCTTCATGACCCGCGATCTGGTCAGCGAACCGGCCAACGTGCTGTATCCGGAAAGCATGGCCAAGGAGTGCAGGACTCTGGCCAAGCTGGGCGTCAAGGTCGAGGTCCTGAACGAGGCCCGCATGGCCAAACTGGGCATGGGCGCCCTGTTGGGCGTGGGCCAGGGCAGCCGCCGGGAAAGCCAATTGGTGGTCATGCGCTGGCAGGGCGCGGGCGCGCGAACCAAGCCCGTGGCTTTCGTGGGCAAGGGCGTCACCTTCGATACGGGCGGTATCTCGCTGAAACCCGGGCCCGGCATGGAAATGATGAAATGGGACATGGGCGGCGCCGGCGCCGTGGTTGGCCTGATGAAAGCCCTGGCCGGGCGCAAGGCCAAGGCCAATGTGATCGGCGTGGTCGGCCTGGTGGAAAACATGCCGGACGGCAATGCCCAACGGCCCGGCGATATTGTCACATCCATGTCCGGTCAAACCATCGAGATCCTGAATACGGATGCCGAGGGGCGCCTGGTGCTGGCGGATGCCCTTTGGTACACCCAGGACCGCTTCAAGCCGCAATTCATGGTCAATCTGGCCACCTTGACCGGCGCCATCATCATCTCGCTCGGCCATGAACATGCGGGCCTGTTCTCCAACGACGACAAGCTGTGCCGGCAACTGTCCGAGGCCGGCGAAGAAGTGGACGAAAAAGTATGGCGTCTGCCCCTGACGGATGCCTATGACAAGAAAATCAACTGCGCCATCGCGGATATGAAGAATATCGGCGGCCGGGACGCGGGCTCCATCACCGCCGCGCAGTTCCTGCAGCGCTATGTCAACAAGGTGCCCTGGGCCCATCTAGACATCGCCGGCACCGCCTGGGCGGACAAAGGCAAACCCACGGTGCCAAAGGGCGGCACGGGCTGGGGCGTCCGCATGCTGGATCGTCTGGTCGCCAATCATTACGAGGGCGGCAAGTAGGTAACTCCATGCCGGAGGTCGGGTTCTATCACCTGCTCCACTGGCCGCTCGAACGCGCCTTGCCGAAGCTGCTGGAAAAGGCCCTGGAACGGGGCCATCGGGCCATTGTTCTGGCCGGCTCGAAAGAGCGGGTCGATGATCTGAACACAGTCCTGTGGACTTACGAGGAACGCGCCTGGCTGCCCCATGGCGCCGCCGGCGACGGCCCGCCCGGGGATCAGCCCGTCTATCTGACGGCGGAGGATGAAAACCCCAACGGCGCCGATGTTCTGGTCGCGGTGGACGGCTGCCAGCCGACCAGCACCGACGGCTTCGCCCGCATCATCGATATGTTCGACGGTCGCAACGAAGACATGGTCGCCGCCGCCCGCACCCGCTGGCGCGGCTATCTGGATCAGGGCTTCGAGCTGACATACTGGCAGCAAACAGAAAATGGAGGATGGGAGAAAAAAACGTAATAATTTCAAATAGTTATAAGTGACACAGTTTTTTAATACCATACACTTAACATACACTCAGCATCGTATGAGCGTGATTTTACACGTAATATACACTTGTCGGCTGAGGAAAATCGTATGCACCAACAAGACACGCGCACGTACGAAAACGGTGCGGTCACTCTTTATCGACGCTCGGATCACAAGACGCCGCGCTGGCATTGCCGCATCAAATTGCCGAATGAACGGCGATATGTGAGGAAGTCGACAGGCGAAGAAGATTTGGACAAGGCGAAGACTGCGGCGATGACGGACTACTATGTCCTGCTGTCAAAGCAGCAAAATAAGCTACCGATATTCTCAAAGAATTTTGACGATGCGGCGAAAGCATTTCTCGACGAGCAAATTTTTCGTCACAGCGTTGGTGCCATAAGTGATGGTCGCCTTGCGTATCAAAAGAGCGTTGTCGGACGCTGGTTCACCATGTATTTCGAAAAGCGGGCCATCGATCGAATTACGACCGATGACATCAATGAATATTGGAAATGGCGTATCAACTATTGGAAATCTGACGAGGGAACAGCGGAATTAAAGATAACTGGCAGAAGCGTTGCGATGAACCCAAAGTCGACGACGCTCAACGAGGAGAAAATTTCTCTGAAACAGGTTTTCGATTTTGCTGCTGAAAAAGGCTGGATTAGCCGAAACACTCTTCCGATCATCAAGCTCCCAATGAAGGTGAAGCCAGAGAGCCGAGAGCATTTCACGATCGAGGAATGGCGGTCGATTGCTCTTTATATGGAGAACCGATGGTCAAAGACTGCCATGAATGCGGAAAAGCTTTTTGCACGGAAGCGTGTGATGACACGCGTGATTGTATCTCGCGAAACAGGAATGCGTCCGCCCGAAGCAACAAACCTCCGCTGGCGCGATATAGGGGACTACACAGACCCTGAGACTGGCGAGAAATACACTGAGATATTTGTCCACGGAAAAGATAAGGAGCGAAGTCTGATTGCGGACCTCTCTGTTTTGCGTCGCCTCAACGAGTGGAAAAAAATATCGACATACACGAAACATGACGACTACGTCTTCTGTACCAAAGACGGAGGTCGCGCCAAATTCGACAATGGAATTTTTACCAAAATGCTGCGTGAATTTGGATTGTTGAAAGATAAGCGTGGCGAAAACAGAACCCTCTACAGCCTCAGACATACATTTGCCGCCGACCGCATTTTGGATGGCGATGTGGATTACTACCTCCTCGCAAAGGCGATGGGAACGAGCATCCGTATGATCGAAATGCATTACGGCCATTTGGAACCGAAGAAAATGGCTGCCAAATTGACCCATTCGAAATATGCCGAAAACTTGAAGCGTGCTTGGCGGAGTTATGACGAAAGGAAGCGCGAAGAAAAACAGGCCCCGACCTAAAAGGGCGGTTGGAAACCGCCTTCGTAATTCCTTAACCGCAAAAGTGGTATCTCTCATTAGCAGATACGGCAGCTCAGAAAACGGCGGCCATCAAATGGTTGCGTGTTGATGCGGTGCGGATTTGGTCCCATGGGACCAAAAAAAGGATGAAGCGATATGGCGAAGATCGTCACTCTATACAAGCCGACACGTCAGGTTCAAACCATTGCGAAACAGATCACGCTCGCATGGCACAGTGCGCTTGAAGGCATTTTGGAGGCTGGCCGTTTGCTCAATGATGCGCATGAGACGCTTGAGCCGAAAGCGTGGCTCGACATGGTCAATAACGATCTACCATTTGAGCGCCGCACCGCTGAGAAGCTCCTCAAAATTTCCAGCGATAAACGTTTGACCAAGCGAACCCATCTCAAATATTTGCCGCCTCGTTGGACGACATTGCATGAGCTTACCTATCTGTCTGACAGCCAATTCAAAAACGCCATAGAGGCTCGCAAAATTCACCCCGATATGGAACGCAAGGAAGCGGAGAGCCTCACCGCTCGGAACAAACGCCGTGCTCAGAAAAAGAAGCCTGTCGTCATTTCTAAGAATGGAACAAAAGGCAATGGTTCAAACGGCGCTCAAATCTTTGA
>JABIRL010000064.1 GCA_018667855.1 Rhodospirillaceae bacterium
ATGCGCGCCCCATTCCGGCTGGCCCTTGGAATAGGCCTGCTCCGCCAGATTGTGGGTATGGGGCAAATGGTCAACGCCATTGATCAAAGGGCCATAGAATTTGCGATTGTAAGGAATGCCGCCCACGGAGATGCCGCCGAAGCCGACGCCGTGATAACCCCGCGCCCGCCCGATCAAACGGGTGCGCGAGGCCTCACCCCGAATACGGTGGTAGGCCAGGGCAATCTTTAGCGCCGTGTCCACCGCCTCCGAGCCGGAGTTGGTGTAGAAAATCCGATCCATGCCGTCCGGCGTGATGCCGGCCAGCTTCTGGGCCAGTTCAAACGCCAGGGGCTGGGCAAACTGGAATGACGGGGTGAATTCCAAGGTATCGGTCTGCGCCTTGACCGCTTCCACCACTTTGGGATGGCCGTGGCCGATATTGACACACCACAGGCCGGCGGAACCATCCAGGATGTCCCGGCCATCGTGGCTCTTGTAATGCATGCCCTTGGCGGAGACCAACATGCGTGGCGCCGCTTTGAACTCCCGGTTGGAGGTAAAAGGCATCCAGAATTGCGACAGATCGTTGGGTTGGGATTCAGCGGTCGTCAGGGGCTTGTTCATAATTCCACTCCATCAAGGCCAAGGCTGCACTGTAGCAAGGCGCGGCTATTAGAAAAACTCATTTCGAAGGTGGCAAAAGGCCCTAATCCCGGTCAGGCAGCAGGTCCATGATCTGCTCCAGGTTGGCGATCCGCTGGTCGATCGGCAGGCTGTTGTCCATGCGCAGGGTCAGGGCGTTGATGCCCGCATCGCGATAGGTCTCGAACCGTTTGCGCACCATGTCGGCGGTGCCGATGGCGCCGAATTCTGTGACCATTTCGTCCGGTACCCGGTCGGCGGCCTCCTGGCGCTTGCCGTCCTTCCACAGGCGCTGAATGGCCAGCGCGTCATCGGTGTAGCCAGCCCGTTTGAAGGCATCGTTATAGAAGTTGGTCTTCTCAGACCCCATGGCGCCCATGGAAAAGGCCACGCCGGGGCGAAGGGCGTCGATCATCTCCTCCACATTCTCGCCGATCGCCACGTTGCACGAGGAATGCAGATCCATATCCGACAGGCTGCGCCCGGCTGCTTGCGCGCCCTTTTGCAGATGATCCATATGAGCCCCAGCATGGTCCGGCGAGAACGAGGTGCCCAGCCAGCCGTCGGCCGCCTGGCCGGTATATTCCAGGGACTTCGGCCCTAAAGTGGCCAGATAAATGGGAATATCCCTGGGTGGATGATCCAGGCGGATCGCCTTGCCCTCGCCATCCGGCAGAGGCAGGGTAAAGTGCTTGCCTTCGTAGCGGATCTTGTCGCCCTTGAAGGCCATGCGGACGATATCCACGGTCTCTCTCAATCGACCCAAGGGCGCCTTGTAGGAAACGCCCTGAAGCCCCTCGACAACTTGCGGGCCACTGACGCCCAAGCCGAGGATAAACCTGCCCTTCGTCAAATTTGCCAAGGACAGCGCCGTCATGGCGGTCATCGAAGGAGTGCGGGCACTGATCTGCATGATGCCGGTACCCAGCTTGATCTTTTCCGTTACGGCGCCCAGATAGGCCAGGGCGGTGACGGCATCCTGGCCCCAGGCTTCCGCCGACCAGGCGTAACTAACGCCGACTTTTTCCGCCTGCTGGATGTAGTCCACCATGCCCAGGACATCGACCCGGTTATAGGCGCCGATGGATATGGAAATTTTCATAGCACGATCTCTTTCACTAATTTGGGCATTTTCACTGTTCGGGAGCGACGAATTCCGGGCCCTTGGGGCACACACGCACACCGGGGCGAAGGTTTTTGTACGGCAAGCTCTCCGGTCGATCAATACTGGCGCCCGGCGCCTCGACCACCAGGATCTGTTCGGCGATATCGGTGAAGTCGGCCCGGAAATGCACGCTGCTTTTCAGCCCGAGAATTTTCTGCTCCGCCGGCTCGCAACCCAGATGCCGGAACATCTCCTTGTCCGCCGCCTGCATGCGATGGGTGGAGACGACAACGGATACGCCCCCGTGGCGCAACAAGGCCATGGGACCGAGGTTTGGCGTCATCCCCTTATAAAACGGCCCCGTGCAGGTAAATTGACCATTACCCAGGGCCACGACCTCGAACCGGCCCTCATAAGGCGGATCGCCGTCGGTATAGACCTTGCCGCCGAGACTGACATCGACGACCGCCCCCTGCCCCGCCGCATGGGCCTGGGCGGCCGTGGCCCCGTCCACCAGCACCCCCAACACCGCGCCATCCGCGCCCTGTTCGATCAAGGATCGGAGCAGACCAGTGGTGTCCGAGGTCGCGCCGGCACCGCAGTTGTCCTGCACATCGGCCAGGACATAGGGCTTGTGCGCATTGGAAGCGATGGCCTGCCCGACCGCCTTACGGGGCGAGAGACGCTCCACCTGAAATTCGACCTCCTTGGCAAGAATGGCGTCATAAAGAGCGTCCGCGGCCCCGTCGGCCGCTTCCTGGTCATCGCCATAGGCCACCACGACGGGGCCGCAATGCCAGATATCGGCGGGCGGAAAGCCGGGCGTAAAGGATACGGAGCGGACGCCGGGCTCCTCCTCCAGCGCCGCCAGGGTCGCGTAGGCGCCAAGGGTGGGTTCAACCATGGTGCACTGCCCGGTCAAGGGCATCAGGAACGGCAGCGCACGATGTGCCTTGGCCGGCGGCTGCTCCGGCGTTGCCAGCATGGCATCCAGATAACGCGCGGCGCGGGCGCCGGTGTCCGCCATATCCACATGGGGATAGGTACGGTAGGCGATCAGGCCGTCACAATTTTCGAACATCTGTGGTGTGGTGTTGCTGTGCAGATCCAGGCTCACCACCAACGGCACATCGTCACCAAGCTGCGCCCGCACACGGGCAATAAGTTCGCCCTCGCCATCTTCGAGATGTTCGCAAACCATGGCGCCATGCAGGTCAAGATAGACGGCATCAAAGGGCGCGGCCTCCGTCAGCGCGGTCAGCAACATTTCTGAATATGTCTCGAAAGCGTCTTCGGCGACATGGGCCGAGGGAATGGCGCAACACCACGACAGCGGCAGCAATTCATGACCTTGGCTCCGGGCTTCACCGATGAAACCGGAAATGGCGATGTTCTTGCCCGGCATAACGGTGAACAATTCCTCGCCCACGGTCAGGCCGGGAAAGCTCTCGGCCCGGACGAAATCATCCCAGGTCGCCTTTTGCGGCGCGAAGGTATTGGTCTCGTGCAGGAAACCCGCGATGGCGATCCGGCTCATAAGTGCTCCTTCATATTTTTATCTGTTCGACGGTCGATCAGGACAGAAAGACCCCTTTGCCCGTGGTTTGCTGGTCGAACAGCTGATAGGCCTCTTCCGCCTGATCAAGGGACCAGCGGTGCGTAAACAAGGCATCTACATCGATCTTGCGATCGGCAATGAACCGGGCGCATTCGGCCTGCCCGATGGTGGAGAAAGTCCAGGATGCCACGATGGTGATTTGCTTGCGGATCATATCCCGGCTGACGTCCAGGGTCACCTCGCCCCCTTCGCCCACGAAACCCACCGTGCCCCAGGTTCGCGTCGCCTGCACGGCGGCCAGCCTGGCGGCGGCGGCGCCCGAACAATCCAAAGCACGGTCCGCGCCCGCGCCGTGGGTCAAATCCTTGATGGCGGCAACCGGATCATCGGTACCGGCATCTATGCAGGCATCGGCGCCAAAGGATTTCGCCAATTCCAACCGTTCCGCGCCCACATCCAGGGCGATGACCCGGGCACCCATGGCGGCGGCCAATTGCACCGCCGACAGGCCCACCGGTCCCTGGCCGAAAACCGCTACCGTATCCCGGCCCGTCAGGCCGATGCGGCGCAGGGCGCCATAGGCCGTGCCTGTGCCGCAGGATATGGCCGCTCCGGTTTCGAACGACAGCTCATCCGGCAATGGCACCAGGGTGCGCACCGGTACCTTCATATATTTGGCGTGGGCGCCGTGTCCGGTGGCGCCATAGACCGTGATGCCGTCCCGGCACAGCTGCGACCAGCCGCCGCGGCAATCATTACAAACGCCGCAACCGGCATAATGGTGATCCATGACACGCTGGCCGATCCTGGCCTCCGCCTCCGTGACGCCCGGGCCCACGGCGGCAACCACGCCGCATGGTTCGTGGCCCGCGATGACGGGTCCGCCGTCACCGCCCAACCCCAAATCGCCCGCGCCACCACCTGAACGGGCGCGATAAAATTTCAAATCGCTGCCGCACATGCCGGAAGCCTTGATCTCCAGTACAACTTCACCGGGACCCGGCGTCGGGTCATCAAATTGCTGCATGGTAAGTTTTCGATCACCCAGAAAAACAACGCCCTGCATTGCTATCAATCCTTAATGTTAGAGGCTGAGTTAGCCCGTCATCCGCTCATATCGGCCATGATGTAAACGACCCTGCCTGCGCTATGCCAGTGCCGGGACGCGGTGATGCTAACACGTCCCCGGAGCAATCCGGCGAACAGATTTCCCTATGCGCGAAGACCTGCCACCGGATTTGCGGGGCATCAAGTTAATGGCATATCCCAAAAGTAATATACAAACTATTCCTAAGGTAAATAGCATGACCATTGTAGATAAAAGATGCGTTCTAATGATGTATGTAGCAAATCATTTACTCCAATAACGGTTTATTAATGCATTTGTTGCAACATCTTCATTGAATTAATGAACAACTCAAACATTCGCGCTCGCAGGCCCATCGATAGAAGCAGTGAATTGGCCTCATATAGAGATACGTGTCAGAGGGAATAACATGAAAATGCCAGAACTTAAGATCTCAGGTCGCCTAAGCCTTGGCTTTGGCGTACTTGTCGGCGTTTTGATCATCGCTGTCGGATCCACCTTGTTCCAGGTCAGCGGTGTCAAGAATATTACAGATCGGATTGTCGATCTGCGGACGCCTACGTCTCAGGCTAGCGCCCGCCTTGTTAATAACATTAACGCGTCCCTCGCCTCGCTTCGCGGCTGGATGCTGACCGGCAACAAGGCTTTTAAAGCCGAACGCACCGCTGTCTGGGCGGATATCGGCAAAGTCAGCGCGGATATAGATACGCTGTCGGCGCAATGGACCAATCCGAAGAACCAGGCAGCCTGGACCGCCATGAAAGGCGTACTGGATGAATTCGCGGCGGCGCAGGCAAAAGTTGAAGCCATCGCGAACACGCCCGAGGAACAACCGGCAACTCACGTATTGACCCGCGACGCCGCGCCGCTGGCAAGCATCCTGGTTTCGGAAATCACCAAGATCATTACCGCCGAAGGGGCCTTGCCGGCAACGCCGGAGCGCAAGGCCTTGTTGGGCATGATGGCTGATACACGGGGCACCACGGCACGTGGCCTTGCCTCGATCCGGGCCTTTCTGTTGACGGGCAATCCAAAATTCAAAAAATCTTTCCACGTCATGTGGAAGAAAAACGCCCTGCGTTTTGGTCACCTGAAAGAGAACAAACCGTGCCTATCCGGTTAACGCAGACACCCACTACATGTAGGGTGCTTCCAATCGCCTGAATATAGCTCGGCGTAGGTCGGTGCATCAACCCCGCCTGCAATGCCAAGCAGCGATCGAAATGCGTTGAACGGGTAAAATCGCCTGTTAAAACGGAATGTGAATTCATTGAGGTAGGCTTGTAGATGCTTTGCGCTCACGCCGTGATGGATGCCGTTGAGCCAAGTCTTCAAATTAGAAAAGACGAGGTGGATCATAGGCATGAACTGTTCGGCGACTTCGTGGTCGCCGCATTCGGCTATCGCATGGTGATCGTAGCCTCGCTTGCGTAAGCTGGCATAGCCGCTCCAATCGTCGGTGACAATCAGCGATCCCGGCATGGCGGCACTCTCGACAAAGCCACACAACGTGTCAGCGCTGCGGTCGGCTGCGATGGCCAGTCGCACTCGACCCGCATAACGGCCATCCTTCCGCTTGTCCTGCGCAGTGCCAGGTTTCCTGTGGCGGACTTCGACAGCAGCGGCGACCAGCGTTTTGTGATGGATGCCGCGGCCTTCGCCGCGTGTCCTGCCACCAACCCACGTCTCATCAACCTCGACGTGCTCTTTCGGACGACCGCCGATCCGGTCCCTATCTGGTCGCACCATGCCAGCGCGCAACTTGTGTAAGATGCCGTAAGCGGTTTCGTATCGCGTTAGCCCAAGTTGCCGTTGAAACTGCACCGCTGACATGCCCTGCGTCTGGCTGGCGACGAGGTAGGCGGCCCAGAACCAGATGCTGAGCGGCGTATGGCTGCGTTCCATGACGGTGCCAACCAGGAGGCCAGTTTGTCGGCGGCACGTACGGCATTCCAGAACCCCCGGTCGGGTGACAATACGGTAGGGTTCGGCGATCACGGCGCAATGCGGGCAGATAAACCCGTCAGCCCAGCGGACCCGCTTGAGATAGGTAGCGCACGTCGCGTCATCAGGAAACTGCCGCTGGAATTCGGGGAGAGATTGGGGGAAAGCCAGGTCGTCGCGCTGGTGGATGTCCATGGTAAGCATAATGGACAGATACTAGATGTAGTGGGCGTCTGCGTCAACCGGATAGGCACGGAAAGAACTTTCAAATTACTCATATCGCTTACTTTGGAAACTACCCATATTTCCCCCAGTATTCCCCAATGTCGGCAACAATTACCAGTGTGTTTTCAAGGCGTTTGCCCTTTTCTAACGCAAT
>JABIRL010000104.1 GCA_018667855.1 Rhodospirillaceae bacterium
AGCGCGATGTCGGCAGCACCCGAGGCAACCGCATAGACCGCGCCGCGGAACGCTTCCGTGCCCGAGGCGCAGAAGTTTTCGACCCGGGTGACAGGAATGTTGGGCAGGCGCAGGGCCACCGACAGCGGCACGCCGGATTTGCCCACATGCACTTCCTCGATCGCCGTGGCGAACCAGGCCGCATCGATCTGGGTTGTTTCGATGCCCGCGTCCGCGATCGCTTCCACGTAGGCTTCGACAATCAAATCTTCCGCATCGCAGTCCCAACGTTCACCGAACTTCGAACAACCCATGCCAAGAATAGCGACTTTATCTCTAATACCTGAGGCCATGTTTCTTTCTCCTTATTTGCGCCCATCGACGCCTAAGATTTACGCCTGAACCTTGGGCGCTGCTTTCCAGAAATACTTGTTGAAATTACGTTTCTCGTCCGCCGCCTTGATGCGGAACACCAGGCGGAATTCGTCACCGACCGCGACGCCGCCTTCGTCCACATCCGTGAAGTCGGCCATCATGCGGCCGCCTTCACCAAACGTCACCATGCCGAAATGGTGGGGCGGGTCCGGCGCGTAGGTCAGGTTATCGGCGGTCCAGGATTGGATCGTGGCGGAGGTTTCCGCCATTTGATGATCTTCCTGGGTGTTGATGGCGCCGCAATTTGGGTTCACGCAGATCCGCGCTTTCGGATACTGCACGGTGCCGCATTGGGAACATTTGCCGCCCACGAAGCCGATCACCATTTCCCGGTTCCGGTACAAGGTGGTCAGCGCGGTCTGCTTGTCCGTCTCGGAACGCAGGCCGCCGTCCTGTTCCACCAGGCCGTTGAAGGCCAGGAACTTGTTGTAGTTGGTTTCTTCCTTGCGATGGGCCAGGTGACCCTTGATGCCCTGGCGGTTGGCCATGGTGGGCAGCAAATCCGTGGTCTTGAAGACCAAGGCGTCACAGCCCTGGCCCCAACCGATCACCATGATGGTCTGTCCCGGCTTGGCGTCCTGCAGACAATCCACCAGCATGACCAGGGCATGGGATGTCCCCGCCTCGCCCATTACGTTATGCAGATTGTCCCGCGTCGCTTCCGCCGTGATGCCGCAACGTTTGGACACCATGCCCGCGATGTTGCGGATGGTGCCCGGCATGACGAAATGATCAATATCACCGGCCGCAAGGCCTGTGTTGTCCAGGGCGGCTTGTACCGCTTCCGGCACGATTTTCATGAAGCCTTCGTCGCGGATCCAGCGTTCTTCCCAGTTGTAGTCAAAGTCCGAGTTCTGGCCGCGATAATGATCCACGAAATCCACCGCGATCTGTCCGGCGCCCACATATTCGGCCACCACATCGTCGTTGCCCAATAAAAGCGCGGCGCCGCCGTCGCCGTACATCAGCTCGTTGGTATTCGCGGTCTGGCTGCGGCGATGCTCGCCGGTCGCGAACAGGGCGCTGCCGCCCGTACCCTGCACCACGCTCAAGGCGTTGATCAGGCCGGACGTGGCCGCCCGCTGCGAGGAGGTGATGTCCATGGTCATCATGTTCTGGCCGAGGTTCAGGGCGGTGCCCAGAACGCCCGAATTCTGCCGGTCCGTGAAGGGCAGCGTGGTCGAGGCCAGATAGATCGCCTTGATATCGTCGGGTCGGGTCTTGTCCAGGCAATCGCGGGATGCCTCGACCGCCATGGTCAGGGAATCCTCGTCCCAATTGCACATGGAACGCTCGCCCTTGCTGTAGGCTTTCAGCGCGCCGTTGAACCAGCTGGTGTTTTCCAAAATCGTGCTGCGGGCCAGCCTGCGCCTGGGCACATAGCCACCGTACGCTTTAATCCCTACCATTCGCTCTTCCCTTCAGGGGCCGGACGAACCAGCCCATACAATTACGCCATTATGTATTCAGGACCAATTTACCAGAGCCCACGGATGCGTCAAGCAAACTGCCTAGATTGGAACTGCATCAAATGCGACGCTCATGCGCGGCAGGGGGGACGTAAAGGGCAGAATGCGGTGGTAAACGAAGGACGGAAACAGCACCAAAAGCCCCATTTCCGGCTTGACGATCTTTAATTCCGGGGCCTGGGTCTGCACGATATGGTTTGGTGCGCGCCCGACTTCCAGAAATCCACCCGTATCATTGTCATTTCGCACCGCCGCGGGCAGGCGGGGATAGTAGACCCCGCTGAGCCAGGCCGTGGGGTGGATATGCGTGTCCTCGCCCTCCGGGATCTCGCGGCTGATGGTGCCCCAGGCTTCCAGGCGCCAGGCATGCGGCGGGGTGGACGCAAAGGGATGGGCGGGATCGGGCGTCAGGTTGGCGATATAGTCCCGCACCGCGCCGTTGATGACCCCCGCATAGGCCCGCACCGCCGGGCCCGGTTCCAGCATGATATCGCGGGTCTGGCGCGCCCCGGTCTGGCCCCGTTCGCTGAAACGGTCGGGCTCCGCCTCGACCTCGCCAAACAGGGCGTCGTTGAAGGCTGCCACGCTGTCATAGCCGGCGGGGGTGGCGATGTACTGGGCGGTTACGAACGCATCGATGTTCTGCAAATAGCGGACCGCCGCCCGGTCGGGAATTTCATTCAGCACGATGACCTTGTTGGACAACGCCGTGCGATTGCCGGGATCACAGGCCAGGGCGCCGTCACAGGCTGCCAATGCCGCCTGTAGTTCGCCCCTTTGGTAACGCACCTGGGTCAGGTTGTTGAAGGCTACCGGGTCGTGGGGCGCCATCTTGGTTACATGGCTAAAGCCGGCCTCGGCCTGCTCCAGATTTCCCTGGCGGAAATTCACCAGGGCAAGATTTCCGCGCGCGGAAATATCGTTGGGTTCGATGTCCAGGGCGGTTTGATAGGCTTTTGCCGCTGCCCCAAACTGCTCGGCCTCCTGATACAGATTGCCCATGTTGAGGTGGGCGCTGGCCAACCCCGGCGCGGTCTCTATGGCGGCTTTCAGGGCCGCCATGGCCTCCGCCGGGCGGGCCAGTTTTATCAGGATCCGGCCCAGGGCATCCAGCAGTCCCGGTTCTCCCGGCGCCCGCGCCAGGGCCTCGCGGAAAGCCGTCTCGGCCTTGTCCGGGCGCTGGTTCTCCTCAAACAGACTGCCCAGGTTGGCGAAGTTCATCGGCTCCCGCGGCGCCAATTCACAGGCAACCTCGGTCGCGGCGATGGCCTCGTCCAGGCGGCCCTGTTCACGCAGAATATTGCCCAGATTCGTGTGCGCGGCGGCGAAATCCGGTGCGATTTCGATGGCCCGTCGCAGGGCCCGCTCGGCCAGCCCAATATCGCCCAGTTGATAGGCCTCGAACGCACCCCCCAGAAGTACTTGCGGCGGCGTTCCGGCCAGGGCAATCAGATCCGCCAACAGCCGCCGCGCGCCGTCGCCGTTGCCGGATCGGGCCTGTTGCCCGGCTTGCTGTAACAATGTTTCAGGATCGCTCATTGGGGGCCTCTTCGTACCGCCGTCCATAGCATGATTTCGCCCCGCGTCGCAGGGCGGGGGAGAAATTTTCCTATGAACCGGGCACCCGGGGCGGTATCAAATGGGTAAAACAGGTTTGATTTGTCAGGAGGAATGAAATGGCGATGGAACACCCGGTACTTTTGACGGGCGGCGCTTCGGGCGTTGGCGAGGCGACGGCGAAACTTTTGTTGGAGCGGGGACACAAGGTCGTCTCCATCGACATCAAGCCCTTCAGCAACGATGCGGTCGAAAGCCATCATTGCGATTTGAGCGACCCCGCCAGCATCGATGGCGTTTTGGCAAAGCTGAAAGGGCCCTATTCGTCCCTGTTGAACGTGGCCGGCGTGCCCATGGCGGTTGGCAACGAGCTGACCATGAAAGTCAATTACTTCGGCCTGCGCTATTTGACCGAGCGGGTTTTTGACCGCATTGCCGACAACGGCACGGTGGTCAACGTAGCCTCTATCGCCGGCAACAACTGGCGTAAGCGGCGCGGCTACCTGATGGAACTTATGGCGATCGAGGATTTCGACGCGGGCGTCGCCTGGTGGAACGAAAACGAAGGCGCGGTGGAGACGGACTCCTATACCTTCTCCAAGGAAGCGGTGGTGGTTTACACCATGGTCCTGGCCGGCAAGGGCCTGGCCCGCGGCATCCGGGTCAACGATGTGGGCCCGGGCCCGGTGGACACCCCGATCCTGCCCGATTTCACCAACGATGTGGGTGAAGAGAACATGCAGATGCTGATCGACACCATCGGCCGCGCGGCCCAGCCGATCGATATCGCCGAAGCCTTGGTGGCCCTGGCCGAAGGTCAGATCACCTGGCTGAATGGTCAGCACATCATTGTCGACGGCGGCCTGATGGCGGGAATTTCCAGCGGCTGGAAAAAATAGATCCCGGTGGGTGATGCATGAGTACGGCGGAACCAACCATCCAGGTTAATCCCGACGACATCGCCGGCATGGCGGACGCGGTGCCCATTCTGTGTCGCCTGCAGGACGAGGACCCGGTGCATTGGTCGCCCGACGGCAAGGCCTGGATGATTACCCGGTATGACGATGTCAGGGCGGGCTTTCACGACCGCCGCCTCGGAGTCTCGCGGCCCATGCCGCCGGCGGAACTGTTCGAGCCGGAATTCCGCGATACCTATCGTGCCTATGCCAGCTCTCTCAAGACCTGGATGGTGATCGCCGAGCCGCCGGACCACCCCCGTCTGCGCAAGCTGGCCAATCGCGGCCTGACGCCCACGGCGATCGAGGGGCTGCGGCCGCAGATCGCCGAACTGGTCGATGATCTGCTGGCGGCCATGCCCGATACGGGCGATGTGGATTTCGTCAAAGCTTTCGCCTATCCCCTGCCGGCCTCGGTGATCGCCCTGCTGATCGGTGTGCCCAAGTCAGTATTGAAGGATTTGCACCGCTGGTCCGACGATATCGCCAAGGGTTTGGGCGCGGCGGGGGAGGACATTATCCGCCCGCCGGCCTACGCGGCCGCGGAAATGACCGCCTATTTGACCGAATTCATCGCCGAGCGGCGCAAGAATCCACAAGACGCCATCATAGATCTGTTGATCGCGGCCCGGGACGACGACGACACCGTGACCACGGAGGAGCTGATCGGCAATCTGATCCTGTTCCTGTTCGCCGGTCACGAGACCACCATGAACCTGCTGTCCAATGGCCTGCGCACGTTGATCCGCCATCCCGAACAAATGGCCGATCTGCGCCGGAACCTCGATGACCCGGAAGTGGTGGCCGGCGCGGTGGAGGAGATCCTGCGCTACGACGGCGCCCTGTTCATGCTGACCCGCTTCGCGGCCGAGGATTTCGAATGGCATGGCCGGCGCATTTCCAAGGGCCAGAAAGTCTATCTGTACTGCCTGGCCGCCAATCATGATGTGCGCAAGTTCGATGATCCCGGCCGCTTCGATATCCGCCGTACGGACAGCAAGCAGCATTTGGCTTTCGGTTATGGCCCGCATTTTTGCCTTGGCGGACCTTTGGCGCGGCTGGAGATGGAGGTGGCGCTGCCGCCGCTGCTGCGCCGCTATGCCGCACTGAGCCTGCCGGCGGGTGATGTGCCCTGGCGCAACAACATGACCCTGCGCGGCCAACCCAGCATGCAGTTACGTCTGAGTAAGGGAGTTCGAACATGAACGTCATGCCTGATATCACGCCCGTCGATCTGTCCGACGACAACAGCTTCAAGGACGGCTTCCCCCACGGTTTTTTCAGATGGCTCAGGGAAAACGATCCCGTGCACTGGCATGCGCCCACGCCGGTCTCGCCCGATGGCGAGGGATTCTGGGTGATCAGCCGCTACGACGACATCATGGAGGTTCTGCGCACGCCGGAGATCTATTCCTCCGACACGGGCGGTGATCGCCGGGGCGGCGGCACCACCATGAAGGACGAGCGCGCGGCGGGCAAAATCCTCAACTACACCGACGACCCCCACCACCGGGTTTTGCGCGGTCTGGTCAACAAGGGCTTCACTAACCAGGTCATCGGTGAGTTGGAGGTTGAGTTGCGCCGCCGGGCCAATTTGTTGATTGATGACTTTCCCCTGGATGGCCCGTTCGACTTCGTGCCGCGGTTTTCACGCGAATTGCCCCTGCAGGCCATCTGCATCGTCCTCGGCGTGCCGCAGGATGATCGGGTGCAGCTGTGCGAATGGATCGACAAGGGGTTGGAGGCCGACAGTCCCAATGTCATGGCCAAGGAATATTACCTTCAGATCAGGGATTACGCCGGCGGCATCATCGCCGAGAAGCGGCGCAATCCCCAGGACGATATCCTTTCGAAAATCGTACAGAGCCGTCTGGACGAGGAAGATGGCCGGGCCTTGACGGACGAGGAATTGATCAACTTCTTTGTCCTGCTGTTTCCCGCCGGGGCAGAGACCACGCGCAGCGCCATCGGCGGCGGCATGCGCGCCCTGATCGAACACCCCGATCTGCTGCAACAGCTTCGCGACGACCCCGAACTGGTCAAGGGCGCGGTGGAGGAATTCGTCCGCTGGATGACTCCCTCCATCTACAAGCGCCGCACGGTGATCCAGGACACGGAATTGCGGGGCACGGCGCTAAAGCGCGGTGACAAGGTGACCATTTGGGAAATGTCCGCCAATCGGGATGGCGAGATGTTCGACGATCCCTTCACTTTTGACATTACCCGCCGGCCCAACCGCCATATCGGCTTCGGCTTTGGCGCCCACGTCTGTCTGGGTGCTGCCCTGGCCCGGTTGGAGATCAAGATCGCCATCGAGGAACTATTGCGCCGGGTTGCGCATTTCGAGCTGACCGGCCCCGCCCAATGGGTGCCCAACAACCGTCTGCTGGGCCTACGTAATTTGCAATTGACCGTAACCATGAAGGAACAGAGAGCATGAGTGACAGCAGCGAAAAGCGTGAAAAAGGTAAGGCCCTGGCGAGAATTCTCCTGAAAGGCAGCGATGCCGGCTTCCGCGTACCGCGAAAATTCAGCGGCTACAGCCTGGAACATCTGTTCGGCGACGTCTGGCAGGGAGAGGAATTGAGTCTGGAAGAACGCTCTCTGGTCACCTGCACCATTCTGGTAGCTCTGAACCGGGAGGCGGAACAGCGCATCCACTTCCGTGCCGCGCAGAACCTGGGCCTGCCCCGGGAGCGGATCGAGGGCATGATCATCCACGCCGCCCATTACGCCGGCTGGCCCGTCGCCGCATCCGCCTTCCGTATTCTGGCCGAGGTCTGGCCCGAGGACGAGGAAGGCTGAAGCGATGCCCGAGATGGAAATCCTCAACCTGGGCGCCGATGCCCACGAACGGGGCCTGGTCCACGGCCGCCACTTCGCCAAAAAGGTCGCCGAGAATGTGGAGATCTATTTACGCCGGTTCGAACTGGCGGGCAGTGACCGCCCGGCCAGCCTGCTGGCGGCGTAGCGGCGCCCCGGAACTGGCGAAAACCGGGATGACGCACCTCCGCACCGCGCTGTTTATCATATTGCTGGCCCTGGTGGCCGGGCGGCCAACGGATGGTCTTGCCGATACACTTGCTGATGCGGCGAGCGCCTATAAGCGTGGCGATTTCGCGAATGCGATCCGCATATATCGAATTTTCGCGGAACAGGGTCATGTTGGTCCGCAATATTTGGTGGGCCTTTTGACCAGCAGGGGCAAAGGCACGACGCGTGATGATGCGGAGGCGTTTCGATGGATGCATAAGGCCGCCAAGCAAGGAATGCATCAAGCGCAAAGTGAACTGGGCGTCTACTATGCTGGCGGTCGGGGCGTTACCCGGGACCTTCAGACCGCGTTGAAATGGTTTCGTTTGGCGGCCGCTCAGGGTAATTTATTGGCGCATTTCAATATCGGATTTATGTTTGAACGGGGTCAAGGCGTTGGCCAGAATTCTCGCAAAGCCATGAATTCGTACGCGATTTCCGCCAAGCAAGGACACACGAGGTCGCAATACAATCTCGGCCTGATGCATGCAGAGGGTTATGGCGTTCCCATGAATTTGTCCGAAGCGGCAAGATGGCATCGTCTCGCCGCCGAGTTGGGCCATGTGGAAGCACAAGCCAGCCTCGCCTTGAAGTACCGCAAGGGCAAGGGCGTGGCGGCGGATGATGTGGTTGCCTACAAATGGTATTACATCGCCGATGCGAACGGTAAACTCAGTGCCCGGAGTCTCATGGCCGATATCGCCCGGTCGCTGTCACCGGCGCACAAGGCGGAGGCCGAGAAACTGGCGCGGGCTTGGCTGGATTCGCACGGCAAAAAATGACGGGCAGCTACACTGGCCCCGAAACATCGACGATACGTGGCTGGTCTGGCTCCAATTTAGAAAGAGGTGCCGAGATGTCTGATCTGGAAACGGCAAAAGCCTTTGATCTGAGCGTCTTTGACAAGGCGAATGCACATGATCCCTTTCCTATTTACCGGATGTTGCGGGAAAATGATCCCGTCCATCGGAACGCGGATGGTTCCTATTTTCTGACCCGGTATGACGACGTCGTGCTGTCGTTCAAACATCCCGGCATGAGCTCCGACAAGAAGGTTAATTTCAAACCCAAGTTTGGCGATGGGCCGCTTTATACCCATCACACAACCAGTTTGGTGTTCAACGACCCGCCCATCCACACCCGCGTGCGCAAATTGCTGGCCGCGGCCTTCACGCCCAGAAAACTGGCCGAACTGGAGCCCGTGGTCGAGCGGGTGATCGATGGGCTGCTGGACAAGCTCGACGCCATGGGCGATTTCGAGATTATCGAGGATTATGCCCTGGCCCTGCCGACCCAGGTCATCTCCGACATGTTGGGCGTGCCGGACGACCAGCGCCATCTGCTGCGCGGATATTCCAACCTTATTCTTGGCGCGCTTGACCCCGTCGTCTCAGCCGATGATCTGGCGGCGGGCGAGGGCGCGGTGCTTGAGTTCGAGACGATGCTGGAGGAGCTGATCGCCAAGCGCCGCGAAAACCCTGACGGCAGCCAAATGGGCGAAGTGCTGTCGGCATTGATCTTTGGCGAAGTTGATGGCGAGCGTCTGACCCCGGTGGAGTTGGTGCAGAATTGCATATTCCTGCTCAATGCCGGCCATGAAACCACGGCAAATCTGATCGGCAATACCATCGATATGCTGTTGGGGGCACCGGATCAGTTGCATCGTTTGCAGAACGATGGGGATTTGATCCGCACCACGATCGAGGAATCCCTGCGCTACCTCTCGCCCCTGCAAATCGGCAACCGCAAGGCCATGGAGGATGTGATGTTTGGTGATGTGATGATCCCCGCCGGATCATTCATCCACTGCTGCATCGCCGCCGCCAATCGGGACCCGCTGCAATTCGACGATCCCGAACACGTGGATATTTCCCGCAACCCCAATCGCCAGATCGCCTTTGGCATCGGCAAGCACATCTGCATGGGCAATACGCTTGGGCGCATTGAGGGCCGGGTGGCGATTGGCAAATTCATCGAACGCTTCCCCGAACTCAGGCGCAACGGCGAACCACAACAGAGCCCCCGCGTGCGCTTTCGCGGCTTCGACAAACTGCCGGTTTCGGTGGTGTAGTCGCCCAAATCCCCTCTGCCGGAGTAGCCAATGACCGACCATGCTTATCAGCGCCTGCCTTATCTGGTCAGTTTCGAGGATCATTCGTTGATCAAGGAAACCTATGCCGGGCAATTAAACCGCATCACCTTGGAAGGCCATTTGCTCAGGCCCGATGACCGGCCGTCGAAAACCGTGCTGATCTTCATGCACCCCAGCGGCCTGATGCACTACCTGCCCATGCCCCTGGCGATGGCCCGGGCCGGCCATCATGTGATGACCTGCGGCAGCCGGTACCCGAAGAACGACAGCGCCCTGATCATGGAAAAGGTGGCCTTGGACATGGGGGCCCATATCCGCCACGCCAAGGAGGCCTTTGGTTACGAGAAAATTATCCTGGCCGGCTGGTCGGGCGGCGGCTCCCTATCGATGTTTTATCAATCGGAGGCCGAGGATCCCTCGATCACCCAGACGCCAGCCGGCGATCCGGTGGATGTGGCGACCGCCGGGCTGCAACCCGCGGATGGCGTGCTGCAACTGGCCGCCCATGTCAGCCGCGCCCTGATCCTGACGGAATGGCTGGATGCGAGCATTATTGACGAGGGCGACCCGGACCGGCGGGATGATGAACTTAACCTCTACGATCCCAAAAATCCGAACCAGCCCACGTATGCGGCGGAATTCCTGGAACGCTACATCGCCGCCCAGGTGGCGCGAAACCGGCGCATCACGGCCTGGGTCCAGGAACGGCTGGCCCATTTGCGCCAGCACAAGGGCCCGGCGGCCGAACAGGGGTTTGTCGTGCATGGCACCATGGCCGATCCCCGCTGGCTGGACCCCACCATCGACCCCAACGACCGCAAGCCGAATTGGAGCTTCATGGGTGATCCCCGCATGGTCAACGACGCGCCGGCGGGCCTGGCGCGGTTTTGCACCCTGCGTTCCTGGCTGTCGCAATGGAGCTACGATCTTTCGGGCGCCAATGGCCCGGCCTGCGCCAAACGCATTTCCGTACCCGCCCTGGTGGTCGGCAATACGGCGGACGACGGCTGCACGCCAAGCCATACCAATCGCATTTACGAGGCGATCGCCAGCAGCGACAAGACAAAGCAATTGATCCAGGGCGCGACGCATTATTATTTCGGCCAACCGGACAAACTGGCCGCGGCCGTCGCCACCGTCGACGGCTGGTTGAAAGAGCGGGACTTTTGGGATTAGTGGGGGAGTTTGGCATTTGATCAGGGAAGCCGGGGCCAACGACTTTGAACGTCTGATGGAACTCTATGCACAACTCCACCCCGAAGACCCGGCGCTTGCAGGCGGCGAAGACCGCGCCGTCTTTGAGCACATCCGCCGGTCCGACAACCTGTATTTGTTCGTGCTGGAAGATGACGATGGCAGGGTGCAGGCGACCTGCTATTTGAACCTTATTCCCAACCTGACGCGTGGCGCCGCCCCCTATGGCATCATTGAAAACGTTGTCACGGACATTACCTTGCGGGGCCAAGGCCAAGGCCTGGGCCAGCGGATCATGGGCCATACCCTGCAATTCGCCTGGGACGGGGGCTGCTACAAGGTCATGCTGCAAACCGGCTCAAGGCGACCCGCGACCCACAATTTCTATAAAGCCTGCGGCTTCTCCGCCACCGACAAATTCGCCTTCGTCGCCCGCCCACCCTACCAAGCGGACGATCGGCGTAATTCGTAGGCTGTCGCCGAAATACGCACCGAAATACGCACCGAAATACGGGGTCCACAAGACCCCGTCATTGTAAGAAATTTCTACCGCGTGAAATCCGAAATGCGGCAAATTTTGCCGAGAGAATTGGATATCGCCAAACACCCGACACAAGATATGGCAAAATTCGGCCGCAATTCTTGGCACGATAATTGCGTTGTTTAGAAAGACGTGTCGTGACTGGCAGTGCCCGAAAGGAAATAATCGTGTCCTTATCCGTGAACACCAACAATGGTGCGATGTTGGCGTTGCGAAACCTGAACGCAACGAATACGGCCCTGGAAACCACCAACCTGAGAATTACCACCGGGCTAAAGGTCAACGGACCCAAGGATGACGCCTCAACCTACGCCATCGCGCAAAACATGCGCGGCGAAATCGCTGGCATGCGGGCGGTCAAAACGGCATTGGCGAATGGCGCCGCCGTGGTCAATGTGGCCATAGAAGGCGGCAAGTCGATTGCCGATCTATTGGTCGAATTGAAGGCGAAGACCGTTCAGGCCAACCAGGCAGGTCTTGATGCGGCTTCGCGCACCGCGCTGACCAATGACTTCTTCGCTCTGCGCGATCAGATCGACACGACTGTCGCCACGGCCGAATTCAACGGCATTAATCTGCTGAAAAACGGCGCCTCCGGCACCACGGTGCTGAGCACGGTTGACGGCAGTACCATCGCCGTCTCGGCGCAGAATATGTCCGCAATTTTCCTGCAGTTTGGGCAACCCTACGCTGATCTTAGCAGCTCCTCGAACGCCTCCCAGACATTGAGCCTGATCGAATCCGCAACGATCTCGGTCTCGGATTCCCTGGCCGCGCTTGGCTCGGTGGCACGGCGTATCGAAGTCCAGTCGGAATTCACGGCAAAACTGACAGACATCCAGCGCGCCGGCGTAGGCAATCTGGTCGACGCGGATTTGGCCGAGGAAAGCGCCAATCTTCAGGCGCAACAGATCAAACAGCAACTTGGCGTGCAAGCGTTGAGCATCGCCAATTCCTCGCCGCAAGCCATTCTCTCCCTGTTCGGCTGACCATCCACCGTTATCGGGTTGCTGGAGACTGGTGAATTCACCGATCATAAGATCAGCTATTTCGGTGAGAGTTTCGGCTCGGGCCAAAAGCCGGCATGAGGCTTTCCCAATAGCCCGCATGGATTCCCCAGACACGGGCCGGTACACTCGCGACATTAGATCCTGTCAAAACTTGTTGGTCCAGATGCAACAGGCAAATATCGGATGAGCTATATTCGGAACCATTGGCAGGGGAAACATTCCTTGCTTTGGGCGCTTTGGGTAAATCTGGTATTGGTCCGGGCACTAATCCTGTTGTCGGATCAATTAACATTGCCACCGTATGTTTCCGAGCGGTCCGATGCTTTGGCTGCAACCGTTGTCTATTGCTTAATTTGCCACGGCATTGTCTTTCCATGGCAGATCGTCGGTTTGCTCAGGACCATTAGACGGCACGAAGGCGGGGTCCATGCCGATATTTGGGTATGGGTCGCACACATCGCAATCATCGGCAGTCTGATCTTTACGCTGTTGAGTGTTATTTTCTCCTTTCAGTCGCTGACGCCGGACAAGTTTGTGGTGGAAAACCCACTTGCGCTGGAAGAAGCGCGCGCCAGACAATATTCATTGAAAATCGGTCCGGACGGCAGACAGGTTTTCGTCAGCGGGACTCTGGCACTTGGGATGACTGACAAGCTGTCACTCTTGCTCGAGCATAACCCAAAGGTTACGGATATTGTACTCAGCAGCGAAGGCGGGCATGTCTACGAGGGGCGCGGGGCTGCACATCTAATCAGAACCCATGGACTGGACACATATGTCTATGGCACCTGCAATTCGGCCTGTGCCACAGCCTTCATTGGTGGAAAAAGAAGACATATGGGCCGTGCGGCCAAGCTTGGATTTCATCAATATGGTCTGGAGCTGAGATTCCCAATTCCGCTATATGACCTCAAAGGCGAGCAGGAAAAGGAGATTGAATTTTATCGACAGCAAGGAATTGCCGAACCCTTTTTGAATGAGGTCTTCGATGCCTCACATGAGGAGATCTGGTACCCGACCCAAAAAGAACTGTTGGGGGCCGGCATCGTCCACAAGATTATCGACGAATAGAATATCCGCCCCAAACCTGTTTATTTGAGCCGCGACATGCTTTAGAGCAACCTGCGTTCATTCGAACGCAGCTAAGTTGCTCTAATCCCTTAGAATAGATCAAGTTATCTGCACAAAATTGATTCCAATTTTATGCAGCTTGATCTAGGCGCCGGGCAGACCGGCTGCCCGCAGACCGGATATGAAACGCTCCGCTGCCTCTTGATCGGCGAATTGCGTTGCCCTGATATTGCTTTCATCAAGCTTGGGGTGATCGCGCAACAAGTCCGCCATGCAGTCCCGGGCCTGGGTCTCGGCGCCCGCAAGCCAGTAAATGCTGGCGGCGGCCAAATAATTCCGGTGCAATTCCGGCGCCTGCTGGAGCAACCGTCGGACAGCGTCAGCCGCCTCGTCATGCTGGCCGTCCATGAAAAGCGCCAGGGCCAATTCCCGCTGATGTCGATGGCGGTGCGGATCTTCCTTGTTGGCGGCGATGGCGCGGCGAAGTTCCGCGATACCCTCGTCCCGGTCACCAATATGGCATTTCGCGATCGCCGCCATGGCCTGGGCCTGGGTGAAATTCGGGTTGGCCGCCAGGGCGGTTTCCGCGTGCATCTGGGCGTCGCGGAAATTGCCCAGGAGATCCTGCTCGGCGATGGCCACGACCAAATGGGCGAAATAACTGGATTGATCGAGCCTGACCGCGAGCCGGGCTTGCTCAAGCAGGGCTTCGCGCGCCTCGGGCGCCAAGGCCAGGGGGCTGAATTCCCGCTCCCAATAGCGGCACACCGTCATCATGGCCTGGGCCATTGAATTGTCCGGATTGCGCTCAACCGCGATGGCCAGAACTTGCGCCGCGGCGGCAAGATTGGCGTAGCCGCTGACAAAATAGCCTGCCGCCTTCGATAACATTTCGGGCAGGCTCAGGCTTTCGTTATCGGCGTTCTCCAGCCCCTCGAACTCAAGAGCTTTCAAACGGATGCGCAACTCGGACACGATGGATTGGGAAATTTCGTCTTCCAGATCGAAGATATCCTCGGCCGTGCGGTCATAGCGCTCCGACCAGACTTGTGCGTCCCTGACCGTATCCTTGAGGTTGAAGGTCAGCCGCAATTTGTTGCCGGCGGCACGGATGCCCCCGTCCAGCACGAAATCCGCCTCACCGCTCCCTTGGTCCGCCGATGCGGCAACGGTCAGCGCGGTCTGCCGCGCCAAACCACCCAGAATGACGTCGCGCAGCCCTTCGGCCAGAAACGCGGTTTCCTCGTCGCCGCCGACAACCTTGATCGCGCCGACCGCGACCCGGGGCTTGCCGTCCTTGGATCGGGCCGGGGCCACCGTTTCTTGGCCGGTCTCTTGCGCCGGGGCTTCATCGTCGGCCCCATCCTCGGCCGCGCCAAGGTGATAGACATCGATCGGCTCTTCGATGTTCTTGAGTTGCTGGCTGCCGCCATTGACAAAAAACAGATCCAGTTTGCGCCGTACTTCGTCGTAGACCTTGCTGGAAACACAGACGCCGCCAGGTTTCGCCATGGCCTCCAAACGGGCGGCGACGTTGACGCCGTCGCCGAACAGATTATCGCCATCGATGATGACGTCGCCCATGTTGATACCGACGCGAAAGGTCATGCGCCGGTTTTCTTCGAACTGGTTATTCCGGTCGGCCAGAAAATCCTGAAACTCATGGGCGCAAAGCACCGCCTGCACCGGACTGGAAAAATCCGCGATCACGGAATCGCCAGCCCCGCCGAAGATGCGGCCATTATGTTCAGTGATGCTGCCGTCAATGATGGCGCGGCACGATTTCAACGCATCAACGGTGGCGTCTTCATCGTTTCCCATCATCTTCGAGAAACCGACCACGTCTGCCGCCAATATGGTGGTGAGTTTACGTTGTACGCCGCTCATGGGCCGCTCCGATCTACAAGCCGATGACTGGGTATTCTGGCGACCATTTTGCCGAAGCGACAATTGGCTGTGCAATCGCCAATCACCGATTTTGAAATATCCCTGAAACCCAAGGATGCCACCAAATGGGCGCCGGCGGGAAATCAATTTAATATTATCCGTATTTGCCGTTCACCAACCCCTCCGTCCACTGTCACAGGGGGTTGCAATTTTTTTGACGAAAATTGGGGCAAAAAAGGGAAGCGTCCCCTTTGTGCTCTTTGATCGCAACACTTTTCCTGTAAACGTGGTCTAGTGACGATGTAGGCTTCTATCCGTCGATCACGCGTGGCCAGGTGACAGTACAGACGGATAGCACTCCGCCCGGATATGGACCGACAGAATTCGGGCTTTGGGAAAGCACGATTGGATGAATGTCTCGCACTCTTCGCTGCTCATCCCGGCCACCATGATGGCGTCGTAGTCACCGTTGTTGTCGAAATATATGATCTTGCTATTGGGTTGCTCAACAGCCGTTATGGTTGATCTTTCCATGGTGCTTTCCTTTGCTCAAAGCTGATTGGCCAGTGCTGTTTGCGTTATGGAATAGCCAGGGACGGTATTTGCATCGCGGCCCGAAATATATTCTTCCAAAGAGACGGGGATAGGTCTTTCTTCTTGATTTAATGACACCCTGAAACAATGAAAAACGGGGACATGATCCCTATTTTTCCGCGGAAAAAAGGGTCATGTCCCCGTTCGTCTTGGGCTTGGCGCGCCGGCTATTTCTTCTTTTGCCGCGCGATAGCCTCCGGCGTTGTTTCGCCGGCGAAATATTCGAACTGGTCTTGCCAGGGTTCGGGGTAATCCACCAGGATGCCCGGTTCCGTCGCGGTGACGGCGAAATCCAGGGCGGCGCGGAGGATTGTGGTTTGCATGTCCCCATCGCCGGCCCGCCCGAAGGTATTGCCCATGGGGAAGTTCACGAACAGGCTACGTGGCGGACGTACCAGAGCGGTAATGTCCCGGCCGGTTGAGACCGTGACGGTGGGGATGCCCATTTCTTCTACAACACGCGCGACCAGACCCACGGTCTGGTGATCGAGCGGTCAAGCAGGTATGGCGATGAGCAGGTCGACGCCGTCCGCCCGAAGTTCCTCGGTAAAGGCAGGCGCGGATTCGTTGATCACCTTGGACCGGTTATAGGTTCGGCCCATGAAGCCGCTCCAATGGCGGCCGGCCACCGCGCCGATCTCGCCGGACGCCGCCAGTTCGGCCAGTCGGTCGACGGGAAAGATACAGTTCAGATCCCGGCCCGCGTCCGTGTGGTCGTAATAGCTGTCGTGGATCTGATACTGATCCGTGGGCGTGGCGGGGTCGACCTCGTCCACCCGATGATCATTGCGGGCGTCCGGATCAAACGGCGCCGCCGTGCAATGGGATATGCCGCCCGAGACCAGCATGGCCACGGTGCAATCGGCAAGGGGTTTGGTCAGGGGGGTCCAGGGGGCGGTGTCATTCTCGCTCCACTGATAGGGCGGGAAGCCCATGGCGCCATATTTGTTGTTCAAGGCGTCCACATAACGGATTGGTTCCATTACCGGATGTCTCCTCTGTTTTTGTGTCTGTAAGTTATCTTACAAGTGTTTTAGTGGTCCGATTCTATCGGATGGTGCCCATCCGCGAGGATCGAAAGACCACTAAACTTTAAAGAATCGTGGTGCGCAAGACACCAAACAGAAGGATTCTGCTGTTTGGTTCGCACCACTACGGTATGCCCACCATTTCGGTGCCGCTGTAAAAGACCAGGGTGCTCTGCCAATCGACCCATTGGGCCATGCCGTCCTCCTTGATGTGGTCCTTGTAGGCGGCCCAGCCGTCGGCATCGGGGAAATACAACTCAGCCATGCCGGCATGGGCCTCCGCCTCCGGTTCCAGGCTGTGGCTGACCACATAGCGGAAGCCGCCCACGGCCTCCATGGTCTGGCGCACGTTGGGGATGTGGCCGTCCAGCCAATGATCGAACAAGGCGCCGAAATCGGTTCCTTGTTTGGTGGCGACCATGAAGGTGACCTTGAAAAAGCCGCTGCGGGTGCAGGGGAAGGGGGCATTCAGGGTCGGCGGCCGCAGCGGCAGTTCGCCGTCCATGACAACGTATTCCCGCGTTCCCCAAGGCATGTAAGGTTCGGCCTTCTCCTGGAAGGTGTCGCGGGGCGTGGTGCCATGGGGCGTGTCCGGCCTGGGCATGGCCTGGTCATACCAAAGCTGCGCCACGCCGTCCCAGACCTGTTCCTTGCCGGAAGAGGAAGGGTCGAACAGGGTGGCAATATATTTTTCCGCGTGACGCTTGCCTTCGACCGCAGCGTTTTGGTTGGCGGCGATGACATCGGGCATGTGGTTGGCGAACCAATGGGCGATCAGCTCCTCCCGGCTGGTGGTGGCGCGGCGCTTGATCGGAAACATCATCTTGGCGCCGGGGGTTTGGCTTGGTCTCGAGGCAGTCATATCCTCGTCCTTTCAATTTCGTGGCACAGCTGCGTAGCACTGGGCCGCCTAGAGAAAATGCGGCACGACCTTTTCGGTGAACATCACGAAGGAGGCATGGCTAAGGGGCGCGATCATCAGATAATCGAGCGGCAGGGTTTCCTGCATCTCCTCGATATCGGCGATGACCTTTTCGGGCGTGCCGCAAATGGCGATCTCGTTCACATAGCGGGCCACGGGGTCGTCGTTGTCGTTGATGGACTGATCCAGGGCCTCGACCTGGGTGGTCTTTTGCGCGCCGGCCTCGGTACTGCGGATATTGCCCTTCTTGCGCAGATAGCTGCCGAACATGAATTCGGCCCCGGCGCGGCCCACGTCCTCCGCCTCCCGCTGGGTGGCGCCCATGGCCAGGGTGCGGGCCATGGGTAAATCCCGGCCGGCGATGGAATAGCCGTTGGCTTCCAGGGACTGGGCATAAAAGGCGCGCTTCTTGGCGATTTCCGGATGCGTGGCGTGGGGGTCCATCATGATGGAAAAGCCGCGCTCGGCGGTCCATTCGATGGCCTCCAGCGATGTCGCGGCCAGCCAGACGGGCATGGGATCCTGCAGGGGTTTTGGCAGCACTTCCACATCCTCGAACTGCCAGAACTCGCCTTCATGATTGAGTTTGTCGTTGTTCCAGGCCTTGAGCACGATCTCCACCGCCTCGCGGAAGCGGGGATAACTCTCCTTGGGCTGAACGCCAAAGATCTCGTGCTCCTTCGGATCAAAGCCACGCCCGGCGCCCCAGTTCACCCGCCCGCCCGAGACATGATCCAGCAGGGCGATTTCCTCGGCCAGACGCAGGGGATGATAGAACGATGCCAGCGAAACGGCGGTGCCGATGCGCAGGTTCTTGGTGGTCGCCGCGATATGGGTGCCCATGAGGTGCACGGACGGACAGACGCTGTAGGTGGAGAAATGATGTTCCGCCAGCCAGACCGCGTCATAGCCGGTCTTGTCCATGACCTCCATGCGTTGAAAGGCCCGCTCATAGACCGTTGATAGGGGCACGCGCCGGCCGGGCCAGCTGAAAAACTGCAATACGCCAAACTTCACGATGATGTCTCCTCTTGATACTCACCGGCGCGGCTTATGCCGCCGCGTCCAATATATGCTTCTAGCCCGGCTTGAACGCCGTGTCGGCGAAGGCGGGCAGGGCGCCGCAGCGATCGGACAGGGCGGCCAGAGCCGGATAGGGATTTTCCTTCAGCAGGTAACGCACGCCGATACCGACGAAATCATAGGCCACGACGGCGTTGACATCCGCCAGGGTCAGGTTGCTGCCATGCAGGTAGTCGCCGCCGGCGGCGGCTTCGTTCAAGGCGGCCAGACCACCCACCACTTGTCCTTCCACCATCTCGACCCATTTGTCGTAAACCAATTCCTTGGGCCGGCGGCCCCGTTCGTAGGACGAGGCGACGGCCTTTTCCATGACCCCGTGGCCGATGGCGGCCAGACGCAGCACCGCCCGGCGATCCGCGCCCGAGGCGGGCAGCAGGTTATGATCGGGATCGCCCGTTTCCAGCAGATGATCGATGATGGCGTTGCTATCGATCAGGCATTCGCCGTCGTCCATGACCAGGGACGGCACGCGGACCACCGGGTTGATCTTGGCGATCTCTTCCGTGTCGTCGGCGGTGGACAGGCCGCGCTGATCATATGGCAGATCCAGCAGTTTCAGCATGACGGCGGTGCGCCGCACGAAGGGGGAGAGGTTGCGTCCGATCAGTTCCATGTGTGTACTCCAGGTCCGTATGACTGTTTGTTTCGATGTTTGTTTCGGTGTTGGTATGGATGTTGGTCAGGTGTTGGTTTTGTTGGTGCGATAGCCCAGGCGCACGGCGGCGATGGCGTCGGCCACGGCGGCCTGGCTGGGGTCGATCACCGGCACGCCCAGGCTCTCTTCCAGGCGCTGGCGATAGCGGGCCATGCCGGCGCAGCCCATGATCAGCACGTCGGCTCCGTCCTCCTCGATCAGCTGTTTGCCGACCGCGGTCATGCGCCCCTCGACCTCTTCCTCCGCGCCCAATCCGGTGACGCCGATGCCGATGGCCCGGTCGCCCGCCAGGCGCCCGTCCAGGCCCATCTGCCGGATATAGCGTTTATGGCGGGCCACGCCGGCGGGCAGGATGGCAATAATGCCGAAGCGTTCGCCCAATGTCAGGGCCGTGGTGATGCCGCTTTCCGATATGCCCATGACCGGCCGGGTCGTGGTCTCCCGCGCGGAATGCAGCCCCGGATCGGAGAAACAGGCGACCACGAAGGCATCAGCGCTGTTATCCTCCCGCTGGATCATCTCGCACAGCGGCCCGACCACGCCGTCCACATGACGCTGGGTTTCGATACCGGGCGGCCCCTCGGCCAGGGTCAGGCAATCGATCCGCGGGCCGTCCGCGAAGCGCAAGGGCGCCATGGCCTTGTCGATGCCGTCCGTGACATCGACCGATGAATTGGGATTGATAACGACGATGCGTTGAGACATTTGTCTATGGCCTTCCACTATTCCGGCGGCGCGATGGCTTCCGTCCGCTCGGTGATCACACCATAGGCCTCGATCCGCCGGTGCTGGGCGAAATTGAATACGGTATCGCGGATATAGCGGCCCCGGTCCAGATCGCATTCGGCGACGATCACCTCGTCCTCCGCCGTGGTGGCCAGGGCCACGATCTCCCCCGTCGGTGCGATGATGCAGGAGCCGGCCATCATATCGACGCCCCCCTCCATCCCTGCCTTGGCGGTGCCCACGGCCCAGGTGCCGTTCTGGTATGCGCCGGCCTGCATGGAGATATGATTGTGGAACATGCGCAGATGGGGGCTCTCGGCGGCGATGGAATTATAGACCGGGGTGTTGTAGCCCAGCATGACGATGTCCACGTCCTGCATACCCATGACCCGCCAGGTCTCGGGCCAGCGGCGGTCGTTGCACAGGCACATGCCCATCACCCCGCCCATGGTGCGGAATACCGGAAAGCCCAGATCGCCCACTTCGAAATAGCCCTTTTCCAGATGCTGCCATTCCCGTTCCGGTTCGTGAGTGGAATGGCCCGGCAGGTGCACCTTGCGGTACTTGCCGACAATCTCCGCCTGCTGGTTGACCAGGATGGCGGTATTGAAGCGGCGCTTTTTGCCGTCCTCGTCAAAAAACATTTCCGAATAACCCAGGTAGAAACCGACGCCCAGTTCCTTGGCCAGATCGAACAGCGGCTGGGTCCGGGCCGAGGGCATCTCGGTCTCGTAAAAGCTGTCCAGCTCCGCCTCGTCCTCGATATACCAGCGGGGAAAGAACGTGGTCAGGGCCATTTCCGGAAAGACCACCAGACGGGCGCCCCGGCCATGGGCCTGGCGCATCATGTCGGTCATGCGTTTGACGACACTTTCCCGCCCCTCTTCCCGTTCGATGGGACCAAGCTGGGCAGAGGCGACAGTGATCAGGCGGGACATGATTGCTCCTAGATATAGATGACGGGCCTTGTGGCGCGGAAAATCCATCCTATCATATACGCCACAACCTTATGAGGGCCATGCCTTGGCAATACTTTTTCACTGTCCCTGGGACAACGCGGACGAATGGCTCGGCGCCCTGCGCGCGGCCCTGCCCGATGATGAATTCCGTATCTGGCCGGACATCGGACCGGTGGAAGATATCGATTTCGCCATGGTCTGGAAGCTGCCGCACGGAAATTTGGCGGACCTGCCCAATCTTTTGGCCGTCGCATCCCTGGGCGCCGGCGTTGACGCTCTGCTGGCGGATCCGGACCTGCCGCGCCATATTCCCATCACCCGCCTGGTCGATCCGCTGATGGTGGACCGCATGGCGGAATACGTCACGGCAACGGTGCTGCATCATCATCTGGGCCTTGATCGCTATGACCAACAACAAGACGCGGTGCATTGGCAGCGGCATCCAACCACCGATGCCGGCGATCGTACGGTGGCGCTGCTGGGCCTGGGGCAAATGGGCCGGCGCTGTGCCCAGCACCTGGGCGCCCTGGGGTTCAAGTTGCGCGGCTGGAGCCGTAGTCCGAAAACGGTGGACGGCGTGATGTGCGACCACGGCGAAGACGGCCTGAAAGAGACGCTGAAGATGGCCGAGATCGCCGTGCTGTTGCTGCCCCTGACCGCGCGGACCACGAACCTGATGGACCGCTCCGCCTTCGCCGCCATGCCCAGGGGCAGCTACCTGATCAACTGCTCCCGCGGCGAAGTCGTCGTGGACGGGGATCTGCTGGCGGCACTCGACAGCGGGCATCTTGCCGGGGCCACCCTGGATGCCTTCCGCGAGGAGCCCCCGCGCCAGGACGATCCCTATTGGCGGCACCCGAAAGTGCGGCTGACGCCCCACATCGCCGCCCTTTCCTCATCCGCCAGCGCCGCCCTGATCCTCGCCGAACAGGTCCGGCGCGCCCGCGAAGGCCGGCCATTGCGGGACGTGGTTGATATCGGCGCGGGCTATTAGGCAAGCGCGGCGCGGACCCCATTGGCATCGGCGATCCGGGCGCCGGCGGCCTGAATTCGATTTGTCGCGAAATGGGTCCATTCAATATTGCTCCGGCCGTCATCCCGTGGCGCGTCTTCCAGACCGACACGAATATGTCCGCCTTTGGCGACGGTTTCCTCAAGCAGGGGTTCTATGCCAACCAGCAGGCCGGCAATCATCCAGGGGACTTCGATTTCCAGATCCGCCAACAAGGCCAGATAGGCGGCAAGCGCGTACTGTTTGGGCGGCAGGCCGAAGGTGTAGCCCTCCGTGAACATGAAACGATAAATCGCCGCAGGTGCCTCGGGGAAGGCCTTCTCGTAAGCCGCGCCGGCGCGGGCGAAACCAGGCTCATAAATGGCATAACTGGGATGAAAGCCGTAGCGCTGGGCCTGCGCCATGGCGATCATTAGGTCAGCATCCGGGTTTTGGTAAAGGAAGCCGGGCTTTTGCCGGGCGATGCTGTCGAAATAGGTCAGGTTTACCGAACCCGGATCGATCGCCGACCATTCCAGCAGGCCTCGTTTCGCCAATTCTTCGATTTGTCCAAACCGTGCCGTACCCTGCCCTGTGCCGTCATCCGTTCCGGGGCCGCCGGCGGCTTGAACCGGAATGGTCGGGTAGACGATTGCGTCGACCTTGGCTTTGATGCCTTCGATAATGCGGGCGAATTTCTGCCAGTCATGGCATTGCCGTCCGGTTTCCTCATCATAGGCGTGAATATGCAGAATAGCGGCGCCGGCCTCGACACAGGCAATACCGTCGGCGATGATTTCAGCGACGCTGACCGGCAGGTCCGGATGGCGCCGCTTGCCCCAGGGGCCATTCAAGGCGACTTCGAGCCAGGTTTCAGGGGTTTGGGATGTTGTGGACATAAGCGCGCAACCTACCTTCTATTTTTTCTGTTCCAATTGGCTTTTGCCAAAAAATATTTCCCGGGTTTCATCACTGGGATTCCCGATGACTTCTTTTTCCTTCAAAATCGCCATCGCCCTTTCCACCGCCGGGCGTGCCTTGATCGCCTCATGCCATCGTTTCACATGGGGGAATTCATCGATCTCGATTTCATGCAGCCAGCGTACCTCTATCCACGGATACACCGCCATATCGGCGATGGAATAGTCCGTCGCCAGATAGGGATGATCGGCCAGTCTTTTATTCAGCACGCCATAAAGACGCTTGGTTTCATTTTGATATCGCTCAATCGCGTAGGGGATCTTTTCCGGCGCATAACCCATGAAGTGACCGCATTGCCCGAACATCGGGCCGACTCCGCTCACTTGAAAATAAAGCCACTGGAGTACCGTGTATTTACCCACCCGGTTCCGGGGCATGAACATCCCCGTTTTTTCCGCCAAATATTCCAGAATGGCGCCCGATTCAAACAGCGTTAGATCCGTCCCGCCTTCGCCGCCGTCATCGTCATCATGATCAACGATCGCCGGAATACGGTTGTTCGGACTGATTTCAAGAAAGTCGGGACTGAACTGCTCGCCAACCAGGATATTCACAGGGCAGACCCTGTAGGCGAGCCCACATTCTTCCAGCATTATGGGAATTTTCTGACCGTTTGGCGTCGGCCAAAAATACAGATCGATCACAATTCAAGCCCCAGACCGTACGGCCAATGCAAGCGCCTGCTCCACCTTGCTCCGATGAAATTGCGCCGATGCATCGCCCTCAAAAGGTTTCTGATAATGCACCTGGACCGATGGCCGTTGCAGCGACAGTTGAAACCAGGCGGCCAGTTTGGGCCATCTCCCTTGCCAGTCATGGCACGGGTTTTCCGGCAAACTGTCATTGCCGGTCGCCATCCCATCGAGATAACTGATGCCCTGTAACAGGCCGACATCGCCAATATCGAAGTCCGACCAGCCGTCGCATTCTTCTTCCAGAAAATCGAAGGACCGCGTGATCTTGGGCCATAACCAAGTATACAAGTCCAATCGGCGGGCGCCTTCGTCGCGCCAGCCTTCCATGCTCATCTGCACGGCGAAATCGAAAATGCTGTCGCCAAGTCCCAAACGGCGCAGGGCGTCAAAGCGTTCCGGCCCGCCGGCGGGATAGAGTTTGTTGGCCTTGGAGATGCTGTCCAGATATTCAACGATAACCTGGCTTTGATACAGAACCGTGCCGTCATCCGCCGTCAGGGTGGGTACTTTGCCAAGTGGGTTGAGCATGCTGATGTCGTATTGGCCCTCGACCCATTCCCCATCCGCATTGCGAAACGGAAATGTCGGTACCAGTTCCACATCATCGCCAAGCCCGGTTTCATGAATGGCAACGAGGACCTTGTGAACAAAACGATGAAACGGTGAGTAAAATAGAAGCATGGTTTTTCGATCTTTTTGTTTGTGAATGGTCAGCGCCAAATGACCCGGCTTGGCCGGTTCAATGGCCGCTGCGCAGCAGGCGACCCGGCAGCGCACCGGTCGCCTCGCCATGGCGCCAGGTGGGAACGCCGGCCACGATTGTCGCGTCGAACCCGGCGGAGCGTTGCAATAGACGCTTACCCCCCGTGGGTAGATCGTAGCTCACCTCGGGCACCTGAAGCTGCAATTCATCATAATTCACAACATTAATGTCGGCCCGCATGCCCGGCGCGATCCGCCCACGATCGCAAAGGCCAATGGCCTCGGCGTTGGCGGAGGTCAATCGCCGCACCATCTCCTCGATGCCGTGCAAGGGGCCGCGCGTGCGGTCGCGGGTCCAATGGGTGAGGGTGTGGACCATGTCGGTGGCGTCACACATGATCCCCACATGGGCGCCGCCGTCGCCAAGGCCGATTAACGTGTTGGGATGCCCCAGCATCTCGTGAACCGAGGCCATGTCGCCGCCCGCGTAGTTCGTCATAGGATGATAGAGGATACCGCGGCCGTCATTTTCCATCATCAAATCGTAGGCGAGTTCGGCCGGATCCATACCGCGCCGCCGGGCCTCGGCCGCGACGCTGAGGTCCGGATCGGGCTCGTATTGCGGCGGATCACCGAATGGGAAAATTCTCTCCCAGTCTCTCAATCGCTCTGCCTGGCCGGCGTTGTCAGTGGGCTCGGCGATCAGGCGCGCCCGGAAATTCGGATCGCGCAGAATTGCAACGCGGGCGTCCATGTCCAACGGCGCCAATTCCCGCCAGCCGGCACAGTCGAGAAACGGATTCAACGACAACTCGAAGCCCAGCAACACGCTGGTTGGCCGTCCGCGAATTTGGCCGGTAATTTGCAGGCCCTCGGCATTGGCGGCCGCGATCCGCTCCAGCAGATCGCGCCATTGGTCGGGGTCGGCGTTTCTTTGCAATAGCGTCAGCGTCAAGGGACGCCCCGACCGTTTCGCCAGACGGGTGAGCAGACCGAATTCCCGGTCAATCGCATCGCCGTGGTCGCCAACAACCTGGAGCCAGCCGCGCCCGACCTGCCCCACAGCATCGGCGATCTCGGCCAATTCAGTCTCCGATGCGCCATAGGAGGGGACAGGCTTTCCCGCCGCCGTTCGGTGCTGCAGCAGCCGGGACGTTGAAAAACCAAAGGCGCCCGCCGAAATTCCCTCAGCGGCAAGCCGCGCCATCTCCGCACGGTCCGCCGCCGTCGCCTCTTCCCGGTCGGCACCGCGCTCTCCCATCACGAAGACCCTAAGCGCTGCGTGCGGAACCTGGGTCGCCACGTCCACGTCGTATTGCCGCTGGGCCAGGGTGTCGAGATAGTCCGGGAAGCTGGTCCAGGTCCACGGCAGCCCGGCCTGCATCACCACCTCGGGGATGTCTTCCACGCCTTCCATCAGCTCAATCAGCATATCGTGGTGATCATCGCGCACCGGCGCGAAACCGACGCCGCAATTGCCCATCAGTACCGTCGTCACCCCATTGCACGACGACGGCGTGATCCGGTTGGCCCAGGTCACCTGCGCGTCATAGTGGGTATGTACGTCAACGAAGCCGGGCATCACCAGGCGGCCGCGCGCGTCGATCTCATCCTCGCCGGTATCCCCCACCTGACCCACGGCGATAATCCGGCCGTCCGAGACGGCCACGTCCGCTTCCGCCATTGCCCCGCCCGTGCCGTCGACGACAGTACCGCCGCGAATGATCAAATCCGGTTTTTCACTCATCAAACCCTGCTCCCGATATTGTCCTTGCGAAAGCATAGGCTGTTAAACCAGATTTCGTAATACCCTACCGGGACACTAGCGCATGTCGCGTTCAATTGAACGCGCAGCCATGCGCTAAAACCTTTAAGATAGAGCAACTTATCCGCAGTCAATTGAATCCAATTGACTGCGGGTTGCTCTAACCGAGTTCCGCACAGGGATGGCTTCGGTCACCTGGAAGTCAGGGATCTGTCCGGGGGGCTCAAGGAAACCGGCGCATCATGATCGGGCATGTCAGGAGCGGAAGTGGTCAGGATGCAGATGCCGTCCCCGGCGCGAAAGCCTCGTTCGAGGAGGAGAAATAATCATGTAACCGGTCAATCCCCTCTTCATACCGAGCGTTGCAAAAGGCCAGCCGCAGGTCTTGTGGAACACCGAAGTCGGTACCCGGGACGACGGCAACATGGGCTTTTTCGAGGATGTCCCGGGCGAGCTCCTTGGATGATGCAAAGCCCATCGCCTTGTTCCACTCTTCGCAACGCAGCATCGCGTAGAACCCGCCTTCGGCGCCGATTGGCGTACACCGCGTGCCGGTCAGGCGTTTCGTGGTGTATTCGGCGCGCGCCTTATAGACACTCGTGAGTTCCCGGGGGCTTTCCTCGTCGGCGAGTGCGGCGATCATGCCGTATTGATAACAGGGATCGGTGCAAAGCAGGGTGTGTTGTTGAATGACACGCAAATTGGTCTGCAAATCCGTTGGCAGGATCGCGAAACCAATGCGTTTGGTATACATCCGAAACCCCTTGGAAAAACTATTCGTGACAATCGTCATATCTTTGTGTTCGGGGAAGAGCGACAGGGGCGAGTGGAATTCATCGTAGAACATGGTGTTGTTATAAATCTCATCATTCAACACGTAAGCCTGACGATCGACGATCTGGTAGATCTCGCGCATTTCATCAGGCGTGACAATGTTGCCGACCGGGTTGCCGGGTGAATTGATGACCACCAGCGATGTGCGCTCGGGCGAGAAGTTGCGGCGGAAAGAGTCCATGTCGACGCGCTTGGTGTCGATGTCGATGTCATAGAACTTGACCGTGGCGCCGGCCAACTTCGCGCAATACAGATAGAGGGCGTAGTAGGGCCTTGGAATCATGATTTCGTATTCCGGACCCGACAGAAGTTGAAAGATGTTTCGAAAAATTGGCGATGTACCCGTGTTGACGATGACATTTTCGACTGCGGTGTCCGCCTGGTATCGCCGATTATAGAATTGCACGATGGCCTGGCGCAGTTCGGGAAGTCCCTCGGGATAAACGCGCCGGACAAAATCCGGATCCCTGAGCTTTTCGATCATCCCATCGAGGGCGGCATCGGGCATGAATAGTTCAGGAACCCCTATGGTCAGCTTCAGGACGTCGGACCCCTTTGCGATAAGCTCGTCCGCGAGTTCGTCCAGAACGAACATCTGAAATTCCAAATCGCCCGGCATTAGGTCCTTTATCACTTGTGGCATTCTATCTCCTGCGGTTCCGTTAATTTTGATCGATGCTGAAGCATATTGCGGCTGTGACCCGGACAGCGGCGCGCGCGCAGCACTATCCCACCGCCGTTCTCGCCAGAATCATAAAGTTGCGATATTGCCCTGATGCTATAGCACAAGGTCGGTAATGCCCAGCCTTAGTAACAAAGAATGCCTGGAATGGGTCAATCCCTGCTTGTTAGTATTCACTAATAATGCGGTCAAAGCCGGGAGTATGGGGAGGATTTGGCCTCCGCCAACTGCATATGGATCTGTCGAAGGATCACCGTTAATCTTGCCGCGCCGTCGTCGTCAACGTAGCGATAACCAAAGGACCCAAGGCCATGGCCCTGACGCTGTTCGAACCCTTCCGTGCCGTGTTCTACACGCCGTTTTACGCCGCCCATGCGCTTGACGCCTATGGCGCGGAGGGCGTTGAAGTGGAAATGGTGACGGCGGGGGCCGAGGCCACGGTGAGCGGGTTGATTGACGGCGCCACCGACGTCACCTGGGGCGGGCCCATGCGTATACAAAATACTTATGATGGGCAGCCCGATTGCGGCATCGTCAGTTTTTGCGAAGTCGTTACCCGGGATCCGTTCTTCGTCGTTGGCCGCGATCCACGGCCGAATTTCCAGATGTCGGACATGATGGATGTAAAATTCGCCACGGTGTCCGAGGTCAATACGCCGTGGCTTTGCCTGCAGGAGGATTTGCGCCGGGCTGGATTGGACCCGGACCAAGTCAACCGGGTGAGTGGCAATACAATGGCGGAAAACGATAGGACCTTGCGGGCGGGCGATCTGGACGTCATTCAGATCTTCCAGCCCTTTGTGGAGCAACTGGTCGCCGATGGTGCCGGCCATATCTGGTATGCCGCCGCCGACCGCGGGGCGACCAGCTACACCACGCTGAGCACTTTGCGAGACACGCTGCAAACAAAGCGCGACAAAATGGGGCGGATGACGCGGGCTTTGTACCGCACCCAAAAATGGTTGCATGGGACCGATGACTCAACCATTGCCGCCGCAATTGGAGACTTCTTCCCCGACCTGCGCGCGGAAACCCTTGCCGCCTGCATCACCCGTTACAAGGCGCTCGGCCTATGGGGCATGAACCCGATCCTGCCCAGGGATGGCTTCGACCGCCTGAAAGCCAGCGGCCTGTCCGGCGGGCTTTTCAAAACCGGTGCGGACTTTGAAACCTGCGTCGACATTAGCCTGGCCCATGAGGCGATAGCGGCGGACCCGCCATCAATGTGAATATCTAATCGCGGCCAAGCCACCAACTGGATTTCCCGCTCTGTTGTCCTACAATGGAATGCCGGGGAGCGTGGCGCGATATGGGGGAGGGACCATGACCAATCGACCGAATTTTCTGTTCTTCATCACGGATCAGCAGCGGGCTGACTGGCTCGGATGTTATGGCCATCCTATCCTGAAAACGCCGCATATCGATGCCATCGCCGGGCAGGGGACCGTGTTCGATAATTTCTACGTTGCCTCGCCGGTCTGCATGCCGAACCGCGCTTCGTTATTGACTGGCCGCTATCCGACCGTCCATGGCCTGCGCTACAACGGCTGCGTCCTGCCCACTTCGGCCGTGACCT
The DNA here is from genome assembly GCA_018667855.1 of Rhodospirillaceae bacterium. Taxonomy (GTDB): domain Bacteria; phylum Pseudomonadota; class Alphaproteobacteria. The sequence continues at coordinate 29,418 of JABIRL010000104.1, forward strand.
TCGTCGATCTGCTGGCGGCGGCCGGCTACCATACGGCGAGCATCGGCAAAAGCCATCTGCAGCCCTTCACCGGTCGCGCGCCCCTGATGCCGGTCCCCGACGATCCGGGTGTCCTGGACGAAGCCTGGCGGCAAACCGGCGGCGACTACGGACAGGAGGATCCCGGACGGTATGAGGCCGACGGGCGCTACCAGTTCGATACGCCCTATTATGGCTTTCAGCATGTCGACATGGTCGCCCGGCACGGCGACCGCTGCGGCGGCCATTACGAGCAATGGTTACGCGAGCGCGCGGAGAATTGGCAGGAGCTGTGGGATAGCGCCAACCAACTGCCGCATAACTATTCCTGCCCGCAGGCCTATCGCACGCCCGTGCCCGAGGAACTGTATCCGACCAACTATGTCCGCGACCGTACCATCGACTATCTGACGGCGCGCGGCGATCAGGAACAGCCGTTCTTCGCCTTCGTCTCGTTTCCCGACCCGCATCACCCCTTCAATCCGCCCGGGCGCTATTGGGACATGTACCGGCCGGAGGATTTCGAGGTGCGCCTGCCCTACCAGGCGCATCACAATCCCATACCGCCCATGCGCTGGCTGCACGAGCAATGGCACGGCGATGGCGGGCAGATGACGCCGGAAACGGCGATGATGGCGAGCGACGAGGAATTGTGCCAGGTCATGGCCCTGACCGCCGGGATGATCACCTGCATCGACGATGCGGTCGGCGGGATCATGGATTGCCTGCGGGACAGGGGCCTGGATGACAACACCGTGGTCTGCTTCAATGCCGACCATGGCGACTATCTCGGCGACTTCAACTTACTGCTAAAGGGCGCGTTGCCGTTCAACAGTATCACCCGGGTTCCCTTCATCTGGTCGGACCCGGACGACAGAAGCCCCCGCCGCACCGATGCCCTGGCATCCACCATCGATCTGCCGGCATCCATCCTCGAACGCGCCGGCCTTGAGATTTTTGCCGGCAACCAGGGTAAGAGCTTCCTGGCCAACCTGGACGGCTCGGCCGAGCTGCGGGACGAACTGCTGATCGAATACAACGACAGCGGCCCTCGGCTGGGTTTCGAAACGCCGGCGCGGGTCCGCTCGCTGGTCGACGGACGCTATCGCATGACGATCTATCAGGGCCACGATTGGGGCGAATTGTATGATCTTGAGACGGACCCGGACGAAACCCGCAATCTATGGGACAGTTCGGCGCATGAAGCGGTGAAGGCGAAAATGTCGCTTTCTCTGGCGCATCATCTGGCGGGGCTGATGGATGAAAGCCCAAGGGCAAGGCGCCTGGCGTAAGCTGCCGACACTCAGGTTACGGGGTGGATGCCGACGCCACCTGGAATTTGTTCCGTCGCGGTCAGTTCGATCAGGCTGACGTTCACCCGCCAGGGCTGGTCAAGGGCCCAAACCACCGCTTCGGCGACGTCCTCCGCCGTTATGATCTCAAACCCTTCGGCCATGGCGGTTTGCGCGGCCTGATCATCGGTCATGGTGGCAAAGATTTCCGTCGCGGTGCGCCCGGGCGAGACTTCGGTGACACGGATACCCGTGCCTTTCAGATCGTGGCGCAGATCCTGGCTCAAGACATGCACCGCGCCCTTGGAGGCGCCATAGACGGACGAGCCAATCGCATGCAGACCGAAGATCGAGCCGATATTGACGATATGGCCCCGCCGGCGCGCCACCATGCCCGGACTGACCGCCCGCGCGGCATGGATGGTCCCTAGGACATTGGTTTCAAGCGTGGCGTCAATGTTGTCGGGGTCCAGTTCATGAAACGGATCGAAGCGGCTGCCGACACCGGCGGAATTGACTAGAATATCCGCTTCGATTTCGCCCAAGGTCGCGTAAAGCGCCGCCCGGTCGCGCAAATCAAGGGTGTGAATGGTGACATCACCGGCATCTTTCAATTCGATCAGCCGCTCGTGCCGCCGCGCCACGGCGTGCACCGCCAGGCCGCGCCCCGCCAACAACCGCACCGTCGCCGCACCGATCCCGCTCGATGCGCCGGTCACCAGTGCTGTCCGATAATCTTTCAACGCCATCACACAGCCTCTTCATTGCCGATTAATTGATCAGGTGTATGGATCATACGGCACGCCGCCGCCGGCGTCCGCCTATATACCTACAGCCGGTGGGCGAATGACGGCATGTCAACGGGATCAACTTGAGGCATAATTACATCGGTTGTCTGTGGACGAGTAACGATCAATTCATTGAAATAGGCCGATTGAAAGCAGCGCTATGCATATTCTTTTTGATCCGGATACCGACAAACTGGTCCTGAAATGCGCCAATTTGCAGGAGACCGACCGGCTTCGTGATCTATTTGGCATCGAGGACACATCAATTGATGGCTGCATCGCCATCACCATGGAAAACTTCCTGAAAAGCGGGCAAAACCAGTTAATCAACGTCGAGAACCGGGACGTGGGGGAACTGGCCCCCCTTGTGCATATTCAGTCCCCCTTGATGGGTTCGGCGCGGTTTAATCCCGGTCGAAATTTTATCTGCGAGAAATTGGGCGTAGGTTCAGTTGAATTTAGCGCCCAACGTCACGCCCTCAACGGTAACGGCTTTATTCACCGCTTGCTGGAAACGGCGAATTTGGCTGAGCGGCTTGAGATTTATGACGAACTGCAACGCTATATCGCCATGGACACATTCAGATTATTCAGCGAATTCAATTGGTTGAAGGCCGATTGTCTCTGCCTCGATATCCATCTGCCCATGTTGCTGCGATATTTCGACTACCAACTGAAGGACGCCAAAATTATCTTCCTGTTCCGCGATCCGCGGGATTGGATGGTCAGTGTTTACCATTTCTATCGCCATTTATACTTGGATTTGGATAACGAGGCCCTGCATACCCATCATCCGGGCTTGTTTCGCCCGGACGGCGATGATTTGGATAATTTTCTTAAGCTATTGATAGATGGAGAGTTTTTCCACCAGTTCGCGACCGGATTTTATGTTTTCCCCTCGGTCAGGGATTTGTTGGAAGACCGGATTGCCTACAGCCACCACAGGAATGTTTTCTTCGTCGACTACGAAAAAGCCAGACTTGATCCGGTCCCCCTCTATTCCGATTTCGCCAAATGGATCGCCGGCACGGTTGAGTTGCCCGCGCAAATTTCCCAGGCGGATCTGGTTCAGGCCGGCGAATTGGGTAGTTTCCAACAACAAACCGGCGGCCAGTTGTCCGAGGGCGATAGCGAAAAAGTGCAGAACATCGGCGGTTGGGTACGCAAGGGCGTGCCGGGAGACTGGAAAACGCATTTTTCGCCGGAAATTAAACGATATTTCAAGATTCAGACCGGTACACTCATGGTTGATGCAGGATACGAAGACGACATGGATTGGTAATCCGGCCGCAGGGAACGTCCCCAGCGGTGGTATTGTCTATTGGATTACCGGGCTGTCCGGCGCGGGCAAAACGACCCTCGCCGCCGCGCTGACCCAAAAACTGCAGTTGGGCAAGAATAAAGTCGTCCACTTCGACGGCGATCAACTCAGGGCCATATTCCGTATGACGGACGTGCATGACCCGGCTGCCCGTCTCGACCTGGCCTTTCGTTATGCCCGGCTGTGTCAGACAGTGGCGGTGCAAGGTGTCGATGTGGTCTGCTCCACCATCTCGCTTTTCCCGGAAATCCATCAGTGGAACCGCGAAAACAATCCCCGTTACGCCGAGATATATCTGAAAGTGTCTATGGATGTTCTCAAGGCCCGGGACGACAAATTCATTTACGCCCGCGCCATGACGGGAGAGATTTCCAATGTGGTCGGCATTGATATCCCCTTGGTCGAACCGGCCGCTCCCGACCTGATTATCGAGAACGATGGCCGATACCGGCCCGAACAGGCAGCCGAACTGATCCTGCGTCATTTCACGGCTGAACAGGCACGTGACAATCCACGATCAGCCAGATTATCAGGCGCACAATGACTGGCCCCGACCATATGCAACGAATGCACCCAATGCACAGTGCGGCGTAGGGCATCATGAACATCATGAAACCAGGTGATTTTTCCAATCTCGCCGATGACTACGCCAGCTTCCGCCCCGGCTATGCCAGGGATGTGTGCCGCGCCGCGCTGGCCCTGCCGAATGCGCCGGCGGGCAAACTTGACGTCGCCGACGTTGGCGCCGGCACGGGGATCTGGACCCGCACACTGCATGCCATGGGATGTCACAAGCTGACGGCGGTGGAGCCGAACGAGGCCATGCGCGCCCAAGGTGTCCGGCAATCAGAGGGTCTGTCCATCAACTGGAAAAGCGGCAGCGGTGAAGACACTACCCTGCCCACCGCCTCCCAGGACGTCTTGACCATGGCTTCCTCCTTTCACTGGCCGGACGAGGCGGCGGCCATGTCTGAATTTCACCGTGTGCTGCGCCCGGGCGGATGGTTCGCGGCGCTATGGAATACCCGGTATATCGAAGCCAGCCCTCTGTTGGTGGAGATCGAGGCGGAATTGCATAATATTGTCCCGGATCTGAACCGGGTTTCCTCTGGTCGGTCCGAATTTACCGCTGGGTTAACGTCGCGCCTTCTGGCAGCGCAAGGCTGGGGCGCGCCGGTCTATATTGAGGGCTACCACACCGAACGCATGAGCCGGGCGCGGTATCTCGGCATTTGGCGCTCGGTCAACGATGTCCAGCAACAGGCCGGCCCGGAGCGTTTTCAGCGCTTCCTCGACTATATTGAAGACCGCCTTTCCGACCATGACGAGGTCGATGCCGTCTACCAGACCCGCCTCTGGGCTGTCCAAAGCATCTAGCAAGCTGCTGAAAATGTCGGATATTTCGTCGAAAACGGGCTGAAACGGTCACTCCCGCGAAAGCGGGAGTCCATGCCTGAATTTTCAACATCTCTCAAGTCATTGAAATGCAGGTGTCTTTAGACTCAGTGTGGATTCCCGCTTTCGCGGGAATGACAACAAGAATCGAAATCGACAATCTTGAAATCGTTTTTCAGCAAGCTGTTAGACCACATTCAAAACGACAAATGCCGGCCATCAAGGTTTCCATAAGCCGGCCCGTTGGCTACCCTGACAATTAGAACCGATCGCCAATTTGGCAAAATCGGCCAAACCGTTAACTGGGATGGGAGTGCCAACGCGTGGATTTTCACATCACCGAGGAGCAGGAACATTTGCGGCAGCGCTGCCGGGAGCTGGCGGCCGATTTCGCCACCCGGTCGGCGGAGCATGACCGCGAAGGGAGCCATCCGAGCGAGAACTACGAAATTCTGCGCCAGGAAGGTTTTTGCGCTCTGAACGTTCCCAAAAGGCTGGGCGGCGCTGGCCATGGCCTGCTGGGCCATACCTTGGCGTTCGAGGAATTGGCCCAGGGCTGCCCATCCACCGCGCTTTCCTTCAACATGCACCTCTCGATTACCGGGCCGCTGATGGAAAGCGATCAGGTCACCGAAGAGACCAAGCAAATGGTCGCTGATATGGTGGTGCGTGATCGTAAGCTGATCGCCGGAAATTTTTCCGAGGCCTCGAGCACGGCATTGATCGGCGAACGCCCCCTGGCGACACGGGCGCGCCGGGTGAAGGGTGGATACAGCCTTACGGGCCGAAAGATGTTTGCCTCCATGCTGCAAGCAGCGGACTATTGCGCCGTGCTGACCTATCCCGATGAGGCGACAAATCCTTCGGCGGCATTGTTCGTGTTTGTGCCGCGGGATGCCGCGGGGCGCAGTGTCGCGGCGGATTGGGATACCTTGGGCATGCGCGCCACGCGCAGTGACTCACTGACATTGGAAGAATGCTGGGTCGCCGAAAGCGCCGCCGTATATCGGACCGATGACTTTCGGGAAATGCGGCGCGACTACGCAAGTTGGTTTTGGGCCTCGTATACGCCGGTCTACCTCGGTGTTGGCATCGCGGCCTATAACGCGTTGTTGAACGTGGTGAAAGACCGCCAGCCCCAAGGCTACGCCCAGCCCCTGGCCTATCACCCCGATGTGCGCCGCCAGGTCGCGAAGATGAGCGTGGAGTTGGAAGCGGCCCGGCTCATGACCTATCATTCCGCCTGGCTCAGCGATACGGAAGGGCCCACGCCGAAAACACTGGCTGCGCTATTTCGGGCCAAATACATGGTGGGCGAGGTGGTCGGCAACGTTACCCGCACGGCGCTGACCCTGGGTGGCGCGCATACCATCTTCCGGGGGGGCCGTCTGGAACAGCTGTTCCGCGATGGCGCGCTCGGCGCCCTGCAGCCGCCGCCGTCGGATTTCTGTTTGTATAACGTGGGCCTGTACGAGTTGGGCCTGGATGCCATGGATATTGTCCCGCCCCTTAAGCCGCTTTGAGGGGCTATTTGAACCCTGCACCATGGACAATGGAGAGTAGTGATGGCGATGTTGAGATTGGCGGTGATCGGGGCCGGGCTGATTGGGCGCGAACATTGTACTTTGATACGGGAACATCCAGGGGCCGAGCTCGTGGGACTGGCCGATGTTTCGGAAGATGCCGCATCCTACGCCCAGGGCATCCGCGTACCCTATTATGCCGATTATCAGCAGCTGTTGGATGACACAAAGCCCGATGGCGTGATCGTGGCCGTTCCCAACCAACTTCACGTCGCCGCCGGAGGGGCCTGCCTGTCGCGGGGCATACCTTGTCTGGTGGAAAAACCCATCGCCGATACTGTGCCGGCGGCGCGGGAGCTGGTGGAAGCAGCCGAGACCGCCGGCGTTCCCATTCTTGTGGGACACCACCGCCGTCACAGCCCCGATATTCGCGAAGCCCGGCGTATCATAGAAGCGGGTGCCTTGGGCAATCTTGTCGCGGTCAACGGCATGTGGATGTTGGACAAGCCAGACAATTATTTCGAAGCCGAATGGCGGCGGTCCCCCGGCGGCGGGCCGTTGTTGATCAACCTTATTCACGAAATCGATTGCCTGCGCTTCATTGTCGGCGAAATCGACTCTGTTCGGGCCTTCACCTCCAATGCCGTTCGTGGGTTCGGGGTTGAGGATACGGCCACCATCGCCTTGCGGTTCGAGAACGGCGTGCTTGGCAGTTTCCTGATGAGCGACGCGGTGGCCTCACCCTACAGTTGGGAAGTCACCTCCGGGCAGGCCTTGTATTTTCCGCACCAGCCGGGGGATTGCTATTTTTTCGGCGGCCGTGACGGCGCCCTCGCGGTGCCCAGCATGAACCTATGGCGCCATGACGGCGCGGGCAAGAATTGGCAGGATCCGTTGTTGCGTCAACATATGCCCCTGGACGGCTCCCGCACCTATCGCAATCAGCTCGATCATTTTCTGGCGGTGGTTTCGGGCGATGTCATTCCCGTCGTGACGGCCCGCGACGGGATGATGACCCTGGCCGCGACCCTGGCGGTTGAGACGGCCGCCCGGGAGGACCGGACCGTCACACTCGCGGAAATGCTTTCATAGTGCCGATCCGGACCTAACGAGGCGTCAAATGCCGGGCATCCGGTGCCGCGCGGTGATCCATCACCCGCAGAATGGCGGCGTTCATAATATAAACACTCATCGTCGCCGTCAGCTCCAGCAAACCATTTTCACCATAACGTTCCCGCACGGCGGCGAAGGTCTCGTCACTGACTTGCGGCGCTTCCAGAAGTTCCCGCCCGAAGCGGATGATCAAGGCCTCGTCCGCCGTCAGGCCGTCCAGCGGCCCGTAGGTATCCACGATGTGGATCGCCTCTTTCCGGGTGCCGGCCTGCAGGCCCAGCCTGACGTGCGCGCCCCAGATGAAATCGGCGTTGGCGGCCCGCGCCGCGGTGCAGATGGCCAGCTCCGACTCTGCATCGCTCAATGATGTGTGGTAACGCAGGTGTTCGACCAAATCCGACAGCCGTGCCCCGGCCTGCCCGCCATAGGTAAGATAGCTGCTGGGCGGCGGCATGCTCTTGCGGGTTTCGAGGATGTGACGCACCGCGGCGCGGGTCTCCTCAGTGAACGCTTCCGTATCGGATGGGATCGGCAATCGCGGCATCATAACACTCCTTCGTCCGGCCCCAATCGGACCTGCCGGATTACGATGCATCAAGAGGCGCCCCCATGGGAAACAAATTTTCCCCCGGGCTCCTAATGTCGCGGGAAATCGCCGCTCACTCTTTACATAATGTTAGTCTGGGGTAGGCTCAAATATAGCAGCACAAATCTTATCTTGGGATATACCGATGGCGTCTCCTGACCTGTATGAATTAGCGAGCCAGATTAAGTCACTCAGATCCGAAGTTGGTATCACGGAACGCAGTGTGCGTGAACGCGACCGTCTCATTGATGTGCTCATGGAAAAAGCACAACGGCTCGAGACGCCGCGCGACAGCGACAATCATTTCCGGGAGCTGGTGGAGAGCTCGCTTCAGGGCGTATCGATCCTTGATCAATCCCAGCGATACTTCGCCAATCGTGCATATGTGGAAATGCTCGGATACGATTCCGTGGAAGAATTAATGGAAAAGGTGGTGGCCATAGACGTATTTCCCCCCTATGAGCGTGATCGCGTTCGAGAACGATTGGGTCAACGGCTGACTTCCGGTGGTCAGGCGGAGCCGTTCGAGGCTGATATGGTCCGCCGGGATGGATCAATCGTCACTGCCCTGATCATGGGCCGGCGTATCGAGTGGCACGGCAAACCGGCCATTCTTTCCACCTTCGTGGATGTTACCGAACGCACGCAGGCCGAAGAGGCCCTGAAGCGGAGTGAAGAGCGTCTTCGGGCATTGATCGAGAACGCCCTCGATACCATCACGATCGTCGGCACGGACGGTACGATCCTGTTTGAAAGCCCATCGGTGGAAAGGGTGCTGGGCTACAAACCGGAAGAGCTTGTCGGCCGCAAGGTGTTTGATTTTCTGCATTCCGATGACGTCCAGGCAGCCATCGAGGCGCTTCTTCGCGCGCCAGAAACACCCGCCCGCGTGAGAGAGATTGTATTGCGGACCCGCCACAAGGATGGGTCATGGCGACATTTGCAGGCGATTGGGAGGAACCTTTCGAACAATCCTTCGGTTGGGGGCATCGTCCTCAATTCCCGCGACATCACGGAACGTGTCGCGGCGGAAACGCAGCTGCGAAGTGAACGGGACCTGTTTGCCAGACAGGTAACAATCATGACCGATCTGGCAACCCGGAACTTGTTTGAACTGGGTTTGCAGGCGGCGTACCGGACCATCACGGAACAGGCGAGCGCGGCATTGCTGGTGGAGCGGGTCAGCGTCTGGCTCTATGGGGCGTCCGGTGATGAAGTGGAGTGCGTCGATCTCTACGTCAAAAGCACCGGAAATCATGCAAGTGGGGAGCGGTTAAATCGTAGCCGGGAGGTCTTCGAAAGAGAGATTGAGGAGCGTATCATCGCCATAGACGATGTTGCCACCGACGAGCGGGCCGCCGATTTACGGTCTCAGGTATATGAGCCACGCGGCATCGGTGCCATTCTCGATGCGTCGATATGGTCGGAAGGCGCCTGCCTGGGCTGGCTGACCCTGTGCCATGTTGGCGGCACGCGCGAGTGGTCGGTCGCCGAGCAGGGAATAGCCATCGCACTGGCGAGCTATTGCGCCCGGATCGTCGAGAATGAGGAGCGGCGAAAGACCGAGCAGGCCTTGCGTGAAAGCGAGCTGAATTTTCGTTCCATCGCTGAAGGTTCGCCCGTTCCGCTGCTGATTACGCGGCTCACCGACGGCATAATTCTATACGCCAATCCCAGCGTCGGCCCGGTGCTTGGCCTTGCGATCGAGGCGTTGGTGGGTCGTAATGTCGCGGATTTTGTATGGCATCGATATGAACGTGAAGATCGAATGGCGCGGTTCGAAGCCAATGGTTTCATCTCCGATGAAGTGCTCGAGATGCGCCGGGCCGATGGGGAGCACATTTCAACCGTACATTCGCTGCAGAGCATCAATTATGCGGGTGAGAGGGCGCTTCTTGGCAGCTTCCAGGACGTAACAGAGAGCAAGAAAGCTGAACAGGCCTTACGGGAAAGCCAACGCAATCTGGCCGAAGCGCAACGCATTGGCCATATTGGCCACTGGCGGGTCAACACCACATCCGGCCTGGCCGACTGGTCACCTGAAATGCACGAAATCTGGGGTCTTGTTCCGAGCGATACGCCGGTGACGCTTGACACAATATTAAACGCGATTCATCCCGACGATATTTCCGACGTTGTTGCCGCTCGGGACACCGCCGTGGCCGAAAATCAACCGTATGGGCTTGAGTTCCGGATTGTCAGATCGAACGGCGAAATCAGGCATGTCCGCAATGAAGGTCGGCCGGAATTTGATGCCGAGCACAATTTGGTATCTGTCTTTGGAATTTCCCAGGATATCACGGAACGAAAAAAAGCCGAAAATGCGTTGCGGCAAAGCGAAGCACGGTTTCGCGACTATGCCGAAGCGGCTTCGGACTGGTTCTGGGAATTCGATGCGGAGCGCAGGTTCACATATGTATCCGACCGGTTCTACGAGATTACCGGTGGTAGCCCGGGCGGTGTTGTTGGTAAGACGGCCGCGGAACAGCATCAGATCTATGAAACGCCGGAAAGCGGTATCGGTATTGACGTTGCCATTGCCAACCGCCTGCCCTTCAGGGATATCGTCTCGTCCCGAATACTCGACAATGGGCGCAAATGCTGGATACGTTCCGGCGGCATCCCAATTTTTGAAGGCGATGGAAGTCTTGTTGGCTATCGTGGTGTCAGCACGGACATCACGGAGGAGGTCGAAGCCCGAGGAGCGGCCGAACAGGCAGACCGCCGATTTTTCAATTCTTTGGATAACATGCCCGACCATGTCTGCCTTTACGACAGCGAAGATTGCCTGGTTTATTCGAACGGTGTAGCCCGTCAGCATCGGATAAGCCTTTATGGGCGCGATTTTCTCGGCGAGACGTTCGAGGCGTTCTGTCGCGCCACGATTACTCACGGCCACGTGTCGGAGGCAGAGGGCCGCGAAGAGCAATGGCTGCGGGAACGCATTCAGCAACATCGCCAGCCGCGAGCCGCCTTTAGGGTGCATGGCCGGGGCGAAACAGATTACTGGCATGAAATTCGCGAGCACCGCACGCCCGACGGCGGCACGCTTGTCACATGGGTCAATATCACGGAGTCCGTCGTTCAGGAGCAGCAGTTGCGTCAGGCGCAAAAGATGGAGGCCGTTGGCCAATTAACCGGCGGCGTGGCGCACGATTTCAATAATGTACTTGCGATCATTCAAGGCAATTTGGAACTGCTGCATCGCAAACTCGGGGACGATGACGTCGTCGACAGCCACTTAAAACCGGCGCTCAGAGCGACGGACCGAGGCGCTGCGTTGACCCACCGCTTATTGGCCTTCGCACGCAAGCAGACCCTGGATGTCCAGGACGTTGACATCGGGGCGTTATTGCTCGGCATGGACGACATGTTACGGCGCACCCTGGGCGAAACCATCGATATCAAAGTGGATAATGCGGCGACGCCGTGGTTGTGCGCCATTGATCCCGGGCAGTTGGAACAGGCGGTGTTAAATCTGGCGGTCAATGCCCGCGACGCCATGCCCAACGGCGGACGTTTGACCATTGAAACTTCGAACGCCCAGATTGACGAGTCCTACGCGGCGGAAAATTTGGAAGTTGAACCCGGCGAGTATGTGATACTTGCCGTCAGCGATAGCGGCACTGGAATGTCGCGGGACGTTCAGGCGCAAATCTTCGATCCCTTTTTTACCACCAAGGAAGTTGGCAAAGGCACCGGTCTGGGTCTCAGTATGGTATTCGGCTTTGTCAAACAGTCCGGCGGACATGTGGCTGTCTACAGCGAATTGGGCCAGGGCACGACCTTTCGTCTCTATCTGCCAAGGTCGCGGGCGGCGGCGGCCTCGCCCCTGACGACCGTCGCGCCGGAAACAGCGATGGGCAAGCCGGGAGAAACCATCCTGGCGGTGGAAGACGACGCCGGTTTGCGGGAGTTGATTGAGGACATGCTGCAAGATCTGGGATATGCGGTCATTGTCGCCGGGACAGGTCGGTTAGCGCTGGATATCTTATCAACCACGCCCCGAGTCGATCTGTTGCTAACCGATGTGGTTCTGCCCGGCGGCGTTTCCGGTCCGGAGCTGGCGCAAGCAGCCCTTCGGGAGAGGGCGGATCTGAAGGTCCTTTATATGTCCGGATATACGCAAGACGCCATTGCCCGCCACGGCCGCCTGGACCCGGACTTGGAGCTTTTGACGAAACCCTTCACATTGAAAGACTTCGGCCGCAAGCTACGAGAGGTCCTGGACGGTTAGCGCATTTTCGATATTCATCGAATAGCCAAGTCACCCGCTCCCCCTGCCCGTCCACCCATTGATGGTACCCTGTGGGTAGACGGGCAGGGGGAGCGGGTGGGTAGTTCAAATCCGAAAATGTTCTAGAACGCGGCTGGGACTCGACGGAAGCTCTCTAAAGCTTGGCACTGGGACGGTTGGAAACGGCGTCGTACCAGCGTTTGGCGTTCGCGGCGTCTTCGGGCAGGCCCATTTTCAGCCAGCCGGCGAAGTCGATCAGGATCATCAGATCGATGTCCGCGACGGTATAGTTGTCGCCGGCAACGAATTCCTTGTCGCCGATCATATCGTCGATCCGGCCCAGAAAACGTTGTACCCGCAACTTGCCCCGCTCGCCCAGTTCAGGGATCTGTTCGTAATTATCGGGGCCGGGCAGGGCGCGGCCTTTCATGCCCGGAACCGTATTTCGCAGGGCCTCCGCCATGCCCATGGAACCGCTGAATTCGATCTGCCAGCGAATGTCGGCGATCAGGCCCTTTTCCAGGGCCGTGGCGCCCATCAGGGCGGGTTCGGGGTGGATCGCCTCGAGATATTGCCAGATCCCGGCGGTGGTCAGCAGTCGGTTGCCGTCATCCAGTTCCAGGACAGGCACGGTGCAATTGGGGTTGATGGCGCGGAATTCATCGCTCAACTGTTCGCCCTTGCGCATATCGATATCGACGGTTTTGATATCCAGGCCTTTTTCGGCGATGAAAATGCGCACACGGCGGGGCGAGGGGGCGGTCTTGCTGTCATAGAATTTCATGGCTTCAATCCTGTTGCGTTGCTTTGCGCTTATCTTAGCCGGTTGTCGGAGAAAATTGACAGCCCGCTACTATGGTTTTCTCGCCGCTGACGCCGGAAAGATCGGCCGTTCTAATCCATGCGTTGATTTCCGCCGGCCGTTTCGCCGGTTCGTGGGCCAGATTGGCCAGCAGCCAATCTACGTCGTCCCAACCGCCCCGGGGGCCTCCCAAGCGGTAGGGCGGTGCGGTCCGCCAGACATTGTCCTGAAGTCGCGCGACGGCGTAGCGAAACACATAGTTCGGTGTCATACCCATGCGCAGATCGGAAAATATGATCTCGTCGTCGCGCCGGTCCAGACGGAAGTATCCCCTGCTGAACCATTCCAGCCGTGCAAAGGCCCGGCTATCGCCGAGACAGCCCGCCAGGGCAAGATTGCGGGGATGATCATAAACGGTGATCTGTTCCGGTCCGCCAAACACGGGCAGATAAATGTTGAGATAGCGATCTTCCTGTAAGGCCATGACACGCCAGAAATAGGAATTGAAGGGCGTCGGAATGGCCAACATCCGTTCCGTCACGATGCCGGACCGCGCCAGAAAATCCCCTGCCCGCGCCGCAACAATCCGTTGCGCCGTGAAACACCAAACCTGATAGGCGCTGGACAGCACCAGGGCCAATGCGACAATCATGCCCATGCGCGGTGTCCAATGGCGCAGGCACAAGGCCCAGACAGTCGCCACCAGCAACGGCAGGGTATAGAGAATATCGATTATGAAGATGGAGCCGACGGCGAAGGGCTCTATCGACAGCGGCCACAGAAGCTTGGTGCCGTAGACCGTCATGCCATCCAGCAGAGCATGGGTGGCCAGACACAGATAAACGGCGGCGTAGGTCAGAACCCGCTGCTGGCGCAGGGCGGCGATGAAGCGAACCATGCCCTCGCCGATGAGGGGCGTCACGGCGGCCTGAATAACCAGAGAATGGCTAAAGCCGCGATGGGAGACAAAGGCATCTACCGCATCATTGGCTGGCACCAGAATATCCAGGTCCGGCAAGGTACCCAGCAGACCGCCGGCAATGGCGGCCCGGCGTGGGCCCCAATTTTTTCCCGGACGCCGACCCAAAACCGCAACGCCGACGCAGGCCCCCAGAACGATCTGGGTCAGGGTGTCCATGGCGAGTTGATCGGTGAGTTGATCGGTGGAATGATCAGCGTTCTACATTGGCGCCGCGCAACGGTACGCCGAATTCTCCATGGCAGATCTCGGCCAGACGGGCGACCCCGTCGCGGATCACCTGATGCGTGGCATGGCCGAAACAAAGCCGGAAGCGGTGGCGGCCGCTATCGGGATCCGCCGACCATTCGGAACCGGGATTGATAGCCACACCCTGGGCGCTGGCCACTTGCGCCAATCGATCGGTGTCGACGTCATCGGGCAAGGTAATCCAAATGAATATACCGCCGACGGGGGCGCTAAATTCCGCCGTGGCGCCGAATTGTTCCGCCAGGGCCGCCGTCATTGTCTCGCATTTGCCTTTCAAGGTCTGGCGCAGTTTATCAACATGGCCGGCGAAATGATCGGGGCAGTATTCGGCCAGTGCCATCTGCTCCAACGCGCCGCAGCCGCCGTCGGATTTCAGGGGCAGAATGCGGCTCATCACCGGCCAGTCCGCGACCACATAGCCGATGCGCAGCGCCGGCGCGATGGATTTGGAGAAGGTGCCGCAGTAGATCACCTGGCCGTTTTCGTCCATGGAGCGGATCGATGCCGGGCGATCGCCCTCCCACAGCAGATCGGCGTAACAGTCGTCTTCAAAGATGGGCACGCCGTATTGTCGGGCCAAATCCAGCATCCGTTGGCGGCGTTCACGGCTCATCACCGTGCCGGAGGGGTTCTGAACCGTGGGAATTGTATAAATATACTTGGGCCGGATTCCCTGCCCCTGTAAATCGCCAAGCACTGTGGCCAGGCCGTCCATGCACATGCCGCCCGCGTCCACCTTGACCGACTTGTAATCGACGCCGCAGCGGCGCAATCGGCTCAGGGCACCGCCGTAGCTAACGTCCTCGACGATCACCGTATCGCCCGGTGACAACAGAGCGCCGTTGACCAGGTCCAGGCCCTGCAGAGAGCCGGTGGTAATCAGGATATTGGCGGGGTCGGTGGCCATCCCGGCCCGGGCCTCCAGTATCTGGGCGATACATGTCCGCAGGGGCAGATAACCTTGGGCGCCACTGTTCATGCCATAGGTGGCAAGCTGTTTGCCGTCGCGCTGCATGGCTTTGGCCAGGGCCTCGGTCAGGGCTTCGACCGGTACGCCGTCGGCGTCATTATGGCCGCCGACAAAGTTAAATTCGGGAAAACCGCCCCAGGGGTTGGCGGCGGGGGGCAGGTCATCGCGGAAGAACGGCGTGAAATCAAAGCTCATGGGGGCGTCTTTCTGGTTGCTGCGGGGCCCGGACGGCGGCGTAACATATGAATTTTGGGATAATAATGGTACTATTGATTAAGTGAATCGCAAAAATTGGGGTAGGGGAAGAAAAGTGGCAGCAATTCTCACATCGTTACGCAATACCGTGATCGCGGGCATCGTCCTGGCGGTAATCATGGTCGTCGTTCTCATGGCCTGGCATTCGGGGAGCGTTACCTTCGACCATGCCTGGGGCGCCTTCTTCATGCGCTGGCTGCATGTGCTTTGCGGTGTCATGTGGATCGGCATTCTGTGGTACTTCAATTTCGTGCAGATCCCGACCATGCCGGCCATTCCGGATGATCTGAAACCGGCCATTGGCAAGCATATCGCACCGTGCGCCCTGTTCTGGTTCCGCTGGGGCGCCATGGGCACCATCATCACCGGCCTTTTGCTGGCTTGGATGAACGGCTATCTGGTGGATGCTATTTCGCTGGGCATCACGGACGGCGTGCCAAAGCATACCGCCATCGGTATTGGCATGTGGATGGGCGCGATCATGTGGTTCAACGTCTGGTTCATCATCTGGCCGAACCAGAAGAAGGCCCTGGGCATGGTGGAAGTCGATGCGGATGCCAAGGCAGCCGCGGCGCGGACGGCCATGCTGTTCAGCCGGACCAACACCTTGCTGTCGATCCCCATGCTCTATGCCATGGTCTCGGCGCAAAATATCTACTAAGCGTTACCGCGCTAACAGCGAAGCCCGGACCGAACGGTCCGGGCTTTGTTGCGTTTGGAGACGATGCCGCTTCAGGCCGCGACAGCGGCCCGGCGCCGCTGCGCCGCACCCCCAAGGGCATTATGTGGAGCGGTGCGCCCCGCGCACAAGCATGAGAGAAAAATAGGTCGAGCCCTACTCCGCCGTTCCGATGTGTTCCCGCTTCACCAGATCCCAATCGATCTGGTAGCCCAGGCCCGGCTCGGTCGGGGCATGCACATAGCCGTCGGTGTACTGGATGTCCTCCACCAGACCGAATTCGTTGGCCCCGGTGCAGGGGAAGAATTCAAAGAATTCGCAGTTAGGCACCGCCATGGTGACGTGCAGGTTGGCCACGTTGTTCAGGGAATTGCCGCCGTGGTGGATCTCACACTTCATGTTGAAGCCTTCCGCCAGATGGCAGAGGCGAACCAGGGGCGTGATGCCGCCCGTGATGGCCACATCGCCGCGCAGCATGTCCGTGGCGTTCTGGGTGATCCATTGCGCCATGCCATAGAAGCGGCCCGGGGCGTATTCCGTGGCCATGATGGGGATGTCCAGCTTCTGCTTCAGCTTGACGTAGTTGTAGATGTCTTCCTCCACCAAAGGATCTTCGTACCAGTAGAAATCCAGTTCCTCGATGGCGCGGCCGACGCGCATGGCGTCCTCGTACTGATAGGCCCACATGGAATCCATCATTAGCTTGATATCGCCGCCCACCCCCTCGCGCACGGCCTGGGAAATCTCGATATCCGCCTTTGCCGTGCCGTGGGGATGCAGCTTGTGGGCGGTCCAGCCCATCTCCTTGAAGCGCAGCGCCTCCTCCACATACTCTTCCGGTGTGGCGTGATAGGCGGTGGAGGAATAGACGGGCACCGTTTCCTTGCAGGTGCCCAGCAGGCGATGGATGGGTAGGTTGGCGATCTTGCCGTTGATGTCCCACAGGCAGATATCGATGGCGCCAATGACGTTGGTGGCGACGGAGCGGTTCTGCTTCCACATCTCCCACCAGATGGCACCGATATCCTGGGGGTCCCGGCCCATGATCATGGGCTTGATGAACTCGATCAGCCCCGGCGCGAAAT
Organism: Rhodospirillaceae bacterium; assembly: GCA_018667855.1. GTDB lineage: Bacteria > Pseudomonadota > Alphaproteobacteria. Next base: position 46,710 of record JABIRL010000104.1, read on the forward strand.
GATGCGCCCCCATGCGGGATGAACCCAGGAAAGCATTGCCGCTGACACCTTCGTCGGTCTCCACCGTGACGATGCCCAACTGCTGTTCCTGCCCGAACATGGTGCCCACGCCGGTCTTCCAGCCGGCGGATTTCCAGGCGCAGATATCCACTTTGACGTTGGTGATTTTCATTGCTGTTTCCTCCCGTTTTCCCGAATGTATGATAGTGGCCGGTATTCCGGGATTGATCAAATCAATGCAAATTAATGCAAGATAAGTGATCGGCAATCCAGACACAGGTGGTGCGAAAGATGGCGCGGCGGCAATCATGACCCTGACATTGTATTCCAACTATCTCAATTCCGCCGGCGAGCGGGTGCGCATTGCCCTGGCCCTGAAACAGATCAACTACGACTATATCTCGGTCGGTCAAATCGGCTGGGAGGCCTACGAGAAAATCAATCCGCAACGGTTGATGCCCGCCTTGAAAATCGGCGACCGCATCATCCCCCAGTCCACCGCGATCCTGGAGTATCTGGAGGAAACCCATCCCAACCCGCCCCTGTTGCCGGCCGACCCGGTGCTGCGCGCCCAGGCGCGCGGCTTCGCACAGCATGTGGTCTCCGAAATGCATGCCATTGATGTGATCCGGGTGCGGCGCTTTCTGCACCATGGCCTTGGCGTGGAACAGGACGGTATCGACCACTGGCAGCGTCATTGGTTCGCGGTGGGTTTCGCCGCGCTGGAGGAATTGTTGCGGCGGCGGCCCACGGCTTGGCCCTATTGTTTTGGCGAGGCGCCCGGCTGGGCGGATTTGCACTTGATCCCGCAGGTGGCCAAGGGATTGACCCGCTTCAATGTGGATATGTCGCCCTTTCCCCTGATCGACGGAATCTTTAAGGCCTGTGTGGACTTGCCCGCCTTCATCGCCGCCACGCCGGCCCAACAGCCGGACTATCCCGGTAAACTGGTTGAGCCGGAGTTGCGTTGAGCCATTAAACCACCGACCGTCAACGCAACTGCTGTTATGATCCAAAAAAATCCGTTCAAACCGCCATCGCGAACAGGAGGATTGCGCCCATGACCCGCCGCAGCATCGATGTTGAAAAACCATTTCAGAAATCCCTGCCCTTTGCCCAGGGCGTGGTGGTGGAGGGGCAATTACTGTTTACCTCCGGCATCACGGCGCGGGATGAGAATGGCGAGGTTGTCGGTGTCGGCGATCTGCGCCGGCAGTTCGAGCAATGCTTTGCCAACGTCGCGGATATATTTGAGGCCGCCGGGACCGGCTACGAACATCTTGTGAAAGTGGTCATGTACACCACCGACATCAAACAATGTTACGAATTTCCGGATGCCTGGCGAGACCACTTCGGAGCCCGCCCCGCCAGCACCCTGGTCGAGGTCAGCGCCTTGGCCCATCCGGACATGATGCTGGAAATCGAGGCCGTCGCCCGCATACCGTGATCCGGGACTGTCACGGTCTTGGCGCCGTGTGTGAGATGTAGATGACCTTGCTGATTGTCATTCACACAGGTGGCCGCTTTCCTGAACAATTAGCCGAATTATCAAAGATAACGGAGCCCATGAATGACCAGCGAAACCGTACTCTACGAAGTTGAAGACAATATCGCGACCGTGACCCTGAACCGGCCGGAGCGTCTGAACGCGCTGAATGACGATATGATTGTTGAACTTTACGATGTGATGCAGCGGGCGGACAAGGACAGGGAGGCAACGGTCATCATTCTGACCGGCGCGGGGCGCGGCTTTTGCGCGGGCGGCGATATCCAGGGCTTCAACAACCTGGTGCCGGAACAACTGATCGTCAAGAATCCCACGCCGTTCAATATGAATATTCGCGCCGATTACCAGACCCGGCACGCCTATCTGCCAAGCATTCGCAAACCGGTGATCGGCATGGTGAACGGCCCGGCGGCGGGTTTGGGTCTGCTCTATGCCCTGGGCTGCGACGTCCGCTTTGCCGCCGATAGCGCCCTGTTCACGACCGCCTTCGCCAAGCGCGGCCTAGGCGCGGAGTTCGGGATGTCCTGGTTGCTGCCCAAGGTCGTGGGCCACGCCAATGCCATGGACCTGCTGCTGTCGGCCCGGACCATAGACGCGGACGAGGCGATGAGGCTGGGCCTGGTCAACAATATCTTCACGCCTGACAGCCTGCGCGCGGAGACCCTGGCCTATGCCAGGGAGATGGTCACCTGGTGTTCGCCCACATCCATGCGCCATATCAAGCAGCAAACCTGGGACACGCCGTTTCAATCCCTGCAGGAATCCGTCCGCGACGCCAACCAGATCATGCTGGAAACCAACCGCTCCGCCGACTTCACCGAAGGCACCGCCAGCTTCCGCGAAAAACGCGCCCCGAACTTTCCGCCCATCGATTGAGGGAGACGGAACCGCGCAGGATGTTGGGGTTAGACAGGAAGAATGAAGACCAAATGCGGATGATTTCAAACAGAAATACTTGGCCCCGCTCCAGCGTGAAGGTGACGTGATGAACGAATGGAACTCGGAAAATCAATCCCACGAGTCGGATACCGGCACTCGGATTGAAACAATTCGCGCAAAATTGATCGAGGGTGAGAAAAGCGGCTTCACCGACAAAACGGTGGAGGAGATCTGGGAAGAAGCCAGGAAAAGACGCAGGGCCGCGAACAGCTGATTACCGAGCGACCGCGGATTCGGTCTATTTAACAAACTGTCACCGGAATCCGGACCGCATTCCGGTCGGGCAAAGCGCGCTTCACAACGTGCTATCGCTCGGGATAAGCTGTCGGAGGAACCGGGAATGGGGGCGGAACAATGGCCGACGATGCCGATAGCAATGCCTTGGATCAGGTGGCTTCGCCCGGGCAGGACATCAAGTACAGCCTTTACCAAGCATCCGATGCCACCGAGATGACAAGTCTCTTGGGTGAGGCATTCACTCAATTCGATCCGCCCGCGGTGGCGGCTGGGCTGACCCCGTCCGAGTTTGAGGAGTTCGTTCGTCTTTTCTGCCCGCAGGCGGCCAACCAGGGGCTTACTATTGTGGCCCGTGCCGTGGAAACAGGAGAGATGTGTGGTGCGCTCCTGACGGAAGATTCGGCGTCAGCGCCGCCAGACGGTATCGATCTTCTGAGCGCTAAGTGCAATCCCGTCTTCGACATTCTAGGGCAGTTGGATGAGGAGTACCGGAGTGGGCAGGCGGTCCATCCGGGCGCATCGATCCACCTCTTTCTCTTGGGGGTCGCACAGCCTTTCGCGGGTAAGGGTATAGCGCAGCAACTCGTCTCGGAATGCCTGGCAAACGGGACACGCAAGGGGTTTAGCATGGCGGTCACCGAGGCCACCAACAAGACGTCCCAGCACGTCTTCCGAAAGCAAGGTTTCGTCGATCGTGTGCGGCGGTCATACGGAGATTACCGATTCGACGGCCAGGCCACCTTTGCATCGATTGCCGACCAGGGGGGCCCGATCCTCATGGATAAGCGGCTTCACCGATCAGACGGCGGAGGAGATCTGGGAAGAAGCTAGGCAAAGACGCAGGGCCGCGAATGCCTAATCATCGAGCAACGGCGAATTTGATCTATTTAGTAAGCTGTCACCGTAACTCGCAATAGGGCTCCAACGGCGCGCCCGGCTCCATCTCCCATAGCACCAAGACGGCGCCGGCGGTGTCGTATTCGATTGGATAAAGCATGCCCGAACGCTACTCGCACCCACGCAACAGAGCCAGCAATCACCGTCCAGACATTCCGCACCGACGTCCGGCCAATTAGTGCGTCAATCCCAGCGAACTGGATAGTCGATGGCGGTCGGCGGGTCATAGAGCATCAATTTGATTATAACAATGATGCCCGCGATTAGCGGCGCCCAAAATTCGAACTCCCACCTTAGAATGCGGACTTTTTCGGACGGTTCGAACAATAGCTGGAACCGGTGGGGTTTGACGACTTTGGTCGCATGTTCCTGGGATTTCTCAAAATACCCTTGTTCTTTGGCGTCGCTGACCCGAATGAGGTCTTCATTAGCTGCCGCTTGGACAGAGAGGTATAGTCGTTTCTTTTGGTCCAGATAATCGGTTAATCCCAAAAACCCGAACATCAAAACGTGATAGCCAAGTATCAAATACAAAAACTGAATAAAGAGTCCCTGATGGACGTGGCTAAATTTCAACCCAAATTGGCTTATTTCGGACGGTATCAGATCGCCAGAAATGACGATGTAGCCAACCACGCACACGGCTAATAATATCCGTCGAACTTTTCGCGCCTCCTCACGCAGCGGGTTGCCTAGCAATACTGCTGATGCTGATTCATCGGTCATCGGCCTCTCCAATGTGATCTATCGGATCACAGCCCTTCATATTTCGCGCCACACAGATCATTGCCATAGCCCTTGGCCATTGAGCAATCGGCGATCTGCCTCAAGACGTCCGGTAGAGCAGCGCTGGGCCCGTATTAGGCAATCAGCCTGGCCTTATTGAGCTTGCCGCGCCTGCCGCACCGATCACATGCAACCGCAACGGCGTCGCCCGGATAATCGGTGAGGGTGAGCGATCCAGTTGCCATCGCTAATCTTACCATAATCGATGTTGAAATGGCCCTTTAACGGCCCGCTAAGGCGATATGGCCAGTCATTAAAACCAAGTGTCGTTTTTTCAAAACCAAGTGGCGGCTACAAAACAACAAACCCCCGACGTTCGTGAGACCGCCGGGGGTTTGGTATTTTGGTGGCTCCTCCCAGACTCGAACTGGGGACACCGGGATTATGATTCCCGTGCTCTAACCAACTGAGCTAAGGAGCCAGGGTGGATGGGATATAGGGTTCCGGGCGGCCCGCTGTCAAGATGTCATCGACAGCCGGGGGCGGGGGAATTAGATTGGCCGCCATGTCTGATACTCATGACCCCATCGCCCGCTTTCAGGCCTGGCTGGCCGAGGCGGAAAAGTCCGAACCCAATGACCCCACGGCCATGGCGCTCGCCAGTGCGGATGGCAACGGCATGCCCAATGTGCGCATGGTGCTGTTGAAGGGCGTGGATGAACGGGGCTTCGTGTTCTACACCAATTTCGAAAGCGCCAAGGGGGATGAGATGCAGGCCAATCCTCAGGCCGCCATGTGTTTTCATTGGAAAACTCTGCGCCGGCAGGTGCGCATTCAGGGCATGATAGAGGAAGTCAGCGGGGGGGAGGCGGATGATTATTTCGCCTCCAGGGCCAAGGACAGCCAGATCGGCGCCTGGGCCAGCCAGCAGTCCCGCCCATTGGAAGATCGTTTCGCTTTGGAAAAGGCCGTGGCCAGATACGCCGCCAAGCATGCCTTGGGCACCGTGCCCCGGCCGCCCTATTGGTCCGGCTATCGCCTGGTGCACCAACGGATCGAATTCTGGACCGACAAGCCGTTCCGCCTGCACGACCGGGAAATCTTCCATCGCGACGGCGACAGCTGGTGGGCGGAAAAGCTTTATCCCTGATCGGCCATCCTAATCGGCGCGCGGCGCCATGGATTGCCGGGGCAAGCCCGGCAATGACGGGGTTTTTTTGTCATGCCCGGACTTGATCCGGGCATCCATAACAGCGCTAGCCGACCATCCTAAGTGGCGCGCGGCTTGAATAACATGGGCGCGAAACACCAGATGAAAATCCCGAACGCCGCCGTCCAGCACATGCCTGATCCCAGCAGGACGACCTGATACCAGTCCGCCTCAACGAACGGGCTGGCGACCCGCAGGATGGGTGCCGCCAGGATCAGGGCATAGGCCACCAGCATGGGCCGGGGCAGGATCAACTCGCGGCCCGTATGGCCCAGGCTGACCCGGGGCATGATGGCCATGATCATGCTGCCCACGGCGCCCATGGCGGCGGCATGGCGGGCGGCAACAGCGGGGATGTCGATCAGATACTGCCCGCCCTTCAGCAACAGGGCCAGACCGACCCAGAAGTACGCCAGATGCAATATCCAGACCAACGGATGGGCCCAGGTCTTGTGCCCGTTCCAGCCCGACAGGCGAAACCAATAAGCCAGGCCCGTGGCCAGGGCCAGGGCGCCCAGCAGACGATCGTCAATGATTGGACCCAGCAACTCCGCCACCGTGACCAGGACCAGGCCGGTGATGCACAGCCGTTGCAGCCAGACGGGATGGCGCATGGCCAGGGTCTGGCCCTGCCGACGCAGCCAGTTGGCGGAAAACATCGGAATGACCCGGCCGCCAACGATGGCGACGATCAACAACAGCAAATTCAACATCAACTGCTGCGCCACTTCCGCCCCGGAGATATCGCCCTCCCAGGTGACCAGATCCGCCAGTTCCAGATGCCAGCACAGATTGGCCAGGGCTGCGCCGCCCAACAGCGCGATAAAGCCATAATTGCGCCGGTTCCCCGCCCGGATCAGCATGTTGGCGATCACCGCGCATAACGCTATCGGGAAAATCAGGTCCGCCGCCATGGCCCAAACAGGCCCGATGACGCCGGCGCCCAGAATACCCAGGCGGCCCAGCAGCCAGGATCCGGCCAGGGCGGCCAATCCCAGACCCCGAAGAGGCGGCCGAGAGGTCCATTGCGGCACCGCCGTGTTCAAAAACCCGGCTACGGCGGCCAGGGCAAAGCCGAACAGCATTTCATGGGCATGCAGATAGGTGGATGGGTAAACCTCCGGCCAGCCCCAGATATCCCCCAGCCAGCCGGTCCAGGCAGCCGCGGCCAGGGCGCCATAACCGCCGGCGCACAAAAAGAACGGGCGGAAGCCGACCGAGAAAAGCGTTGAAAGTGCTGACATTCGCGGCCTGTTCCTAATTTTCCGGTCTATAATAAAACAAAGTCGAGTGAATTTCCTGCAAGAGGTCCCCCATGCCCGAGCCAGCCTACCCCCTGCAAGGGGTCACCATCCTTGATTTCGGTCAAATCTACAATGGCCCCTATGCCTCCTTCATGCTGGCCATGGCGGGTGCCCGGGTGATCAAGATCGAACCGCCCCATGGCGAGCCCCTGCGCCGGCGCACGGCGGCTGATGGCGGCTCCGTGCCCCTGGCCATTTTGAACGCCAACAAGGAAGGCGTGACCCTGAACCTGAAGCATGAGCGAGGCAAGGATCTGCTGCGGAAAATGGTCATGCAGGCGGATGTTTTGTTGGAGAATTTCGCACCCACGGTGATGGACCGCCACGGCGTCGGTGCGGATGCCCTGATGGCGCTTAATCCGGCGTTGATCTATGCCTCCGGCTCCGGCTATGGCCGGGACGGGCCCCGCCGGGACGATCTGGCCATGGACCTGACCGTGCAGGCGGTGGGCGGGGTCATGCATGTGACCGGCTTTCCTGACGGCCCGCCGGTCAAGGCCGGGCCGGCCATTTGCGACTTCATCACCGGCACGCATTTGTATGGCGCGGTGCTGACGGCGCTGTACGAGCGGGAACGCACGGGCAAGGGACGCCTGGTGGAGGTATCCATGCTGGACAGCATCTTCCCCACCCTGGCCTCCAACCTGGGCATGTATTTCGGGCAAAAGCAAAAGGGCGGCGAGATCCTGACCCGCACGGGCAATCGCCACGGCGGTCTGTCCGTGGCGCCCTATAATGTCTATGCCGCCAAGGACGGCTATGTGGCCATCATCACGGTGCGCGAAGTCCATTGGCTGAATTTGCTGGAGGCCATGGGGCGCGAGGATCTAAAGGACGACGAACGCTACCTGACCACCGATGCCCGGGTTCTGAACATGGACGAGGTCGATGAAATTGTCGGTGCCTGGGTCGCCACCCTGACCAAGGACGAGGCCGAGGCCGCGGCGCAGAAGTACAAGGTGCCCACCGCCGCGGTGCGGGATTTGGAGGAAGTCGTCAACGACCCCCATTTGCATGAACGCGGCATGCTGCGCTGGGTCGACCACCCCGTGGTGGGCCGCA